>CAZGWB010000110.1:0-8400 GCA_964529335.1 uncultured Candidatus Cloacimonas sp.
GAAGCACTTGAATCCGCCAGTCGGGTCTTTAATCGGCATCCCGGTGATCACCCGCACGTATTTGCTGGCAAAATAGCTGATCAGCAAACGCTTAAACGGCCAGTTGATGATGTTCACTCCGTTGCAATAGCGGCTACCGATCACCAGATCATACTTTCTGGCGGCTTCGATCAGACGGGGCACGTCTTCGGGATTATGCGAAAAATCCGCATCCATTTCCATGATATATTCATAGCCGTTTTGGAGGGCATATTTGAAACCGGTAACATAGGCAGAACCGAGCCCCATTTTACCCGGACGTTCGATCAGGTGCAGCCGGGGTTCGCTGCTTTGCATGAATTTTACCCTCAAGGCTGTGCCATCGGGGGAGTTGTCGTCCAAGACCAGGATTTCAATGTCCTCAGCCTTGGCCAAAACGATCTCGATAAGCCGTTCGATGTTTTCGATCTCGTTATAGGTTGGGATTATGACCAGGGTTTTCATTGCTTGTCCAGATTGTTTTCCATTAGTTGAGCGTCAGGAACGTTGCGGAATGGCTTTGCCGGGTTTCCGGCCACGATTGTCTTTTCCGGAACGTCCTTGGTTACCACAGCCCCAGCCGCAACCGTGCCATCGCTGTGGATTGTTTTACCGGGCAGGATAGTGGCGTTTACTCCGATGCGGGAACCATCTTCCATGGTTATGCCCTTGAAGTGATCAAAACGCTCTTTGTCGCGCGCCATAAAGTTATCGTTGCTGGTGGCGGTGCAGGGAGCTACAAAGCAGTAGTCGCCAATTGTCGAATAGGCAGTGATGTAGCTATTGGTTTCGAATTTATTCCGGCTGCCGATGTTTACGAAGTTTTCGATGCTAACGTTGCGTCCCACGATGTTCAGATCGCCTAGACTAACGTTTTCGCGCAAGGTAGCCATATCTGCGATCAGGTTTCTATTGCCGATCTTGCATTGGCAGTAGATGATCACGTTTGCTCCGATCTGGCAGTAATCACCAATTTCCGCAGGTTTCAGATCGGTGGGTACTTTAAAGATACTGCGCGGGCTGGACAGCGGTTTTTTGCCAATGATGGTTCCATCATCGATTCGGCAAGCCTTTCCAATTATGGTTCCTGGATGGATCACCACATTATGGCCGATCAAACAATCATCACCGATCACCACGTCAGCCATGATAATGCTGTTATAACCGATGCTTACGTTTGTTCCAAGCTTGGCTTTATCATCTATGCAGGGGTTCATGAAACCTCCAGTTTTACTCATAACGCCATTTTTCTCTCGACAAGGTTTCAGGCAAGGAAAAAATGTTCCTATGGAAAACAGCATAAAACTATTTTGCGATCACCTGGCCCTGGAAGGCAAGTCCCTACGCACGATCAGCGCTTACAAGCTCGATCTGGAGCAGTTTCATATCTTTTTGCAGAGATTCTTTGAAGCCGAGATTCCAGTAGCTGCAGTAAGCGTTCTGAACATCCGCGATTTTTTGCGTTGGCTGAACGAAAAAGAGGACTGCAATCGAACCTTGGCACGCAAAGGGGCAGCTCTAAACGGCTTTTTCCGCTTCTGCAAAAGGCAGGGGATAATAACGGAAAATCCCATGGACAAGGTTAAACGCCCCAAGTTTGAAAAACCACTGCCCAAAGTCTTTACCGAGGAAGAGGTGCGAAGCCTTCTGGCCATTCCGGATTGCAGCTCACGCTTTGGAATCCGTAATCGCGCCATCCTGGAAACGCTCTATTCCAGCGGACTGCGCCTGATGGAACTGGCCGGAATCAAGCTAAGCGATCTGGATACTAACAAAGCCCTGCTACGGGTAACCGGCAAGGGCAATAAACAAAGGATAGTTCCGGTGGGAAGCCATGCTTTGGCTGCGATAAGTGAGTATCTGAAGGTTCGGCCGGAATTTGCGGGAGAGAACAGCCCCAATAACCTCTTTTTAACGAAAAGCGGCAAGGCGTTTAACAGCAAGCAACTGGATATCATTCTACGGGCTTATTTCGAACTGATAGCCCAGGCCAAAGGCTATACTCCGCATACCTTAAGGCATAGTTTTGCCACGCACATGCTATCCCGGGGGGCCGACCTGAGAGCGATTCAAGAACTGCTGGGGCATTCGCAGCTTTCCACCACCCAGGTTTATACTCATGTTAGCCTGGAAGACATCAAAGATGCCTACAAAAAAGGCCATCCGCGTGGGGATAGCTGAGCTGAAGCTATCATAATAATAAGACGGTTGCATATAGTTAGCTTCACTATGCCTAAACTTCATAACACAAGGTAACCCACCCTTATCATACCGGAGTCATACCGGATGAGCATGCGGTATGACTCCGGTATGATATTGTGATTAGTGATTAGGGGAGGGAAGTAGAGGAAAACAAAGGCCTATTAAACACCACAAACGAGGGGTTACACAAGGCTTAAAAGCCTTGTTTCACAACCATCGCTATAATCTGTCGACCTGCGGGCTTTGTCAACGGCCTACGCCCTTATGGCTTTGAGGTAGAAAAGAGTATGGACGGATGCCAATCCGCTACATTTCCTCGTAGTAATATCCAATTTGAGTCCTAAAAGTGGTGAAGGACGACACTCTCTCTTACTGAACCTTGATCTCTTTCTTAGTCTTTCTGGTTCCCTTGATGGGCTGTTTGCTCCATTGTTGGTTTCCATATATCTGCCAAACACCGTTATCGCGCTTCAGATAGGAGATATCTCCCGAATCCTCTGGTTCATGCAGGGTCAGGGTTTCATAGGCTGAGGAAAACTTGTTGTTGCTATGCACCACAGCCAGGTCGCCTTGGATTTCGATGTAGAGCACTTCTATTTCCAGCAGACTGAACTGAGCCATCCGATCCAGCCACAGATCATTGAAATGATAGGCGATCAGGCCTTTGTGCAGATATTCGCTATGCAGATAGTCCATGATCGGCGTGATATTGCTGAGGTTAAAATTCACGCTGATATTATACATCAGGTCTCTGATCTCACGCTGGGCCACAGCTTCTGGGTCGCTGGTTTTGCAGCTTCCTATCAGCAGCAAGACCACTAGAGCTGAGATGATGAGGAAAAAGCGCTTGGATTTCATTATTAACTCAGGCTAAGAATGGCCAGGCACTCGATGTGCCAAGTATTGGGAAACATATCGAAGCTTTGCAGGGAGTTTAGTTTGTAACCTCCTGCCTTAAGAATCTTCAGATCGCGTAAAAGGGTTATGGGCGAGCAGCTTAAATATATTATCTGCTTTATCTTATGTTCTGCGATCAGATGCAGGCTTGGTGCGTCAACTCCGCTGCGGGGTGGATCCATTATTATCGTATCTGGCTGCAGTTCTGCGATTACCTGTGGCAGTAAGTCTTCAAACCTCCCCGCAAAGAACCTCAGATTACCGATCCCGTTGTTCTCGGCATTCAGTTTGGCATCAGCGATGGCTTGGAGATTTTCTTCCAAAAGGGCTAATTGCTTTACTTGGCTGGCCAGGGACAAGCCGATCACACCAATCCCACAGAAGGCATCCAAAACCACCGACTGAGGCTTGATGGCTGCCCGCAGGCTGCAGAGGATATTTTCCATCGTGCCGGTATTGATCTGCCAGAAACTGCGGTAATTGATCTCGAAGCGAAGGTTGGAAAGAGTGTCGCTTAGGTTGTCAGAGCCATAAAGGACTTTCGTTTCGTCGCCCAGGATGATGTTTCCGCGCTGGCGATTGATGTTTTGCACGATTCCGCAAACCTGGGGAAACTCGGAAGTGATCCTCTTTACCAATAGATTTGAAAAAGGCAGCTTAGCGCTTAAGGTTACCAAGATTACCAGGATTTGCTTTTCATCTCCGGAACACCTGAAACCCAGATGCCGCAGTTGCCCCCGGTGCTGAGCTTCGTTGTAGGGCAAAACTCCTGCTGTTTCACAGGCTTCCATGATTGATCTGGCCAGCAGATCGAAAACAGGAGGATGGTTCAAACAGGATTTATGAGGAACTATGGTATGCGTGTAGCGTGAAAAGATGCCATAACCGGTCTTGTCCCTGCCAGGCAGCTTGCCCACCGGCATAAAAACCTTGTTGCGGTAATGTCTGGGTTTTGGCGAAGCCACGGTGGGATGGATCAGCTCGCTGTCCACCTGGGGACTGAACATCTCTTCCACCAAAGCCTGTTTGGCTTTTACTTGGGCTGAATAATCCAGCATCAGCCAGTCGCAACCCCCACAAGGAGTCTCTGCTCCAAAAGCTTCACATTCTGGCTCACAATAGCCAGGGCCATGCTGGTGAAAGTTGTTTGCTTTGCCAAAGGCATGATCTTTGCGCTGATGGGTGATAATCACGTCAACTTCGTCCCCTGGAGCTGTGTAGGGCACAAAGATGGCTCTCCCTTCCCGAAAGCCCAAGCCAAAGCCGCCTAAGGCCAGTTTATCTATCTTCAGTTTTAAAATCTGCTTCACAACTGCGCCTGTAAACGTGCAATGCGCTCTTCGATGGAGGGATGCGTGGCAAACAGAGACACCCGGCGTTTGTTATTGATCTTCGCCAAGGCATAGCTGTCGCTGCGTTTGGGAGGTGTATAAGCTGCAGAAATCTGCTTCAGAGCCTCAATCATGGCTCCTGCTCCAGCAAGTTTGGCTGCACCTGCATCAGCACGGTATTCTCTCCAGCGGGAAAAGGCCGAAATCGGTATATAAGCCAGCAACATCAGTCCGTTTTGCAAAAGGGTTACCACCAGCACATAGCCAAAATAACCCAATCCGCCGCCGCGGTTGTCCCGCATGGCATTGTCGATCACAAAGGTGAGCAGTCTGGCAAAGAACATCACAAAGGTATTTACCACGCCCATCAATAGCGACATGGTAACCATATCGCCATTCGTGATGTGAGTAAGCTCGTGGCCTGCCACGGCTGCCAGTTCGTCCTCGGACAGGCGATCCACCAATCCGCTGGAAAAGGCGATCAGCGCACTATTGGCAGAGGCTCCAGTTGCAAAAGCATTGGCGTCCGGGCTGTTATATATTCCGATTTCGGGGGTTTTGATGCCACGTTCGGTTGCCATATTCTGAATGGCTGATACCAAGAAGGCAGCCTTGGGATGGCGAGCACCTGGCTGAATGAGTTGGATCTTGTAGCTCCATTTGGCCATGGTCTTGCTCAGCAGTAGCGATATAAAAGAACCGCCCATGCCGAAAATCGCGCACAATACCAGCAGTCCCCACATTCCTTCCATGCTGAAGCCAAGCAGGTTGATGATGATGCTGATGGCAGTCATCACCAGGAAGTTGACCAGCAGGAAGATGCCGATGCGTTTCAGAAAGTTCATTTCGCACTCCTTATCACTTGTCATTAGCAGGATAAATCCAGTATTCTGCTTTCATAGACATTATTTTCCAAGAGCCCATTCAAGGCAAGTTTTTTTTGCAGGGGAAGATTATGAGAGCCCCAAAACATGTTCCAACCAGGTAAAACAGGAGAAAAATAAGGCTGTGGCAAACCACCTCTCTACCCCAAACAAGGCCTTTTATTTACCCTACAAAAACCCTCCCTGCTCCGCACAACCAATATTTTTGCTCTTTCGCCCCATGCTTCAAAGCGTTAATCAAGTGTTAATCTACCCTTAATCAAGTCTTAATTATTAACGCTTGATTAAGGGTAGATAGACAAGTAACTAACACCTTGAAGCTAGGGCGAAAAACGTATTTTTCTATTCTGGCACAGTTTTAGACAGTTCTAGACAGGTTTGTAGCGTGAAAGGAAGCAACGAACCCTGCAAATTGTGCAGCGGAATCTGCAAACTGCGGTCTGAAGGAAATTCCTGAAAGCACATATCCGAAAAGAGTAAACTGCAGAATGAATAAGCTAAGTAGCAAAAAATCCCATTGACATCTATCATGATCCCAAAATGTTTACGCTAACTACTAAATCTGGAGTAATTATGTTGCGATATGTGTTTATGATCCTTATTATTATCGTATTCCTTCCCTTGGCTGCCGAGCTGGTTGTTGCCGAAGCTTGGAGCTATACGGACAGCCCAAACACCACTGAAAGTTCGCTCAATAGCACTATTGTGTTGCCCAATGGAGACATCCTCAGCGTAGGCTATCGAAGTGGCACCTACCAAGAGGCTTATGTGGAGTATCCGCTAGTTATCCGTCACGATTCCAGCGGCAACATTGTAGGTGGGAACCTTTATGCTTTGGGAGACATCCTTACCGGACGCACCCGCGCCATTTATGCCAAGCTTCTGGACAATGGCAATGTCTTCATCGGCTGCAGCCGGCAGGGAGATGGTTTTGGAGCTTTTGCCTTTACGATTAACCCAGTCAACTTCCAAGTGACCTCTCAGCATAGATTCACCTACGCGCCGGTAAACTACTGTGCCAATCCCGCCACCGGATCATTTTACGTCTTTAGAAACCGTGGCTCCGGCTCCGGCGCTTATATCGAGCTGCTGCAGTATGACTCCGCTTGCACTCAGATTGGCGACCCTTTGGAAGTCTCCGCGGTAGGAGTTGAGAGCTCCATTCGTTCACTGAATCACTGTCCGGATGGCGGATATCTGCTGGCAGGTTCACGCGGCTCAGACGCCCTTCTGGTGCGTTTCAATTCCTCTATGCAGATCACTTGGGAACAGCTCTACACCGGGGATGGGACCGGCACTCAGCTACTGAACCATGCCATCCAGACCTCGAGCGGAACAATCCTGGCCGCCGGTAAGGACGATAGCGAAGGCTATATCCTATGTGCAAACTACAGTGGCTCCATGCTCTGGCAATCCACTTCCGGCAACGCGGAATATGCCAATGTTTGCGAAACCGCCGCCGGCAACTTTGCGATTGTGGGAGCCTATGCTGTTCCTTTCAACCCCCGCCCCACAGTTCTGCTCTATTCTCCCACCGGAGACTACCTTTATTCAGACAGTACCTTTGATTATTACGGTTGGTACAACAGCATTTCCGCATCCGGTTCGCAGGGTTTTGTGACCGTGGGCTGGAGAAACGACCACGGCGGGACATCAATGTCGGACGTCAATATCGTCTATTATGATGGATACATCGATCACCCCATCGAAATCACCCAGATTCTGCCTTTTGAACCGACTCCCACTAACAACAATATCGATCTGATGGCGACTAACTCCCAGGCCTTCTCCATCACCGCAACCGATCCCGATGGACACGATTTGAACTATACTTGGCGACTCAATGGCGAGATAGTTTCCACCACCAACAGCTACACCTTTCAGAGTGAACTAAGTAACGCAGGAGAGAGCTTTGGGATCTTCCTGAATGTGAATGATAATTCTCGCAATTCCATAAACATGCAATGGCTGATAAACGTTACCGAATACCTGTATCCTCCCTATGCGCCCTATCCAAATATGCCTTGGGACAATGCCACAGGATATCCCATCGATCGCAGCCCCAGCCTGAGCTGGAATTATTCCTCGGATGAAACCCATAGCCAAGACAGAAGCGTGCTCTATCTGGGCACCAATCTTCAGGCTGTGACCGATATGAGCTTCACCTGCAAGGTTCAGGACGATGGAACTCTGCATGAGAGTTTCGACTTTGAGATGGTGCCAAACCAGACCTATTACTGGAGAGTGGTGGCCTATAATGGCAACCAATTCACGGCGAGCGACGTTTGGACCTTCTCCACGGAAAGCATTATCAGCAGCTATCCCTACACGCAGGATTTTGAGGGTGGTTACCTGCCTCCTGAAGGCTGGTTCAACTATGTCAGTTCCGGCTTGTATGAGGCTCCCGTCCCCGGAATGGGTGGAGGCTGGAGTAATGCCTGGGATAACCAGTATGTCCACGCCGGAAGCGGTGCCATCTGGTGCACACCCTATCAAATGCCTCAGTATTACTGGCTTTTGACCCCCTTTTTCGATCTCAATACATCATCCGAATTACATTTCTGGATAAACTATCTGGGCACGGTGGATAACCCCACAGAACTTCACGTTATGCTCAAAACTCCCACCGGCTGGCAGCTTCTGCGCAGTTTTGACAGCCCTGCCGAAACCAATCAATACAGCTCCGAGATCAGCATTCCTCTGGGTGATTATCATGGCGCCAATGCCCGCCTGGCTTTCGTCTATAACTGCAATTCTCTGGCAAATACCGTGGCTATCGATGACTTCAGGATCACCAGTGGCAGTTCACCCGCCATCCCCCAGAATGTAGAGATCACCCAAAGCGGAACTGAGGTGGAGATTAGCTGGGACAGCGTTTCCGCGGATGAGCTATTCCTGGTCTTTGAAGCAAGTTCTCCCGAAGGACCCTGGATTCAGGTTTCAGGCCTGGATGGTTTTAACAGAGTGGGAAACCGCACTTCTTGGAGTACCGAGGTAACTTACAAAGCTTTCTACAGGGTTAAAAGAGTGGAATAACCTTCGAAAAGTCTGCTCTATCAAATACCCTG
>CAZGWB010000111.1:0-8215 GCA_964529335.1 uncultured Candidatus Cloacimonas sp.
CCCACCGTGCTGAGCCCAACCGCCATAGGTATCCACGATGATCTTGCGTCCCGTCAGGCCGGTATCGGCTGCAGGGCCGCCATCTATCCATTTGCCCAAAGGATTTATCATGATGTGGCAGTTCTTGGTTTCGAAGAAGCCTTTGCTTTCATCTTCGATCTCGGCCAGGCTGGGAACGATTACCAGTTGTTGAATCTGCTGCTTCAGTTCCATAAACTCAGCATCATCCAAGGGTTCATGATGCGTGGAGATTACAAGAGTGTTCAAGTCCACGGCTTTGCGGCCAATGTAACGCATGGAAACCTGGCTTTTGGCATCAGGCAACAGGCCTTTGATGATTCCGCTTTTGCGGGCCTTGGCCAGATTGAAAAGCAACTTGTGAGCCAGTTCGATCGGCACCGGCATCAGCTTTTTGGTTTGGGAACAGGCGTAGCCAAACATCAATCCCTGATCCCCGGCTCCGTTATTCTCGGCCAGAGCTGTTTCTTGTTTATGCAGTAGGTTCGTAATCTCACAAGTTTTGTCGAAACCTTTGCCGGTGTGGACATAGCCGATGTTTTCGATAATCTGGCGCACCAGCGGTTCCACTTCGATGGAAGCCTGAGAAGAAATCTCGCCGGATAGGATCACCCGGTTTTCAGTTGCCAAAGTCTCACAAGCCACGCGGGAACGTGGATCAAAGGCCAGATAAGCATCGAGAACCGCATCCGAAATCTGGTCGCAAACCTTGTCCGGATGGCCTTCAGAAACTGATTCGGAGGTGAAGATGTATCCACTCCGGTCTGGTTTGTCGAGCGCATGTAGAGCTGTCATTTTTATCTCCTATTTTCTTTTAACAAAAAAAGCCGGCGCTAAAGCCGGCTAATAACTTGAACCGCACTTTAGCACATTTTAAAGCGGAGCAAAGGGCAAATTACCGCTAATGAAAAAGATGGTACATCTTCGGGGATTCGAACCCCGGACCCACTGATTAAGAGTCAGTTGCTCTACCAGCTGAGCTAAAGATGCACAATATTGGATGTCATACTTTTCAGGGTGGCCACCGTGTCAAGCAAAAAGGATAGCCGGAGAAAGCGCTTGGCCTTCTCCGGCTTTATCATTACAAGTTTATCTCTGGTTTATTGTTCTACGATTTCGAAATCGATACGACGGTTAAGCTGACGTCCTTCCGGAGTGTTGTTTGTGGCGCGCGGTTCGGTTAAACCTCTACCAGTAGCGCTCAGGCGTTCCGGAGCTATGCCTCTGTTGATCAGCCAGTTCATCACGGATTCAGCGCGTTGGCGGGACAGGGTAAGGTTGCTGGCAGCGGAACCTACGTTGTCGGTATGGCCAACGATGCGAACTTTTACATTTGGATTGGACTGCAGAGCCGTGAAAGCTTGTTCCAGAATCGGGATGGATTCAGCCTTGATAGTGGCTTTGGCGGTATCGAAGAGGACACCTTCCAGAGTCAGCTTCGCACCTTCAGTCATCACCATCACGTCATCTTTGGGATCAAGCGGATCGGATTTTTCGGCAACTTCCTTGCCATCTTCCTTGCTGCCCTTATCAGTATCCTTATCCAGCGGATTGGTCTTATACTGGCTTACTTCTTCGCCATCTTTCAGGCCATCGCCGTCGGTATCAGGATTCAGCGGATTGGTCTTGTATTGGATAACCTCTTCGCCGTCCTTCAGGCCATCGCCGTCGGTATCCGGATTAAGCGGATTGGTCTTATATTGATTTACCTCTTCACCGTCCTTCAGGCCATCGCCGTCGGTATCTGGTTTCAGGGGATCGGTCTTGTGGGTATTTACTTCTTCGCCGTCCTTCAGGCCATCGCCATCGGTGTCGGGATTGAGCGGATTGGTTTTGTAGCGCATTACTTCCACATAGTCGTTCAAACCGTCGCCATCGCTATCGGCATTTTTGGGATCAGATTTGTAAAGATTTATTTCGTCGTAGTCGGTCAAACCGTCGCTATCGCTATCCAAAACCTTCAGGTCGGGCTGAGCAGGCTCCACTTTGGGAGGTGGCGGAGGAGGAGTAACCTGAACCGGGACGGGCTTGGGTGCAGGGATAATGATAGGTTCAGCCTTTGGCACAGGAGCAGGTTTTCTTTCCTGAGGCCCGGCATTATAATAGGAAAGACCAACCGAAAGCGAATAAAAAGCATCCTGCTTGTTTCCGGTAAGCCACAATTCATCGCCATTGGCCCGGGAGATATTATCCAGATCGTCCGAATTGGTAAGATTGTAGGCAGCAGTTATTTCCAGCAGCATGCCAGGTTTGATGGGGGTTTGCACACCCACGCCAAAGGGATAAAGCGGAATGAAATCCAAGATTTTCTCGCTCATGTCGAGCTGAGCGCCGCTTCCCAGAAAGACGAAGGGAGACCATTTGTGATCAAAGGGTTTGGCGATAAAACGATAGTCACCCACCAGCGAATTGGTGCTGTATCTGGTAGTTCCTCCCGTTGCATGCAAAGGAACATAACCCAGGCCGCCCCTTAAATACAAAAACTTGAAGATTTGCAGTTGCACATGGCCACGCAACAGCGGAGCCAGGTTTTCTGCGGTGCCTTGATTGTCACCCCGGGCCAGCCCAAGCTCATAACCATAATTCCATCCGGGACTGATGTAAGCCGCGTGGGCAATACCAAGCCCCAACCCTATAAGAAGGATCAAGAGAATTGACTTTGCGTTCATAATTCTTTCCTCACTGTTATTAGTTTATATACCATAGTATGAAATGATCACAGCTCAGGGCTGATCTCAAATGGCGAAAATAATGCTCTTTCATAACATAAACAACCATTAGCGCAACCTGATATGCTGTCAAGCTAATAATTTCTTGCAGTTTTCTCCCATCTGAGAAAAACTAAACAGAATTGCTGATAAGCCAAGCGGGATTTATGGATTTAGCAAACCGTGGAAATATTTCCACGCTTTTTTGCCATCCAGGTAAATGGCTTAGGCTTTTCTAAGTAGCAGCACAAAAACAGGACAACCGATAAACGCAGTTATCACGCCCACAGGCAGTTCCATAACAAGCAAGTGCCGGGCCAGCAGATCGCAAGCAAGGAGAAACACTCCTCCACTCCAAAGGGATACCAGATAGATCTTCTTTTGCCCGGAAGGAAAGATAAAACGCACCAGGTGTGGCACGATCAATCCAGTAAAACCGATGATTCCAGCATAAGAAACGCAGATGCCTATCACGATGGAACTTAGAATGAAGATGCGCCTGCGCAGACTTACCACATCGATGCCCAAACTGCCGGCATAGAGATCTCCGGTTCCCATTATCTCAATGGCATGGCTACAGTAATACAGGTAAGCCATGATAAGCAGAGATATACCAACCAGAACCAGGAAGAAATACCACTCGGTCTTGCCAAAGATGCGTCCCAGATTACCCATCAGAGTTCCCAGGATGAGCGCCGTATCCTGTTGATGCAAATACATCAGCAAGGAAATTCCAGCCGCAAAAAACATCCCGGCGATCACTCCTGCGATCAGTAGCCTGCTTTTATCGAAATGCCCTCTTTGATGCGCCAGACGCCAAACCAGCAGCATCGTTAATCCAGCCCCCAAAAAGCCTCCCAGCGGCATCAATAGTATAAATCCGCTTAGCCCGGCCAGAATACTGCCCAGAGCGGAACCAGAAGAAATTCCCAAGATATAAGGTTCTGCCAGGGGATTACCCAGCATCAACTGATAGATGGAACCTATCCCGGCCAGAACCATACCCGTAAACAGGGTTAGGATCAAACGGGGCAGGCGCACTTGCACCAGGATGTTTCCATCGGGTGATCCCATACTCAGATACAGAAAAACTACCGCTATGCTAAACAGCAACCAGGTTAGCAGTAAGGCATGGCGTTTCATTGCCTGGCCTGCCAGAGGTCAAACATCTGTCTTAGCTGCTTCATGCCCTCGAGGCTACGGGGTGTGGCGCGCTGCATAAGATCGGGATTGAGGTCATTTTCAAAGTAGATATTCCGGGTTTTGAGAGCAGGTATATCCTGCCAGCCCTTGCGAGCCAGAATGCCTTCCTGGCTGTCCTGAGAATAGCAGATAATGATATCCGGCCTGGCTTTGATCACGGCTTCGGGATTTACCCGGGCATAATCGCGTTCCAGGCTGCTGAAGATATTATCCCCTCCCGCCGTTTCGATCAGTTCTCCCACAAACGACGAATCGGACACGCTCATCAGCGGATTGCGGTAAATCTCCAGATACACCTTGGGCCGGGGCTTGCCAAGCGAGCTTTGCCTGATCAGCTCGACTTCGCTTCTCAGGGTTTGAACCAGTTTGGAAGCCTCTGTTTTCCTGTCGATTAGCATGCCAATTTTGCCTATCGCACCAAACAACCCCTCCACACTGCCGGGATATACAACTTCCACCTTGATACCCAGTTTGCCAAGCTCAGTGGCCATCATCTCCTGCTCCAGCGAACTACAAAAGACCAGAGCAGGCTTTAGGGCGATAATCGCTTCACGGTCGATTGCACTAAAACTGCCCACCTTCTGTTTTGCTGAAAGGCTTGCAGGATAGTTGCATTCTTCCGTTATGGCCACGATATCGTGCTCTGCGCCAAGCGCACAGATTATCTCCGCCACTTCAGGAGAGAGAACCACTATTCCGCTTGCTTTATTGGTTCGCTCAGCCTGGCAGGACACAGTGCAGAGAGCTGTCAGAACAACGATGAAAAGGAATATATTTCTCAAAACAACCTCATTTTTTGTATTGAATCCAGCCTGCTGTGAAAGGCTGGCTTGTCAAGTGCAAGTTCTGAATTTCGAAACCGCCTTTCGCAGGGAGTCATACCCATATCATACCGGAGTCATACCGGATGAGCATGCGGTATGACTCCGGTATGATAAGGTGATCAGGGGTAGCTCCGTCGTCTCGACGGAGAAGTGAAATGGTAAAATTAGACACGATGAAGTACACTATGTGCAGCATTCCTTGCTTAGCTTATAACCAAGCTTAAAACAAAAAAAGGTAGTAAGTATAGATTATGCTTGACTCTGAACCTGATTTCACAATACTTGCTACTGCATAGATGCATTGGAGAAAATCGCCATGAAAACATGCTTTGTCGCATTAACTCTTTGGTCTGCAGTTGCCTTCCTATTTGCCGGGCTGGCCTGGCCGGAGCCAGTAGTAGTGGTTAATGCATCAAATACTCAGATTACCGGCTTTTCTGTAAGCAGTATTGGTGATGAAGCGTTGATTGTCTGGCTGCAACGCACTGATAGTCTTGGCAAGTATCATGTTCGGATGCAGATTATATTGCCAGATGGTTCGGCAAAATTTTCCCCTGAAGGAATACAAGTTAGTTCAGAATGCGTCAATAGCATCAATCCAGAAGCTCCCTGCATTTTGGTTACACCCGCCAATGAAATCTATATTAGTTGGTATAATAGCATAGCTGGTCTTTGTCAGGCGCAGCTATACACCTCTGAAGCACAGCCGCTTTGGGGTACTGAGCCGGTAAGTTTTGCCGGAATAAATAGTTCTACCCGGGCAATGTATGTGGATGGTGCATTCATTTTGGTTTATCCCAAACAATCGAATCCCGGAGTTTATCGCATTTGGGGACAAAAGATTGTGAATGGTATTGCAGTATGGCCAGATGGAGGAATCCCGCTTGTAGCCCCACATCCGCAGTATTACAACGCTGGAACTCAATACTTCTGGGTATTGGGAAACTACCTGGCTTGGAATCTTGAAGCCATCGGGCAGCTTTTTGTGATCAAAATTGACTCAGACGGGTGTCCAGTACCTGGGTTCGAAGCCTGGGGCAGTCAGATTTCTCTGCGAATGTCTCCCTATCAGCTTGGGGATTACGAGTTTAAGCTGTTGAACGACAATCTTTATTGCAGATGGCATGAATCATATGAAGTGCATCCCTCCTTCGAGTATTGGAGCTTAAGACACATTCAGCAGATAATAAGCCCCACCGGAGATATGCTGATTCCCAGTCCCGGCTTGGTGGATCTGGATGAAGGCGATCTATATGCACTAGAAAACTATGGATACGACCCGGGCCTGGGGACGGACGGGTTTTTGACTGGTAATGGCAGCGTTAATGGTTATCGTTTGCGGCGGTTTTCATGTTCTGGAAGCCTAATCGCAGATACCATTACTCCCCTGATCCCTGTCCCACACTACTCAGGCGTTTATGTAAACCGGCTGGATGGATTGTCTGACGGCAATGCTCTGCTGATAATCTCAAGCTCCTCTGCTTTGAAATATGAGCTGATTGATCTACAGGGTCAGCAGATAAGCCCAGGATCAAATTCGATCTTCGCACAATACGTACACTATTCTAATCTTAGTTTTTGCAGACAGAATGATACAATATTTTTGGTTGCTGCATTTACAGGCAGTTCCCCAAGTAGCAACAGCCTGAAGTTGCAAAAAATAGTGCCTGCAGGATCATCTAGCTTTGACCCCGCTCAGAAGCCAATCTCCTTCGAGATTTCCCAAAACTACCCCAATCCCTTTATAGAAAGTACAAGCTTTAGGTGTAAAACAAATCAAACCAGGGAGATGGATATCGCTGTGTTTAACTTTCGCGGCCAGAGAATAGCCAACCTTTTTCATGGTTTGATTCCCAAAGGTCATATGGATTTCTCATGGAACGGCAAGGACGATAAAGGGAATCCCGTTTCCAATGGAGTATATTATCTGAAAGCCAGCACCGGAAACATGAGTAGCCAGCGTAGAATCGTGAGATTAAAATAGTAGTGGATTTGTTCAGGATAGTAAGGAACTGGGAAAAAGTGTGATCAGTAATAAGTTTTGGGACAGCCTGGCTTTGCTGATAATCCTGTTGTTCAGTCTGGCCTTGATTGCCTCGCTGATTCAGTTGTTCTTTGGCGGTGCCGTGTTGGAAACCTTCAGCCGTCTCACTTTGAAGGTGATCAACGTTCTGTTTGCCGTTTCCATTTTACTGATGATAATCGTGATCGTGATGGAGAATGGTTCTCCCTCCACCACAATGGCCTGGCTTTTAGTGCTGATCTTTCTGCCCGTCGTGGGTTTTATATTCTATTTGTTTTTTGGCCGGAACTGGCGTAAACGCAGGATCTTTGGTAAAAAAAGCAAGAGCGATGTCCAACTGCTGAATCAATACCTGCAATCCCGTGCCCTCAGGCCTGATCAGACCCAGTTAAGCGCACTTGCTCTGCGTCTCAACCAGCTTTTGGAAAACAACGCCAAAGCTGTGCTCAGCCAGAATAACGCTCTACAAATCTATGCCGATACCCGACAGGCATTCGCAGCAATCCTGGAAGGCATTTGCCAAGCCAGGCAGCATATTCATCTGGAGTATTTTTCCATTGCCAACGATGAAACAGCGAAGCTCTTGAAAGAAACCTTGCTGCAGAAAGCCGCTCAAGGAGTGCAGATCCGCTTTATATATGATGATGTTGGTTGCTGGAATCTTCCCCGGAGTTTTAAAACCCAATTGCGGAAGGCTGGCATCGAGTTTATCCCCTTTTCTCCGGTCTGGATTCCCTTTATAAACAGCCGATTGAACTACCGCAATCATCGCAAACTGGTGATAGTGGATGGCCGTGAAGCCTTTTTGGGTGGTTTGAACATCGGAGATCAATACTTGGGAAAACACCGCTATTTCGGCTATTGGCGTGATTCTCTGGTTGCCTTTCAGGGTGAAGCGGTGCTAAGTTTGCAGGCTATCTTTATGGCAGACTGGCACTTTGTGAGCGGCAAAAACCTGATGCAATCGAACGACATCGACCTATTTTTACCGGAGATCAGGGAACAGTGTCAACCCCAGGTTCCGCTTCAAATCGCGGCCAGCGGCCCCGATAGCGATCAAGCCAGCATTTTGCAGCTCTACTTCATGGCGATCTGCGCCGCAACAACCAGCATTGATATTACTTCACCCTATCTGGTTTTGAACGAAAGCCTCTTAATGGCTTTGAAAACCGCGGCCATCGGTGGGCTAAAAATACGGATAATAATCCCCAGCAAGCCTGATCACTTCATGGTTTACTGGGCTTCCAGAAGTTATTTGGCGACCCTGTTGGAGGTGGGAATTCAGATTTGGGAATACAAGAAAGGTTTCATCCACGCCAAGCAGATGATCGTGGATAACGAGGTTCTGTTGATCGGCACGGCAAATATGGATTTACGAAGCTTCAATCACAATCTGGAGCTTACTGCAGCTAGTTATGACAGATCTATCTGCCTCGAAG
>CAZGWB010000112.1:0-8208 GCA_964529335.1 uncultured Candidatus Cloacimonas sp.
GAACAAAACACTACCCTTATCTCCTAGCCGAATATACCTATGTGCAAAGGTCTTCTTTATTATTCTATTTGCATGCAATTTACGGTGCAATACAGCATATATTTCTAATCAAATCCGTACGTTTATCTGATAACCAGAAGTGCTTGCTGCTGATCTGTCTTCAGAAACAGGAGATCATACCCTATACACATCCTATACATACCAAATAAACATTCGATATGATATAAAGATGAACTAAGCCGGGGCACAGGCACAATAAATGGCTTCATTCTGGATAAGCAGCCAGCAGCGGAAGCACCGTTTCCCTAATCTGCAAAAGGGTTTCCCGAAACATCGGAAGGGCAGTTTCGTCCGGCTCGTTTGTCCAGGGTGCGGGATCAGGAATGTCAAAATGCACGGTCTTGATTGGTTGCAAGAAGATCGGACAGCTTTGTTTGGCATTGTCGCAAACCGTAATCACCAGATCGAGATCGCTGCGCTCGGAGAATTCCTCGATCCCCTTGCTGCGCAATCCCTCGGTGGGGATTCCCGCTTCCTGCAGGACCTGCAAGGCTTTGGGATTTACCACTGACGCTTTCACTCCCGCTGAAAATGCCTGCCAGGTATCTTTCAATAGGTGATTCACCAGCGCTTCGGCCATGATGCTGCGGCAAGAATTTCCAGTGCAAAGGATCAGCACGGAACGCCTGGTTTGCCTCAGTTCACCATCAAAGCTCTGAGGAACAGATGCGTGTGATTGCCATTCGGGCTGAAAAGGCTTTTGCAGGGCTGGCTTTTCATTTTCAGGATTATCGGGCATGGCTTTCAAGAGCTTTTTCCGACGCCGGTATCCCAGCAGAACCACCCAAGGCAAAGTGAGAACCAGAACAGCATTCAGCCCCCAAAGCAAATAAGTCCAGCGCAGCTTTCCCAGCCAGCTTGCATAGGAACGATGAAAATCATATAGGCTAACCCGGTAGGCCATCACAAAGCAATGAGAAAATGCCGCTTTCTCACCTTTGCGGTTGTAATATGCCACCAAGTCCCATAAGCTTTGCCACTCTTCGGGATGCTTGCCGCTCATATAACGGATGGCCAGCGATGAGGAAAGATAAAAAACCGGCCACTCGGACTGCCTGGCGGGATACCTGTTGCTAAGCCTGTATAGATCACTGCGCTTCCCCAAAAGACTCTGCTGCAAGAAGAAGAGGTAGTTATCGAAGCCCATCTGCCCAGAAAAGTGCATAGCCATGCCCTCATGAAACCAAAGTGGCGCCTGGCTGAAAAGCTGTTCCAGATACCAGTGAAGATACTCATGCAAGAGCGTTTGAAGATAATCATCTTTTAACTGAGTGAATGGCCTGAGATATATGCGCCCTTCGCTACCACTGTAAAAGGCTTCGCTGAATTCCACTATGGGGGCTTTGCCCAGTGCCAGTTCCTGATATTCATCCGGATCTTCCACCAGCCATATTCCAGCGCGTCCCTGCACATATACCCCCACCTGCATCTGCACATCATCTATCCTGGCATCCAAACGCTGCATGGTCTGGAGCACCAGCGGCTCCAAAGGCTTTACAGCATACACTGCCAGATTTGGTGATTTGTAGCGTAGCGAATAGTTACCGCCCCACAGCGGCACCAACATAAAAAAAAGTAGAAATAATAATCCGGGCTTAAGCAGAATTAGGCCGTGGGATTCAAGCCATCTATCCCCCAACACCGGAAACTTGAAACCTGACACCTTTCTGTCCCCTGTCCCCTAATCACCATCCCCTCAGCCAGGCAGTTCCTGCCGGCGCAGCATTTCATAGTAGCTAGTGGCGTCTTTCTTGGCTACGTTTCCGGTGGGAAGCTGCATTATTTTGATCTCATGCTCTGCGCCATATAGCCGAAAAACAATGATGTCATTATCTTTCACCAAAGCCGAGGCTTTGGCAGGTTTGCCGTTCAGGGTTACCAATCCCTTGTCGCAGGCGTTTTTGGCAATGGTGCGGGTTTTGGTAAGGCAAAGTTTATTCAGCAGCAGGTCCAGCCGCATTATCAGCTCCCATTCTCTCATTAAGCACTTCCCTGATGCGGGTGGCGATATCTCTGATCTTGAAAGGTTTCATCACAAAGTCGCTGATCCCCCTCTTACGGGCATCTTCCACGGAGATGAGCGTTGTAAAACCCGTGCAGATAATGATAGGAATATCTGGCCGGATGCCCAAAAGCTTGGCTGCCAGATCAACCCCGTTCATATAGGGCATGGTGGTGTCGGTAACCACAATATCCACCTTGTCAGGGTCTTTGGCAAAGTGCTCATGAGCTTTACGCGGATCTGTGAAGCCTTCCACCTTGTAGCCCAAGCGCATCATTCCCTGGCGGAACACATTTACCAGGCTGGGTTCATCGTCGATAAACATGATGTTTTCGGTTCCGCTGCTATCGATGCTTTCCACGGCTTCGGGAGCTCCCTGATGCCATTGGTCGGGAGTGTATTGGGGTAAATAGACTGTAAATGTGGTTCCCAGGCCTACTTCGCTATTTACGCGGATCGCTCCATGATGGGCTTGCACGATGCTGTGCACGATGGATAGACCCAGTCCGGTTCCTTCGCTGGCGCTTTTGGTGGTAAAATATGGATCAAAGATATGATCCACAATGCTGGGATCGATGCCGGTGCCATTGTCGCTAACCGAGATTTTCAGATATTGGCATTGCTCCAGCTCGGGAAAAGCCTGCATGTCGTGACTGCGGAAAGATACTGATTCCACGGCAATTTCGATCAGCGCTCCATCCCTGTGCAAAGCGTGCATGGCATTGGTGCCAAAATTGATGATGATCTGATGAATCTGTCCTGGAACAGCTATTACTGTGCTCTTTTCGGCGTCATAACGCTCTTTTATCTTGATGGAACGAGGTAAATAGGAACGCAAAAACCGAACTGATTCTTTTACGTGGTCCACCAGCTCGATCACTTCCGTTTTGGATTCTTCCTGGCGCGAGAAGGAGATCAGGTGACTGATCATTTCCTTGGCGCGGGTTGCGCTCTTCAGAACTTCCACCAGGTTCATGGCAGCGTCGGATTCTGGATTCATGTCGTCACCAGCCAGCTCCGTGTAGCCAATGATGGCACTTAGGATGTTGTTGAAATCGTGAGCTATACCTCCCGTAAGGCGTCCAATGGCCTCCAAACGTTGAGTTCTTTTTAGCTGCTCTTCCCGCAGGATTTCAAAAGTTACGTCCTTGCAACTGGCAATGATGCTGGAAAGTCGTCCATCGTTATCGATAACTGGTTTCACCACCATGTCCAGAGTAATCTTGGGGCCATCCTTGCGGATCATGTCGATCTTGCCATGCCAGGGTTGCGAGGAGCGCACCCTGAGCCACGATTGCTTTATCTCCAGCCGGCTGTTCGGTTCAAAGGGTAGGTATTCAAAAGGTTTGTCCAACAATTCAATCCTGCGATAGGACGTGATCTTTTCGAAGATGGTGTTCACATACTGGATGATGCCTTCAGGCGAGAAGATAACGATTCCTTCTCCGGCCTGTTCGATGGCTTGAATAAGCACATTCAGATTTTCGTCGGTTTGCTTTTTGTGCAAGGCAAAAGCTATCTGCTCGGAAATTGATTCCAGCAGAAGTTTGTCCTCTTCGTCATAGAGATCGGACTTGTTATAAGACTGCACCACCAGAGCGCCAATTACCTTTCCGGATAGAATCAACGGCACTCCCAAGAAGTTTTTGCATTCATAGCCCATGAAGCCACGATCCAGGGTTCTGGCCATGATCGCATCATAATCCAGCAGCAGGGTTTTTTCTTCGCTGATTATCTGAGCGGTAAGGCTTTTGCTGTCGTCGGCCACAATGGGTGATGAATCCTCATTCATTTCATCCACCAGATAGGGGAAGGTAATGAGGTTGCTTTTGGAGTCGTAAAGCGCAATATAAAAATTGGTTACATCTATCACCCGTCCCAAGGACTCGTGAATGATCTGGAATAGGTCTTCCAAGCTTACTTCGATATTTACAGCATGGCTAATTCTGTGTAGAATGGTAGTTACCACTTCGGAACGGTAAACCGGGGTCAGATCGGTGAGGATCACAGCAAAGGTATGTTCTTTGCCGGTGAGGATCGGCAACAAGGTTTGCTTGTGAGCATGCAACTTGTGCTTATGATCCAGAAAGCTGTATTCGGCAACCCGATGCGCATTCAGGGGATCCGATAGAATCTCCTGGATCACTTCCTTGTTCATCTTTTGAGGCTTTTCCATGCGTACCGAGTGGAAAAACTTGTCGTAAAAATCCCATAGGTAGCTGCCCACCGTCGCTTTAGCCGAAATCCCCATATGTTTTTCCATGGCCTGATTAACCAAGATGATCTTTGCGTTTGCATCCATCAGCATCATCCCTTCGGAGGCCTGCTCAAAGATGCAACGGAAAAGCGCTTCACGCTCTTCCAATTCGCTGCGGATCAAAGCAAGTCTGGTCATATCCTGCATGGCAACGATCACATTTTCGTAATCTCGCTTTTCGCCACCTGGGATGCTCCAGGAAATATTGAAATGCAGTTTGTTACCCTGCATGTCATAGTTTATGCCCTGGCCATCGAAATAACGGCGGTCTTCAGCCAGCGCCAAAACCGATTCCAGCAGGCAATCAATGGCTTCATCCCGGAAGATTATGTGCATATTCTCGTATAGTTCCTGCTTTGTTTTGGCTTTATACAGCCAAAGTGTGGTGTTGTTTACATCCACCACCCTCAGCTTGCTGATGCAAATGGCCAGTTGTTCCGGATAGGTTTGGAAGAAGGCACGCAGATCTTTTACACCTTGGGCCCTGTATTCTTGGACCTTTTCCAGCACTCCGGTGAAATCTTCAACCCACAAAGAAACCGGCGATTGGTCGAAGAGCATCCGGTAAAAGGTTTGATTCATTGAGTTCATCATCCCTGCTTTAACAGCCGCTCTGTTTCCAAAGCGATCATAAGTTCCTCATTAGTAGGTATTTTTAGCACAGTAACCCTGGAATCGGGAGCGCTGAGAACCTGGATATCATCGGTGAATCTGGCATTTTCCTCCAGATTCAATTTGATCCCCAGGGCATCCATATTGCGGCAAACCTGTTCGCGGAGAATGGGCATACGTTCACCGACTCCACCAGTAAAAACCAGGACATCCAGACCATTTAAGGCAGCAAAATAACTGCCTATGTATTTCTTTATTCTATAGCAATATACGTCGTGTGCAAGGATAGCCTTGGGATTATTTTTCACCAGAATTTCATCCTCGATTTCTCGCATGTCGTTTGAGATGTGGCTAAGCCCCAGCATCCCACTCTTCTTGTTTAGAATGCTGTTAACTTCGTCCACCGACAGGCCAAGCTGCTGTTGCATATGGATCGGAATGGCTGGGTCGATATCGCCGCAACGGGTTCCCATCATCAGTCCTTCCAAGGGAGTGAGTCCCATGGAGGTGTCGATTGAACGTCCACCGTCGATAGCAGTGATGGAAGCGCCATTTCCCAGATGACAGGTGATCATTTTCAGACCGCCGAGTTCCTTGCCCATAAATTCAGCAGCTTTCTGGCTAACGTATTTGTGGCTGGTGCCATGAAAGCCATAACGCCTTATCTTATGGGTGTTGTAGAATTCCAAAGGAAGGGGATACAGATAAGCCTGAGCCGGCATGGTTTGATGGTAAGCAGTATCAAAAAGCCCGCATTGCGGAGTTTCGGGCATATTGGCGATCACGGCCTCAATGCCTTTCAGATTGGCAGGGTTATGCAAGGGAGCCAGCGAAATGCATTCACGCATCACATCTATCACATGATCGGTAACAATCACAGCATCAGAATAATGCTCGCCGGCGTGAACCAAACGGTGACCAACAGCATCGATCTCTTTCAGGCTTCCCACAACCCCGTTCACAGGGTCAATCAGGGCTTGCAGAATCAGTTCCAGGCCTTGTTCATGGTTATCTATCACCATTTCGCGTTTCTTCTTGGTATATTTGGAGCTTTTGTAGGTAAAAAGAGCGATGTCTTCACCGATTTTTTCTGCGATGCCCTCTGCCATTAAGTTCTTTGTTTCCATATCTATAAGCTGATACTTTATGGACGAGCTTCCACAATTGAGCACTAAAATCTTCATTTATTCCCCTAAGGTATGTTTGTTTTTTGGAGCAGCAAAACAAGATGACTAATAACTGTCAAACAGTTTTTAAGTTCTACAAACATTTGTGGGATAAGACAAACTTGCTGTATCCTGATGTTCTGCCCTGTTGCCTTTACCTTCTTTCAATTCAAATCACGTTAATTTCACTATCAACCATATGATCATATGATGTGATGGGTGTAAAGAAGCGATGAAAACAATCAAGACCTACCTGGGACTAAAAAGAATCCTGAAGTCCTTTTCAGGGGTGAAGTTCAAGTTCTCCCAATGATAGCTATTGTCGTTGTATTCCTGCAGGGGAAAGGGCAATTCGATGAGCTGCAAAGCAGGATCAACTCTCAGATCATAGGAAGCATATTCAAGTGGCTGCCCCCAGGCCCGAGCAGAAGTGATGATATAAGTGGCAATATTGCCTTTAAGTTCTTGCCGGTAAACCAGATGCAAGGTGCAGAAATGCAGTTCTGGAATTTCCAGATAGAAACTGAACCCGGCCTGGCTTTGCGACAGCAGTTTGCACTTACCAGCGGAATCCTCAGTGATCTCGAGAGTTATCAGCTCTGGAGCCAGGCTAAGACTATCTACTGGAACGGGAAAAAAGATCGGCCCTGAAAAGCTGGTCTCGGTGTAATTCGCAAAGTAGAACAGGCCGTCCACCTCCCACGTATCGGGCTTTAAAGTGAATTGCAGTTCTTCTGCTTCAAAGCTTAACGCCGCACCCAAAGCTGCTGAAACAAGCATACATAGAACAATCAGCAATCTCATTTTAGGACAATCAGTTTACCGCTACCCAGATAGTGTTTTCCGCTATGTAACCGGATAAAATATACTCCGCTGGCCAGATGCGGCAATTCCCAGTCCAAGCCACCCTCAGTATAAGGCGAAGCAGCCAGATACCTGCCCTTGAGGTCAAAGATACTAACTTCAGTGTTTGTTGGCACTTTACCGGAATAATCCAGATGCACCCGCTGATTGTCGCTGCTTCTGAGAACTGAAGGATAGAGGCTGATGGTTCCGGTTGGCCCTGGAATAACCGGATCGTCTGTGGCTACGTGGTAAAAAAACACATTGTAACCATAACTTTGATTGGGCTCGGCAAAGAACATGGTGTCCAAAACAGCTTCCTGGGTTTGGGGATGATAGACTCTGAGGTGATGTTTGCGGCAGATTCCCTGTGCCGTGTAATGCCCGTTATCGAGCGTATTGCCAAGGGATTGGTCAAATAGCCAGACAGGTATCCCTTCCACAGGTGCTCCACTGAAATCCTGACAATAAACATCGAGATTGCAGCGTGCTTCCGGATAAGTCTCGCTGTTTTGGTTGGTTTGCAACTCTTTTACCCAAATAGTAATGGTATTCTCGTCGGGGCCGGAGCCGCTTTGATATGTCCAGTAAGTATTCATGCCGCATTCTCCCGGAGCTATGGATGAAATGTCGTTTTCCAAGCTTGGCCCCCAATGCACTTGTTCCTGCCAACCGGGAAAGATGCTTAGCGAGGCGGAAAGATAACCTTGAAAAGGAGTTACATTGGCATCTGGATAACTAACCGTAATGTTTGAGATGCTGCTGAAGTCGATCGTATTTAAAAAGTGATTGCTGCCATCAAAAAGGTCTGCAGTTAGGACACCTGCTCCCAGATAGCTGCTGCTGTAACGGACTTGCAGCTCCCCGGAATCGTTGAACCAAAACTTACTCATAATCATGGGCGGTAAAGGATTGGCAATGCAAAGATAGATGCTGCCAAGCAGAATCAGGAGTAATAAAGCGTGTTTCATATTACCTCCAACTAAAGATTAGATTACATGCCATTACAATAATTAAAAGTAAGCAGATACCATTCCATTTCACTGGAATTTCCGTATTTTTGAGTTCCCACCTCTGGTGTTTTTATCTTAATTCCGTCAAGAGACCATCCAGCTTCGCCTGTAGGGAACAGGCATTACCCTAAACAAGCGTTCCGCAAAGTAATGCATTCCAGACTTGACAAAAAAAGGAAGCCAAAAAATATGGCTCTACCGTGGGTGATTAGCTCAGTTGGTTAGAGCGCTACGTTGACATCGTAGAGGTCACTG
>CAZGWB010000113.1:0-8062 GCA_964529335.1 uncultured Candidatus Cloacimonas sp.
GTTTTTTCAAAAGTCACGAAAGCACCAATTGGGAAATGTTTCTGACCAAGCTATTGGCTCAGCTAAACCCAAGTAAAACGATGGTTTACAGGTTGAGGCAGATGTTCAATCGCTTTCATGTACTGATTACCGGCAAGGGTAAGGGATATGATTCCAAACCCGGCGACGATAAAAGACAGCAGCAATGAACAGACTTTTCGTTCGCAAGGAGATACAAGATGATGAAGACAGACCTTGATCCCCGATATCAGGCAATTCTGAGGGTAGTGGAAAAATACTGTCTGGATCACGAAAATCCCGCTAATGTAGATAAATACGCCAATTATTTCCGTGAAGGTTACGATGCCTACGGCCTCAGCGAGGCTGAAGTATATGCCCTGCGCGATAACATCCTTGCCAATCACAAGCTGAGCCCCGTTGAATATGCCGAACTGGGCTGGCACCTTTTTGCCACCGGCAAATACGAGTTCGGTTCGCTGGCCATCCTGCTGATCAAACACCACAAAGATGAGTTGAACCGGGATGTGTTCGATTGGATTCAAAAGTGGTTGGATAATGGCGTGGAAAACTGGGCGCATGTAGATATGATCTGCTCGAGCCTGCTATCGGCGTTTCTGGAGAACGGAATCGTGGAGCTGCCGGATTTTGAATCCTGGCGTAGCTCGGATAGCAAATGGACTCGTAGGGCTGTACCTGTTGCATTGCTCAACATGCGAAAAGTGAGCCCCATTGACGAACTCCTGGATTTCATCGAACCGCTGATGAACGATAGGGACAGAGTGGTGCATCAGGGTTTAGGCTGGTTTTTGCGCGAAGCCTGGAAGCTGGAACACAATCTGGTGGAAGACTTTCTAAAAAAACACAAACAGCATTGCGACCGCCTGATCATCCAGTATGCCACCGAAAAAATGAATAGCGATAAAAAACAGAAGTTTCGCCGCGATAAAACGCCCAACAATCAAAAACAACAGAACCAACCGGCCAAAAACATCAAAAAAGTCCCTCCCCGTAATCCTAATAGCGCCGGTCAGGTTACTCCCCGCCGTAAACCTCCCAAGAAGGTGAATCATGTATAAACTCCTCTTCCTGCTACCCCTTGTTCTTCTCCCCGTATTTTTGCTATCTGCCAGCCTTACTACGGAAGCCATCCTGCCAATGCCCCCAGACAATTGGAAATCCAGCGATCTCACAGCCCTTGGCTATGGCTGCCTTAGCGAACCAGGCAGTCTGCAACTGCCCGCAAAAACAGTGAATGTGTTGCTTCCCTCCTCAGCTGAAATAGTATCCTGGCAATGCAAGTTTGGCCAGACCAAAAATGTCTTTGGAGAAGCCCCTGCGCAAAACAGCCCTTTCTTTGACGGCACAACCCGCCTGGGAAGCGGACAACCCAAAAACTACCAAAGCTCAGTGAGCTATTTAGGTCTGCAGAAATGGGGAGATTTGCATTATGCCTCGTTCAGAGTAATCCCCGCCACTTGGACAGGAAGCACCTGGGAATGGCACAACACGCTGAAAATAGAGCTGGACTATCGTATTGCCAAGTCAGAGCAGGGTGTGATACCAGCCAACTTTAATAAATCCAACTACTTTTGCAACCCTCAGCAGCTTTCCAAATGGTACAGCAGCTCCAAAACCCGCGATACAGAAGTTCTGGTGATTGGAACTCCTGCTCTGTTTAACGCCATGAGCGCTTGGGTAAGCTACCGCCAGAGCCAGGGAATCACAGTTAGCTTCACGGATATCTCTCTGGCCTTGGCTCAGGGAGTGGGAGCCGATGATGCAGCCAAACTTCGCAGCTATCTGCAAACCACTTACAGCCAGAATCCCTTTTCCTACCTGCTGCTGTTGGGCGATTACGACACTGTCCCCATTGCCTTCGTTACGCCTGAACCCGATGGCCTGGAAACAGTTCCCACCGATTTCTTTTATGGCGACCTGAGCAGTAATTGGGACAGCGACTACGATGGACGCTTGGGCGAATACTCCACAGGATATATGAATCAGGACTATGAGATAGATTTTACTCCCGAAGCCTTCGTAGGCAGGATTTCCACCAATAGTTCCACCCAGGTTAGCGCTATCGCAAGCCGCATAGTTGCTTACGAACAAAGCACTGAGGCCTGGAAGCGGAAAAACCTGTTGCCAGCAGCGTTTCTGAATTACGCAGGCGAACCGGAACCCAATATGCCCGAAACCGATGGCGGACTCTATATGGAATTGCTATGCAATACCGCGCTGGCTGGCATGAATAACTTTACTCTCTACGAACAGGAGGGAGTTGTTCCCTCTTTTCCTTCCGACCTGGCACTTACATCCACAAATTTCCGCTCTCAGCTAAACACCGAAAGCTGGGGCTTTATAAACTGGAGCGCCCACGGCAGCTCTGGATCGTCCTCACGAAAAGTATGGATGAGCGACGATAACAATAATAACCTGCCAGAAAATGACGAAATGGCTTGGCAAAACCTGGTGACCCGCCAAAGCTTTGATAACCTGAACAACTCAGATGGAACGGTTATCTTCGCCGCTTCCTGTTACAACGGCATGATCGACGCCAATAGCACCTGCCTGGGTGAATATGCCCTCATAAAAAAAGCCGTGGGTGTTCTGGCTGCCACACGTACCGGATGGTACAAAGTCGGCTGGCAGAATCCCGGCTGGGGTGGCCTCTCCAGCTACAATTACCATTTTGTGGAAAATTACCGCCAGAGTAATAGCACTCTGGGGGCGTCTCACGGCTATGCAAACCTGTTGCATACCCAGTATTACCTCTTTGGTGATCCCATCGACAGCGGTGGCATAATCTGGCCTGAACTGCAGAACGTTTATACCTACCTGCTCTATGGCGATCCTCTGGTAGGTTTTAACCCCCAGCCAATCGTTCCCCAAGGAGAGATTCTGGTTTGGGAGCCGGTTGGAAACGAAGGCTTGTCAGTAGTGAACGCCATCCGCTCAATTTCCAATATGAATGTGATCTACACCGACAAACTGATCGTGGATTACAGCTATCTGAATCACTTTGAGGCGGTATTCTGCCTGTTCAATATGCCTCAGAACGGCATTCCTGCAGTTCAGGACTCCAGCTTTGAGTATAATTACCTGCTGGACTATCTGAATAATGGCGGCAAGCTATACGTGGAAGGATATGTGGACTGGAATTCAAGCTCTGAACTCTGGCAAAAGCTGGGGACGGTGGCACCGTATAACGGAATCACACATATATCCACCATCCGTCATATTCCCAGCGGCATGCTATGGTCATATACTGCACCAGAGATGTATATTAACATGCTTGAGCCGAATTCCGCCTCTGCGCTGCCGCTTTTCAGAAATCACACCAGTGAGGCCTTTGAGCCTAATATTTCCATTTGGAATTCCAATGCCAATTACCGCACGGTGGCTTCCTCTTTTCTGCTATCCAAAATTGGCGAAACGCAGAATAGTTTAACCTCGATGGTGGGGATTATTCTGGACACCCTGGGAGTGGTAAACTACCAGCCTGTAGCCAATGACGACCCCGTCCAGAATCAAGCTCCGGGAATCATCTCCCTGTATCCCAATCCAGCCAGTAGCTTTGTAAGCCTGCAATACGAGCTTAAACAACCTGAAAACCTGAAGATTGAGATTTTCAACCTGAAAGGTCAGTTGGTGTATGCTGGCACAGAAACGTCTAAAGCCGGTATTCAAAACCATCGCTGGAATCTCTGCGACGAACAGGGTAAAAGAATAGCCAACGGCATCTATTTTTGCAGGCTAACTGCCGGATCAGCCGTCAGATCGGCCAAACTGGTAGTCATGCACTAAGAATAGTTTAAATCTATTCAAGCAGGTTGAGCCGCTGATGCCAGAAAACAAACAATTGCAAGAACTTGCCGCCAAACTGAAGTTGATCCGCAAAAACCGGATGAAGAATTTCTTTGCTTACATCCCCATCTATATCGAAAAGAGAAACTTCATAATTAAAACCGCAGATTCACCCGAAGAGCTTAGAGAAGCTCTGAGGCTTCGCCATGATGTATTCCTGGAAGAACTGCTGAAACGCAGAAAACGGTCCCGGCTGGATAAAGATAGATTCGACAAACGCTGTGATCACCTGATTATCATCGAAAAGCAGAGCGGAATGATTATCGGAACTTACCGTCTGCAATCATCATTACACACAAAGAAGTGGTATACTGCCACAGAGTTTCACATGCGGCATATAAAAAAACTTCCTGGTAACAAGCTTGAGCTGGGACGCGCTTGCGTTCATCCAAACTATCGCAATGGCATCACCATCGCCCTGCTATGGGAAGGAATAACTGCCTATATCGAGGCTAGTGAGAGCAGCTATCTCTTCGGCTGCTCCAGCATTAAAACCCTGGATAAAAATGAAATGCGGCTGATCTACCATTACCTGAAACTAAATGGACATACCTCCGATGAGCATGGCGTGAAACCCCGTGGAAAATTCAAGGTTCCTGGTTTGAAACGCCATCTGAAGCATGGCCAAGTGAATCTGGAAAGCCTGCCGCCAAACCTGATGAAAGAGAAAATCCCCTCCTTACTGGCCTCATATCTGAAAGTTGGTGCCAAGGTCTGCGGATTTCCTGCCCGCGATAAGAGCTTCAAATGTATAGACTTTCTCACCTTGATGAAAGTGGACGAAATGACGCATAGACGGAAGAGCAGTCCGGAGTAATCTGAAAATATGCGCAGAACTTACTACTTCTTCTGGCATTTGTATCTGGTGGCAGATTTCTTTGTCTCGGCTTTTTTTATCCATGCCTTAACTCCAAACGAGATCAAACGCCGGTCCAGACTGGCAAAAAACACCAGCCGCATTGCCAAAAAGTTCCTGAAAGCATTTCGCATGAAAGTAAAGGTTCACAACCCCGAAAGGCTTTACCAGATTTCCCGGCAAGCCTATCTGGCAATCTGCAATCATGTGTCCTACACGGATATAATCCTTCTGGCCGCTTTGGATGATTTTGTTTTCATCACCTCCGTCGAAATGGGCAACAATCCATTCCTGGGCGCTATTACGCGTTATGGCGGATGCCTTTATACAAACCGGAAAAGATTTGTTTCACTGCCCAAAGAAATTGAAAAGTTTGCCAAAACCCTGAACGAGGGATTCAAAGTGATGCTCTTTCCAGAAGGAACCAGCACCAACGGAGATACCGTTAAGGAATTCCGCAGTTCACTTTTTCAAACCGCCCTCCTGGCCAAATGTTCGATCCTGCCGATTTGTATTAAATATAAGTCTCTGGATGACAAACCCATAGACAGCTCAGTTCGCGATACGCTATACTGGTATGGCGATATGGATTTTGCACCGCATTTTATGAAGCTCCTAGGACGCCGTATAGAGGCCGAAATCCATGTTTTAGACCCTATACCCTACCAAGAAGGGAAAATGCGCCAGGAACTATCTCAGGAAGTTTACGGGCAAATCAAGGCCTGCTTCCATGCAGACGACATAACAAGAGACTCTGATGCATGATATGATAGCAATATCTTATATATAGAAAATATAAACAAGGAGATATAATGAATAGTAAAGAAAAACTCCACCTGGGAAAACTGAATGTTCTGCTGCTGATCCTGGCAGCGGTTCTGCTCATTCTGGGTTACTTCATCATGTCATTCAATGAAATCAGCATTTCTCCGGTGATTCTGGCGCTGGTGTATGTGCTCATTATCCCGCTGGCCTTGTTGTATCACCCCAAAAAGGACTGATGCCTCTCCTCGACGACGAAACTCTGGCCAGACTGAATAAGTTCCAGCTAGCCGCAAAAAGCATCGTGGAAGGCTTTCTGGTGGGACTGCATAAGTCTCCCTATCACGGCTTCAGCGCAGAATTCTCAGATCATCGGCAGTACAATCCTGGAGAATCTTTAAAAGACCTCGACTGGAAACTTCTGGCCAAAACAGAGCGTTATTACATAAAGCGCTACGAGGAAGAGACCAATCTGCGCAGCTATATCCTGCTGGATCACAGCCGATCGATGTTCTATAGCTCTGGCCCGGAAACCAAGATACAATACGCAACTCGTTTGGCTGGTGCCCTTGCCTGGCTCATGCTGGCTCAAAAGGACGCTGCCGGTCTGTATACCTTTAACTACAAGATAACCAATGCCTTCCCGCCCAAAGCCATTCGCAGCTATAGCGCACAGCTTTTTACCGCTTTGATAAGCCTCCAGCCAGAGGAGAGGACCGAGCTGCTAACTCCGCTGCACCAGATTGCTGAGATAATCAAGAAGCGAAGCCTGATAATCTTGATCAGCGATCTGTTGGATGAACCGCTACAAATCATGGAAGCCCTTAAACATTTTAGGACCAGGCATCATGAGGTGCTGGTCTTCCATCTCAGCGATCCTCGTGAAAAAAGCTTCGATTTCAAGCGTGAAACCCAGTTTGTGGATAGTGAGACTGGAGAGAAGATCACCGTTTCACCTTGGCAGATCCGCAAGGAATACCAGGATAACTACAATGCATTCTCACATTTTCTGAAAAGCGAATGCTACAAACATCAGATTGAATATAACTCCGTTTCCACGTCCACACCTTTGCCCGATCTCCTGCTGAAATACCTCATAAAACGTCAAAGAGGCTAGTCTATGCCAGTCAGACATCTAAAGGCTGATGACATCATCCATCGCATTGTTGAGACTATCGGACATATAACTTACTTCAACGACCCCCAAGTCAAGAGCCTCTTGCAACAAGGCCTGCAAGAGGAAAAGCAAGAACTACCCCGCGACGTTTTACATACAATTTTGTCAAATCTTGAGCTAAGCCCCAGGTGTGAAATACCTCTCTGTCAGGATACCGGCAGTCTGGTTGTCTTTGCCGAGATGGGCAATGAACTATACCTGGATGAAACTTTACACGGAATTCTGAACCGGGCAATGTCAATAGCGCAGAACAAGTATTTCCTGCGTGCCTCCCAACTATCTGACCCGCTTTTTGCACGACGCAACACCGGAGATAACACTCCTGTTATCCTGCATATGTCAATTGTTAGGGGAAACCGGCTAAAGCTCATGATAGCCCAAAAAGGCGGTGGCGCTGAAAACATGAGCCGTCTGAAGATGTTCACTCCCTCAGCCGGTGTTCAGGAGATTGGCGATTTTGTGGTTGAAACCGTAAACTTGGCAGGAGCGAAAGCCTGCCCACCCCTCATTGTGGGACTAGGTTTGGGTGGCAATTTCGAAACCTGTGCCAGCCTGGCCAAGCGTGCTTTATTCGACCCGTTGGACGTTCCAAATCCTCAATCAGAGTATGCAAAACTGGAGTTAGAACTACTGGAAAGGATCAATGCCACTGGAATAGGGGCTCAGGGCATGGGTGGCCGCACTACCTGCCTGGCCGTTAAGATCAGAACAGCACCCTGCCATATTGCATCGCTGCCTGCAGCCGTTAACCTTCAATGTCATGCCCATCGGCATGCGGAAATCACTTTTTAGAATTTCTATGAATACTTATCAGGTTGAACTCCCCATTTCTCCTTCGCTGCGAGAAAAATTGCAGATCGGCGACAAATTGCTACTTAATGGAGAGCTTTTCACTGCCCGGGATGCGGCGCACCGTAGAATTGTTGAATCATTAAGCAATGGAATAAAGCTTCCATTCAATCTTGCAACCCTTGCGTTGTTCTATTGCGGACCAAGTCCAGCACCTCCTGGAAAAGTATGTGGTGCGATCGGACCAACCACAAGCACACGCATGGACACCTACCTCCCTTTTATGATAGAGCATGGTTTGAGAGTGACAATCGGGAAGGGAAATCGCAGCCCTGAAGCCGAAAAGCTGATCAGAGAGAGTGGATCACTCTACTTGGTTTGCGTGGGTGGTGCATCTGCTTATCTATCGCAACACATTGTTTCATGTGAAACATTTCTCTGGCCAGACCTGGGTGCCGAGGCCATTTATCGTCTTGTCGCTAAAGACTTTCCTATTTATGTATCAATCGTTTAGGCCGCGCTTAGCTTACCCTTTCTTGCCCTCAGCTATTTGATTTATCCAATATCGAGAAATCAGCTACCGAACAATATACTATTAATTATCAAAGACTTTT
>CAZGWB010000114.1:0-7992 GCA_964529335.1 uncultured Candidatus Cloacimonas sp.
TCTGACAAGAGCCTCTTTCTCTCATTCCCACTCTATATTCTGGTTTAAAGATCATCGTGTTCGCATGAGTGAAAATCAACATCGTTGCGATCACGTTATGTCAGACAAATACACCCCCCTTTTTTTGTCAATACATTTTTTTCGATATTTCCGTCATTTTCGTGCTGAATCTCTTCTAACTCTATATCAATAAGAGCTATAAACCCAAGCTAAAAAAGTTCTGATTGACAAGCTGGTTCTGGCTAGCAGACTGGCTACACACTAATCTAGGGAAGAATTATGAAAGATAAACTGATAATTATCGCATGTGTTTTAGTAGTTGCATGCTGTGGCTGGTGGTTCATAAGCACATTAAACCAACCGGAAGGCAGAATTCTGAATGAATCATCTTCAACAGACTATTCTATGGAACCGATGCAGATAGCCAACCCTGATACAACGATTCCGATCATAGAGCATGCCGGTTCACGGTATACCATCATCCCCAAAGCCCGCTACCAGATCAATGGTGTCCTGGTAAGCAAAAAGCGCTACATGAAAGGATACATGAGCTATCTGTCGCCTTGGGATTATGCCATCATCTGGGGAGACGCTCCAAATTATCTTCCCTATCTCAAATTCGAGCAGATGGTTCGTTATTGCATGTTTCAGTTCAAATCCTCGAGTCCAGTTGACGTAAACAAGATAGCCAACCAAATGGGCAATAACCATTTAATTCCAGCCAACAAGAACTTGCGCAAGGCATTAGGGAAAGCCAAGATACACGATCTGATAAGCCTTGACGGATTCCTGGTGAACGTTATCGGGCAGGACAAGAGAAGGAGGATCAGCAACTGGAATACCAGCCTGATCCGAACAGACAACGGAGGAGGGGCTTGTGAAATAATCTATGTAACCCGTTTAAGGATCAACAACACCATTTTCGAATAGCGGACATCGAAAGAATCCGCAGAATATCTGCGCAAGAAGTATTTACATCAGATCCACACGGCAGGGCTGAGAATAATTTGATATACTTATTCCCACAAAGCGGTTTCTATCCTAAAAGCCGTTTCGAGTAACGCTCTATCCTCATTAAAGCTCCCAATCATTTGCAAACCCAGGGGTAATCCATCAATAGCCTTTCCAAATGGCAGGGTAAGTGAGGGTAATCCTGCATTAGTCCAAGGCAGACTCATCAATGGTGAACCCGTGGAGAGCAAACCTTCCGGAGCTGAACTAGTGGTAGAGGGTGTAAGAATTGCACTTATTTGATTTGAACTGAGCAGTTCAGATAGCATTGCTCTGAGCTCAAGAGCTTGGCTCCTGAGGTCATTCAGGTCATCAGAGCTCACCTCTTCCCCACTTTTGTATAGTTCAACTGATTGTTGCGAATACAGATGCCCATATTGAGCATAGATCACCTTGTGGTTAAGATAAAATTCTGCTGCAATCAAACGCTTGTGAAGGTTGTTCAGCCGGGCAATATCTTCGAAGGGATCAAGCTCAATAACAGCAATTCCTTGAGTTTTCAACCTTTTTATTGCATCTTGGTAGCTCGCCCTTGCTGATTCACCCGCTTGCAACAGGTAATCCCCCCGAATACAACCCAGATTTGATAGGGGTGGAGTCCGGGTGGATTGCGGGTGGATTCCGAGAGGAGTGCCAATGGTAAGCAAGGTGGCCAGACTATCGGCAATGAACCCAATGTGATCAGCGGTTTGAGAGAAAGGAAACACTCCGCTGGTAGATATCAAGCCATAGCTTGGTTTGTATCCATATACGCCACAATAGGATGCAGGACGAATTATCGAGGCTATGGTTTGGGTGCCCAGAGCAAAGGGACAATAGCCAGCCGCTACTGCTGCCGCTGATCCGCTGGATGAGCCACCGGGAGTATGGTTTGGATTGAGGGGATTTCGGGTGGGACCAGGCGAGAAATAGGCAAATTCGGTGGATACAGTTTTACCCAAAACAATGGCACCCAGGCTTTTTAATGCGCTGACTACTGAGGCTTCAGGGCCGAGGAAAGCCTTTGCGGGCAATTGCGAACCAGCCCGCGTGGGAAGCCCTTCCACATTGAATAGGTCTTTTACTCCGAAGAGAACCCCGAAGAGAGGCGGTCGCTCTGATTGATCAGGATACCTTTGGATAAGCAGTTCAGCATCTTTATAAAGCCTCTTATGGCGGTCTTCTTCCGGTAATAGAGCCATTATTTTTGATTCTTTCTGCTCAATGCTCCGCAGAGTGTGATCAATATGGACGAATATGTTTAATTCTCCAGTTTTAAGCTTGGAGCAGAGATCATTGAAGTCCATTGATATTTAGATAACTCCCTCTTTCTTAAGCTCTTCCAGTTCAGATTCATTCATCCCAAGCCAGGAACAATAGATATGCGCATTATGCTCGCCGATTTCGGGGACTCCCCCCCGCACCGGACTTTCAGGAACCGAGCTCATTTTGATGGGGTTTCCGGCGATCTGAACCTTTCCCGCCATGCTATCCTCCACATCCACGATCATATTGCGCGCCAGTACCTGCGGATCTGTCATCACGGCTTCCACGTCGTTGATCGGAGCAGAAGGTATGCCAGCCTTATCTAATATTTCCAACCAGTGTTGAGCAGGTTTTTGCAGGAAAACAGGATCAAGAATCTCGTTTAAGAGAGGAAGGTTGTCCGTCCTCAAACGGTTTGAACTGAACCGGCTGTCTCCCAGCAATTCCGGCAAGCCGATTGCGGGACAAAACGCCTTCCAAAGGTTATCGTTGCCTACTGCCACCACAAAGTACTTATCAGCAGCACGATAAGCCTGGAATGGTGCAATGGTAGGATGCCGGTTGCCAATGGGTTGTGGAGAAACACATTCTGCCTGATAACGAACCAAGGCGTTTTCAAGGATTGCCACCTGGCTATCCAACATGGCAATATCCACTTTCTGACCCAAGCCGGTTTTTTCGCGATGATAGAGAGCGGCATTTATCCCGGTTGCCATAAACAGCGATGCGGTTATATCTCCCAAGGACATACCAACCCGGGTTGGTGGTGTTTGTGGCCAACCCGTAATGCTCATTATCCCACCTCTGGCTTGCGCCAATATATCATAAGCCGGCTTTTGAGAATCGGGGCCACTATGCCCATACCCAGAGGCAGCAGCATAGATAAGACGGGGATTTAGGTCTTTCAGGACTTCATAGCCCAAACCCAGCTTTTCCATGGTGCCGGGACGATAGTTTTCCACCAGGACGTCAGAATGCATAACCAATTGTTTTAAAAGCTGTTTCCCTTTCTCTGTCTTCAGATTAAGGGAAATGCTATTTTTGCCTCGATTGATGCTTAAAAAATACAAAGAACGGTTATGTAGAAAGGGGCCAAAAGCACGTGAGTCGTCTCCAGTGCCAGGGATCTCAACTTTGATGATCTCCGCACCAAGGTCGCTTAGCATCATAGTGCAAAAAGGGCCTACCAAGACTCGGGTAAGGTCTAGAACAATTACATTTTCTAAGGGTTTAGACATAGGGTATCCTCTTATGTTTATCGGGTTATATAGCTCCTGATCTGAGCTGCAAGCTGTATTTGCTCATCAGCTGAAACCAGATGGTTTGTGAATTCAGAGCTGTGCAGCCAAGGATGTTGGGTGTGATCAGGATCAGTCTCATAACGGGGAATAATATGCCAGTGAATATGCTGATCCTGATTTCCCAGACAAGCATGATTCAGCTTCCAAGGCTGGAAGGCTTTGGCAATGGCCTGACTTGCGAGATAAAGCTCCTGGCTTAGCTGCAAGTATTCTGGCTTATCCAGTTCATGCAATTCACGCACATGCTGTTTATATAGCAAAAGGCAATATCCTCGAAAATACTGATGGCTTCCCAAAACCAGCCAGGACTTGTCAAACTCATACACAAACCGGCTGTCGCCTTCTGTTCTAAGCTTCGCGATGAAGCTACAAATACTGCAATCGTTAAACTGCATCTATTATTCCTTGCCAGTCTGCAGAAATGCCAGCGCTACTTTCTCGGCGGTTATGGGCATCTGCTTTATCCTGATTCCCAAGGCATCTTCCACGGCATTGGCGATCATCGGAGCTGCAGGCAGCATGGTGTGTTCGCCGATCCCCCTGGCTCCGAAAGGACCGTCAGGCTGGGGAACCTCTACGATGATCGGGATTATTTCTTCAGGAGTGTCCATGGCAGTGGGAATCTTGTAATCGGTGAAGTTTGGATTGAGCAGTTTACCTTTGTCATTGTAGCGCATATCTTCATAGAGCACGGTTGCCAAGCCTTGTAACAATCCGCCGGTGATCTGTCCCCTTACCAGGTCTGGATTCAAAGCCTTTCCTGCATCGATGGCCAGGGCTGCTTTGAGTACTCTCATCTTGCCGGTTTCCTTGTCAATTTCCAGATTCAAGGCTGCCGCACCGACAGTGTAGTGCACATTCGGATGGCCACCTTGACTGGTTTCGGGATCGCCATTGGTGCTGGAAAATTCCGGCATAAACATCCCTCGAGCGTTGATGGGGCCACCTTTGAAAGTGCCGTCCTTGGTCATGATGCCATCTACCACGAAGTCCTTTAAAGGCAGGATAAAAGCTGGATCGGTCTGGCATTTAACCGCTTCATCTTCCAGGAATAGCTCATCTATGGGATAGTGAAAAACTCGGTGTACTAAGCTTAGAATCTGCTCTTTGGCATCCAAAGCGGCTTTCTTAACCGCATTCCCGCTACTCCATGTAATATGACTGGCCACGGTTTGCCATTCGTAGGGGTTACGATCGGTGTCCGGAGTTTCCACTCTGATCTTATGAGGTGGAACCGATAGTATCTCAGCTGCGATCTGCGCCATGACAGTTTGATAGCCCTGGCCAATATCCATACCGGAAATAATAAGGTTAATTGTGGCATCTTCATTAAACTTCAAGAAAGCGGAAGATGAAGCATTGGGAGGCATGGCAGGTGCTTTCCAGAACAGGGAAAAGCCTTGGCCGATCACCTTGGTAGGATCGCTGGATTTTGGCTTTTTGCCCCAGTCAATAGCTTGCTGCACTTTGTAAATGCATTCCAACAGCCCATTGGGATTCATCTTTGCTCCGTAAGCGGTAAGGTCTCCAGGAAGAATGGCATTGATGCGGCGGAATTCAATCTGGTCTATCTTTAGCTCGTTTGCAATGCGGGTAATATGGCTTTCCAGCCCAAAGAGCATCTCTGAATAGCCAAACCCACGATAAGCTCCACCTGGAGGCAAATTGGTATAAACGCAGACTGAATCAATGGAGACATTATGGATTCGGTATGGCCCGATGGCAGACAAGCCAACTGCATTTACTACGTTAGCACCATATTCCACATAAGCGCCGGCATCCCAATAGATCTTGTGATCGAGGGCAGTTATGGTTCCGTCCTTTTTTACTCCCATCTTGATCTTGGCTACTACGCCCAAACGCTGATAGGTATTGATGAATTCCTGTTCACGGCTATAGCGCAGTTTAACTGCATAACCTTTAAGTTTTGTAGCTAAGGCAGCAGGGATAATCTCCATGGTTACACCTGCTTTCCCGCCAAAACCTCCACCTACATGAGGAGCTATAACACGCACATCCTTATGCGAAAGGCCAAGCGCTTCGGCGAAGAGATGCCTTTGAGTATGGGGACTCTGGGAACTGCTCCAAACGGTTAAACGGCCAGAATGGTCGAACTTGCCAACCGCCACATGCGTTTCGATGGCGCAATGGGCATAACGCGGAACCGAATAGCTGTCTTCCAGGATAAAATCCGCTTCGGCAAAGCCTTTATCCAGGTTTCCTTTGCGGGTTTTACGCCAGTGGGCAACGTTGGTTCCAGGTTTTGGGAAAAACCAAGGAACATGGGGATAGTCTTCAAGTTCCGGGTGCAGCAAAGTGGCATCGTCTTTCAGGGCTTCCATCTGATCCAAAACAGCAGGCAGTGGTTCGTAATCCACCTTCACCAGTTCTGCAGCCCGTTTGGCGGCTCCTGGGCTAAAAGCTATTACGGCTGCTATTTGTTCTCCCACAAAACGAACTTTGTCTTGGGCAAAGATATAGCGGTCTTTCATGTATAGTCCGAATTTGTAGGGGAAGTCTTTACCGGTAAAGATTTTATAAACGCCTTTAACTTCTAGCGCTTCAGATACGTCGATAGCCTTTATAATGGCGTGTGCCTGAGTGCTTTGAATTAGCTCAGCATATAGCAGATTAGGGCCAAAATCGATATCATCACCATAGATGGCTGCACCACTAATCTTCTCCAAAGCGTCTATTCTGGTAATATCTTTGCCAATGTATTTGAAGTCCTTCATTTTCCCTCCCTGGTTACAGCCATGATAGCATCGAAGATAGGAGTGTAACCTGTGCACCTGCATAGATTTCCGGCAATCGATTCTTTGATTTCGTCCAGGGTTGGCTTGGGATGCTTTTCCAAAAGCTCGGTTACTGCCAAGATTATGCCTGGAGCACAATACCCGCATTGGAATGAATTGAACTGGATGAAGGCTTCCTGCAAAGCGCTGAGTTTTTCTGCAGAGATTCCTTCGACAGTAGTGATGCAGTGTCCTTCAGCCTCCACGGCCAAAACCAGACAACTCCGCACAGCCCTGCCATCCAGCAAAACCGTGCAAGCTCCACAATCACCACGCTCGCAACCACATTTGGGGCTTTTGATGCCCAGCTTATCGCGAAGCACGTCCAAGAGTATCTCATTTGGCTCCACATAAACGCTGCGAAGTTCGTTATTTACGTTTAAGGTAAGTTCTTTCATCCTATGCCTCCCAATAGTTTGGCAGCATCCACTTCTAAGCCGTTCAATCTGTCCCTGGCAGCCAGCAAACCGCGCTTGAGCATCACTCCGCTAACATGGCTACGGTATTCTTTGCTTGATCTGATGTCTGTTATCGGGCTGATTTCTTCGGGTATTAATTCTATCGCAGCGCAGATCAATTTGTCGTTAAGTTCTTTGCCACTAAGCTGTTTCTCTATTTTGGCAGCTCTTTTCGGAACAGGCCCCAGTGCGCAATGGGAAAGACGATATTGGAGGTTGCTATTCAACAATATTCCCCAGCCAGCTTGAGCCAGGTCTTCCCCGCCATAGCGACCAAGTTTTACATAGATACCAGACCATCCAATCCCGGAGGGTAGAGACAAACCAAGAACCATTTCATTATCTCGCAGAGCCGTTTTACGTGGAGACACAAACCATTCATAGATAGGTATTTCACGCTTAGCATCCACAGAGGCGCAATGCACTTTTGCTTCGTAACACAGCAGGGATGGAGCAGAATCCAGCGACGGAACCGCTGAGCAGATATTGCCAGCCAAGGTGGCGCGGGTTCGAACCCCATGCGAGGCCACGGTTTTGGCAGAGTCGTGCAGCATCTGATACTGGTTTTCTATAATGGGGCTTTCGATTAATTCTTCAAAAGTAATTCCCGCTCCGATAAAAAAGCTATCGTCTCTGGAGCCAAGCTCCTTAGCGTTCGGAATATCCTTTATATCTATCAGTAGTTCTGGCCGCAGCATAGCTTCTTTGATGTTTACGATCAGATCGGTTCCACCGGCAAGAAACACTGCTTTCTCCCGATACTTGTTTTTCAGCTTCAGAGCTTCTTCCAGGCTGCTTGGACGGACGTAGTCAAATTCATGGGACAGAGCCATGGCTGCTCCTCTCTTAGGGTTCGAAGGCAATTATGCGGCACATCGATGATTCCATTTCGATGCCGCGCAAAGGAAATAGCCCTATCCAGGCTCTTTTATTGGAAAGCTTATCGATCTCACCGCCCAGGTTTTCCGCATGCACCAGTTTTTTGGGGAACAGCTTCAGATGCATTACCTGGTAGTAATCATCAGGTGGGAACATCTCATCCCAGGCTTTACCATAAGTGGCGATGAGCTTCTTTTCCGCATCCTGAAAAGCTTTCGGATGCCAGGTGCGAATGATGGTATTCATGGGGTGATCGGCAGAACCGCAATCCACTCCGATCCACTTTATCTGCATTTCAAGAGC
>CAZGWB010000115.1:0-7902 GCA_964529335.1 uncultured Candidatus Cloacimonas sp.
AACAACCTGAGAAACAATGAGTTGGGAATTTACACCAACATTTGGGACTCAACATTTAAATGCAGTATCTCTCCCATTTCTGATTTTTACATGCTATCTAACTGTATATAATGTAATTATATATATGATTTTGTGCAAGTGCCTCAGGCAAGGCTTTCCGGCTGTTGAATTTGCTTTGGGTTTTACTCCCTGGCTTTTTGATTATCTCCGTACCGAATTTTTGGCTTGACTTGCCTGCAAGCGCGCAGGAAAATTGCTTCACTATGAAATATGTAAAGACTTTTGGGCTGGAATATGCCTTTTATCTATACCTGATAGCTTGTGCAAGCTGGTTTGTCCTAAGGGTTTACGGCTTTGCCATGCCCGGCTATGCCATTTTAGGCTTACCTCTGTTGCCAGCTCTTTTGTTGCTGCTGTGTAAAAGCAATTTGGGCTATAAGCTGTTGGGAACGGCAGGCGAGGGAAGCTTCTGGAAAATAGAGGCTGGACTGGGAGTTCTGGTCAGTTTCATCATGGCCTGGGTGATCGTGGAAGTGAAGCCGGTTGCCTTTTTTACGCAAGCGGCCAATACCCAGAGCATCCTTAGCGGCATCTTTAGCCCCAATCCCGAGCAGCTTGTACCGATGCTTGCTGCTTTGGTGGAAACCATTTACCTGGCGCTGCTGGCCACGATGTTTGCGATACCCTTTGCTTTTGTCCTATCCTTTTTTGCGGCCAAGAACCTGATGTATGGTTCGGTGGCTGCTAAGCTGGTTTACATCTTCATCAGAACCATTTCCACGATTTTTCGCAGCATCGAGGCGATCGTTTGGGCGATCATCTTTTGTGTTTGGGTTGGCATTGGTCCCTTTGCGGGCATGCTGGCCCTGTGGATTCATTCCATCGCCTCGCTGATCAAGCTTTACAGTGAACAGATCGAAAACATCGATTCCGGCCCCGTGGAAGCCATAAAGGCTTCCGGAGCTTCCACTCTGCAGGTGTGGCGGTATGCTGTGGCACCACAGATCCTGGCACCATATCTGGCTTTTACCATCTACCGTTGGGACATCAATGTGCGCATGGCCACCATCGTAGGTTTCGTAGGTGGCGGTGGAATAGGCCTGGCCTTGTATCAGCAGCAGCAGATGCTGGCTTGGCGAAACGTGGGGCTTATTATGTGGTTAATCGCTCTGGTCGTGTGGATAATGGATATGTTCAGCGGTTACATCCGCACCAAACTTATTACAAATTAGAGGTTTACAAATGTCAAAATACAATCCGGTCGAATTGCTGCTCAAAAAGCGGGATGGCCATGCTCTTAGCCCGGAAGAGATCAGCTTCTTCATAGAGAGCTATCTGAATGGCTCGATCGCCGAATATCAGATGAGCGCTCTGCTGATGGCCTGCTATTTTCAGGGCTTGGAACAGCCCGAGATCGCCGCATTAACCAAAAGCTACATCGATTCCGGCAAAAGCATCCATTTCGCCAGTAATCTGCTCATTGCAGACAAGCATTCCACTGGCGGCGTGGGGGATAAAATTAGCCTGATGCTGGCTCCCATTGCAGCTTCCCTGGGTTTGTTGGTTCCGATGATCTCCGGTCGGGGTTTGGGTCATACCGGTGGCACATTGGACAAGCTGGAGTCTATCCCTGGCTTCAAAACCGGTTTCAGTATGCAGGAATTCACTGCTCTGGTGGAAAAGCATGGCTATGCCTTGGTAGGTCAATCGGCAGAACTGGTTCCAGCCGACAAACGCATCTATGCGCTTAGAGACGTAACCGCCACCGTGGAAAGCCCTGGGCTGATTACTGCCAGCATCATGAGTAAAAAGATTGCGGAAGGAGCAAAGCACCTGGTGATCGACCTCAAGGTGGGAAGCGGTGCATTTATGCCCAATCTGCGGCGCGCCAAAGAGCTGGCAGAGCTTTTGATGCATACTGGAAAGAGCTTTGGTCAAAGGGTGGCGGTAGTGTTTTCCAATATGAATTCGCCTTTGGGACATGCCGTGGGCAATGCCATGGAGATGATCGAGGCGATTGAATACCTCAAAGGTGATTATCTGCCGGATACTTATGAGCTTACCACGGCTTTAACCGCTGAGATGCTGATCAGCGCTGGCCTGGCCAAAGATTTTCCTGAAGCCAAAATCCAGATCGATCGAGCCGTTAGCAGCGGTCAAGCTCTGGAGAAATTCAGAGAGATCATACAGGCTCAGGGTGGAAATCCTAAAGTGTTGGATGATTACAATCTCTTTGCTACAGCGCAGGCCAGAGAGCCGATAATCGCAGATCAGGACGGCTATGTGCACAGCATCGATTCCCGGGCCATTGGCTATGCCCTGGTTCGCATCAAAGCCGGCCGAATGGTGGTTAGCGATACAATTGACTATGCGGCTGGAGCGAAACTGTATCCCAAGATTGGAACTCAGATACACAAAGGTGAAAAGATCGGCGAAGTGCACGCTGCCAATCCAGAATCCGCCAAAGAGGTGGCAGATCTGATCAAGCAAGCCTACCATGTCAGTCCTTTGGCCAAAGAAAAGGAAGATTTGATCTTCGAGATTGCCAGGGCAGAAGGGTGAAGTGGAATAGTGAAACACGGTTTGATTCCCGAAGGCAAGACGTGAGAAATTATTTAAAACATTAGTTATACATCCTTTAGAATGAATCATAACAACTGCATAACTCATCAAGCATCAAACTCTCCAACATAAGCAATGAATGTAATAACTGAACACCATCTTCTGATCTTTTTGCTGCAGTTTGCCATTCTGTTGGGGGCTTGCAAAGCAGTGGGCTTCGTTTTGGAAAAGCTGAAGCAGCCTACAATAACCGGCGACGTTCTGGTTGGTTTGTTTTTGGGACCGGCAATCTTTGGCCGCTATTTTCCTCAGGTGCAGGCCTGGCTTTTCCCACAAAACGAGGTGCAATGGTCGATGCTGGGAACCGTTGCCTGGTTTGGCAATCTCTTTTTACTGATGGAAACCGGACTGGAGATCAATTTTTCCAAAGTCTGGAAGCAGAGGGGTGAGGCCTTAAAGCTATGTTTTGCAGATCTGATCATTCCGGTGATCTTGTGTTTCCTACCTTTTTATGTATTGCCGGACAGGTATTTTGTTGATCCCTCACAGCGTTTTATCTTTGCCCTGTTCATCGCTTCTATCATGACGATCAGCGCTTTGCCAGTGGCGATCCGAGGCTTAAAAGATCTGGGCGTTTTGAAAACGGACATGGGATTTCTGATTGTAAGCGCTTTAACTTTGAACGATATAGTGGGCTGGGTGATGTTTACCATCATCCTGGGTATTTTTGCGCATGGTGCTGTGGAACTAGCATATGTTGCCAGACTGATAGTTTTGACTCTGGCCTTTACTATGGTTAGCCTAACGTTTCTCAAGCGGCTGATCGATAAAGCGGTTACTCTGATCCATACCAGAATAGGCAAGGAAACGGGCTATAAAACGACTTTCATAGTGATCTTCGGGATGCTGATGGGAGCCATTACCCTCAAGATCGGAATTCACTCTCTGTTTGGTTTCTTTATTGCGGGTATCGTGGTCGGCGAGGCAAAGCACATCAGTGAGGCCGACCGGCATACCATTCACCGGATGGTCTATTCGATATTCGTGCCCATCTTTTTTGCCAAGATCGGCTTGCAGATTGATATTCTGGCTGCTCTCGACTGGCCTTTGGTTAGCCTGATAACGGTGCTGGGAGTATTCTCACGCTTCATAGGGGCATACCTGGGAGCCATCTGGGCAAAGCAGGACAAGGTAAACCTGAAGAGCATTGCCATTTCGCATACGGCTGGCGGAGAAATGCACATCGTTGTTGCGATGCTGGCTTATTCGGCAAAGCTGATCACCGAGACAGTATTTGTAAGTGTGGTTGCAGCTTCCATTATCTCCACCGTTATTTTTGGCCCATGGCTATCCTTCATACTCCGTAAAGTTCGCAAGAATCTGGTTAGCTTCATCTTTGGACAAGAGGATGTGCTGATCGACAACAACTCCCGCGGCAAAGACGAGCTGCTGAAGCAATTGATCAGAAAGGCGGCAGGCCGCACCGGGCTGCCAGAACCATATTTGAAAGAAGAGATTATGGCGAGGGAAGAACAGATGAGCACGGCGATCGGCAAAGGGATAGCCTTCCCGCATGCGCACCTGAAAGGCCTGCAAAACAGTAAGATAATAGTGGTAAAACCGAAACATGGAATCGAGTGGGACAGCCCCGACGGTGAGGCAGTTAGCCTGGTCTTTCTTACCCTTAGTCCCTACGAAAAACCCGAAGCACAGCTAAAACTGATGCAAAGCCTGGCCAGCGTTTTGCGGAACGAAAAAACTCTGGAGAAGCTAAACACCGCAGATGATCCGCAGAAAATCTATAAACTACTAAAAAACCAAATAGCGGAGTGCGATAGCTGCCTGATTGCAGAGCCGGTATAGCAAGGTAATCGCATGATAGCCAATATCTTCCCGGCATCAGACTAAGCTGGGCAAACCTTTTCTCAGCCTGATCATACCCTACACATACCCTATACACACCCTATGAACATAGGGTATGAATAGGGTGGGAATGAGATAGGTTATTGTGTTGGGATCAAAATTTACGCTCTATCTCACCAGCATCAGTTTGTGTACAAAGCTTTCTTTCTCCACCTGCATCCGGATGTAATACAGACCGGCTGCGCACTCTCTGTTCAAGCTGTCGCGTCCATCCCAGTTCAGGCTGTGCAAGCCTTTGGCCTGATTGGCAAGGGAGAAGTATCGCACCTTCTGGCCTTTGAGGTTATAGATGTCAAAGGATATGGTGGCTGCCTTAGCCAAGCTATAGCTGAAACAAGCCTGTCCCGAGAAAGGATTGGGATATATGCTTAAAAGCTCAGTGGTTAGCGGAGGAACTGGGGAAGTTTCCTCCAGGATGTGGTAGTTTATCAAGATTGGGCCATAGAAACCAGTAGCCCCATTCAGGTCGAGGTTCTGCAACCAGTAATGGTAATTTCCGGTCTCGGCAAGTTCTTTGTCCTCAAACAGGTAAAGCTGCGGCTGAGAGGTGTTTGTAGCTCCGATCAAGGGGCTGATAACTTCGGCCAGGGAAAGATTATCCTGGTTTGCCCGCAATACATAATAACCATGCATGCCGTTTTCGGACTGGCTTACCCATTGTATGCTCACATTGTTTTGGGAGTTTATGGCAGCCGTAAAGGATGAAAGCTCCACCGGAAGTGTTTCTTCCTGCAGCAGGTCGATACTAAGGGTTCCTTTGGCATATTTGCTCAGGCCGCTGATGCTTAGCTCTGTTTGTGTGAATGTGGCAGAAAACCCGGATGCGATATAGGTGTTTCCGCCCAAGGAATACTGAATGCTTTGCGGCACGTAGCCCAAGCCGGCATGGTTCAGGATGTAGGATCCGTTCAAGGCTGAATTGGAATCGCAGCTTATGCTGAATCTGATACCGCCTGGGATTGTGCTGGCCGCCACTGCATAATCGTCATTTGTCGCGGTAAGAGGATCCAGCACCAGGTCGTTATTCGTAAATCCTGGTAAATTGGGCAGCAAAACAGTGGTTGATGCCCCTGCAATAGAGGTATTGGCTCCGGTTCCTGAGTTTATGGCGGTTGTGCTTACCTCGATCAGATTGGAGTTTTCTGTGGTTCCTCCGGCGTTGACTGCCCGGACCACATAGCTGTATGAACTACTGGGATTGAGGCCGGAAACCCTGGCTAAAACAGGAGTAACGCTTAGGTCATGATATCCGCTGAGATATGAAACACCTCCAATGCTATGCGAACCCAGCCCAGAGGCAGTGTCGGCGGCATAACTTTCCCATTGAGTGGCAAGGGATGGAAATCCGCTGCCGGGATTTGTGGTAATTCCAGAAAGGACGCTGCTGGTTCGCCGAAGGGTTTTATCGACGGTGATCAGGGGCGAGGTTCCCCAAGCTGTTCCGGGGTCTTCTCCGATGCGGCCGAAGATATCTACGTTTCCTGCCGGGCTAATCTTGTATAAAGCCACAGCATCATCGCCATTGAAGTTGCAAGCAGTATTATTGGTGGCAACCACTCCCGCAGGCAAGCTAAGAGCGGCCAGGCTATTTTTATAAACCATGCAGTTTCCGCTGGCCAAGGATCCACTTAGTAATACATCGCTGGATGTGGAGGAACTGCCGTTTGAATATAATCTCAGCCTGTAGTTGGCTAGATTAATCTCACTGCCAGTGCCATTGAAGATTTCGATATACTTGTTGTTGCTGGTTCCCTCCACATATTCGCTGATTATGAGATCTGAGGTGACAACCGATTCGCCTGAATACACATCAAGACGATAGCTCAGGGCTCCTGGCACAGGATTCCAGCGAGCTGTGAACCCTTCATGCGATATTGCTGTGGCATCGATGGCCACAGGTGGACTAAGCACGGCATCCGAAATCTGGAGACTAAAATTGGCGTTGGTTCCGATACTGGCATTGGTTCCCCCGCTTACGTTCGCCAGGGAAAATACCAGAGTCTCATCTCCTTCGGTGATAAAATCGTTGGTGAGATATACAGTAATGGTTTGGCTAGCACTGCTGCCAGCCGGGAAACTTACGCTTTGAGTTGTATAGTTCTGCACGTCTGCGGCTGATCCGCTGCTGAGCACGATATCTGCCGTAGTGGCGTTCAAAGGGCTGGGATCAGTGATGATTACGGTTAAATCTATACTGCCGTCCGCTTCGTTCACGCTGGCGCTGTTTGGATAAAACTGGACAAAAGTGGGAGCTGCGGCACCTCCCCACAGGGAAGCAACCCACTCCGGATGATCGATAAAGGGATTGCGGTTACCCTGAAGACTTTGTATTCTATCGTTTCTAAGGGCTTCCCAGGCATCTGGTGGGTCTTGGGTGTGCCAGCCCAAAAGAGTGGAGAGCTTTCCATAGAGAGGTTCATTGGTTCCCGCATCGCTGTATGTATAATCAACCAATTCAAGGTCATAGCTGGTATCCGTGCCTTCATAACGGACGGCCATGTAAAATATCATCCTGGCCACATCGCCTTTGTCTTCGTCTCGCGGTTCAAAATCATTGGCATCATCAAAACTGCAATTGGTTGTGGAACTATATCCGGAAGGAGGAGATGAATCTATGTAGGCGTTTGCGCCCTCATCGAAATCGCGGTTGCTTTTGAACGAATTCACAGTGGCATCGCAGGGTCTTAAATGGTGCAAATCTGTCCCGGCTGGTGCAGTGTCGCCAAAATCGCCATGGCTTTTGCTCCAGGTATGTTCTTTGTTCCAGTCGGTTGTTCCGCCTCCGTAGGAGTTTTTGGGAACGCTCCAGCCCGTATATATTTCAATTACATTGTTGGCGTTGCTTGGATCTTCGTCGGTGATTTTCATCTGGGTTTCCAGGTTGCTGTATCCGAATTCTGTGGTGTGAGTATCCCGTAGCAGACTGTGTAAACCTGCTTTCAAGGCTGCTCCCGAAAGCCCCACCACCGGATTATAATATCCGTTGAAGGGATCAGCCTTGCTGTTTTCTGTGGCTCCGTTCTTTTTAAAACTGATTTGTCCGGAACTGATGGTCGGAGAGTTAGGGATTTGGATCGGACTGGTCACTGCTTCATAAGCAGCTCCAGATCCCAAAAGGGTTAATATCATCAGGATTAGGCATAGGATTCCAACTGATTTCTTCATTTAATTCTCACATTTTTTGGCATTGATTTTGGACTGATCCACTGGAAACCATGATTTTGACAAGGGTCAACATGTCAAGCAATAAACTTCTGTGGTGCAGCTAGGTTAATCTTCTGCTGTTCAGTAAATTGAAGGAATTCTTTAAACTCAAATTCAGATTAACTGCTCGTATCCTGGCATATGTCGGCCCCTTGATAACTATAAGTTCTCACCCAAACCTTCAAATCGATATCACGTGTCACAGAGGGCTTA
>CAZGWB010000116.1:0-7873 GCA_964529335.1 uncultured Candidatus Cloacimonas sp.
AATTGCTGCAAGATGGCAGCCCGGCTGGGATGACGCAGTTTTTTCAGGGCCTTGTCCTCGATCTGGCGAATGCGTTCACGGGTAACCTGAAAGATGTTTCCCACCTCCTCCAGGGTGCGGTGATAGCCGTCGTCGATGCCAAAACGCAGTCTGATAACCCTTTCTTCTCTTGTGGTGAGGGTTTTTAGCACTTCGTCCACCTGTTTTTTCAGGAGGCTGCGTTCGGCCAGACGTTCCGGCGAAATGATGGTTCTATCCTCGATGAAGTCGCCCAGGATGCTGTCTTCGCTGTCGTGCCCGATGGGTTTATCCAGCGAAACGGGTTCCTTGCTGATGGACAGGATGTTTTTGATCTTATCCACCGGCATATCCAGCACTTCGGAAATCTCTTCCGGATATGGTTCGCGGCCCAGTTTCTGCATCAGTCTGCGGCTGGTGCGGTTTATCTTGTTTATACTTTCGATCATGTGCACCGGGATGCGGATGGTTCTGGCCTGGTCGGCAATGGCGCGGGTAATGGCCTGACGTATCCACCAGGTGGCATAGGTGCTGAATTTATAGCCTTTGCGATAGTCGTATTTTTCCACAGCGCGCATAAGTCCGGTATTGCCTTCCTGGATCAGATCCAAAAATTCCAAACCACGGTTGTTGTAGCGTTTGGCGATGCTGATCACCAAGCGGACGTTGGCCTCGATCATCTCGTTTTGGGCTTTTTCTTTGTTGCGTTCGGCGCGTTCGATCTCACGCAGCAGGAAAACCAGCTCATTTCCGGTCATCTTGGTTTCCAGTTCCACACGGCGGATTTTACGGCGGGCGTTTTTGATCTTGCGCAGGGTTTCCACAAAGATATTGGGATCGATCCCGGTTTCCTGTTGCACTTCCTCAAAATCCTCATCGCTCTTTTTGGCGCGGCGGCCATAGGTGCAAATCTCGTCGATGGTATAGCGTTTGATGCGGGTAAGCTCGGTAATGCTGTCGTAGCTTTCTTCGATGCGTTCCACGAGGCTGCGGATGCGGTAAACCATGCGTTTGATCAGCTTGTCGTTGTAGGCAAGCTGCATAAAGGTATTGATGATCAGGTTTCGGATATCGTCTATCTCTTCCTGGCGGTTGGCGGTACCGGTTTCGTCAAAATCGCAGTTATCGAGGATGGTGCCCACTTTTTCCAGGTTAACTTCGTTTTCCTTAAGGATTTCCTTGAATTTATCGATGATCTTCACATCCTGGTTTTTGTCGATCCAGGTACCGATATCCACTTTAAAAATCTGGTCGAGCCGGACTCTACGTTCCCGGAAGCGATGCAAAAAGTTATACATTTCGCGCAGGGTGCTGCCGCTTTGGAACACGTTTTGGTTTATCATTTTCTGATAAGTTTCGATCTTTTTGGCTACGCGCACTTCGCCTTCGCGGTCAAGCAGCGGAACACGTCCCATTTCGCGCAGATACATCCGGACCGGATCGTCGTAATAGCGTTTGGTTTTAAACTTTTTTGGCGCAGCGGGTTTGCGGATGGCAGCCCCGCCTTTGGTAATGCGCTTTTCTGTTTCGTCGATAATTTCTATGCCGTCCTGAGAGAGGTCGAAGATAATGTCATCCACTTTATCCAGGAAGAATGGACTATTCGGCAGAATATCGTTGATTTGTTTAAAGGTGATGTAGCCGGATTCTTTACCGAGCTCCACCAGTTTCTTCAAACATTCGTTATAGGTAATCATCAATGCTCCTTAAGATGCAATGCCCTTCAGAAAAGGACTTTGTTTACGACCTTGCGGGTCATGCGACGGTAGCTGCGGGCGAGCTTTTCCTTCTGTTTGAGGAGTTCCAGGTTATTTGGGTCTTTGACTATGGCGCGATCCATTTCATCCAAATCCCTTTGGAGCTTGCGGATGCGTATGCCGGACAGGCAATCTTCAAAGCGCATGTGCTGGCCGTCCTCGAACAGAAGTTCTGCCAAGCTTTCCTTAATTTCTTTATTTTCAATATTATCAAGCAGGGCTGAAGGGTTATAGTCCTCAGCTGACAGGCTTTGCGACACAAGAAAGTTATAGAGATTCCGGTAAAGCCTATTACTAAAATAACTCTGATTAACCTCGCTTGCAAGAAGTTTATACGAATCATAGTCTTTCAACGCTAAAATGAGGAAATCGCGCTCTTCGTTGCTTTCTTGTCTGCGGGTAGCCGGCAGAGCCGGAGTGCTTTCTGGAGGCTGGGGGGCGCTGCTGCGATGCAGCTTGCTATTCAATGCGGTTTCCGAGATTCCAAAGGCTTCGGACATTTCTTTTACCAGCAGTTCGCGCTTTACCATATCCTGCAAGCTACGCAGGGCATCCAACAGAATGTCGATCCTTTCGGCGGTTGGCTGCTCGGGACGCGGGTCTTTGGCCAAAAAGCCGATAATCCCGGGAGAGCTGTCCAATAGCTGCTGCAAGGCATCCTTTCCTTCTTTCAGGAGGTAAGAATCCGGGTCTTCACCCTCAGGCAGCAGGGCTACCGTAACCTCCATCCCGCGGGACAGGCAAAGCAGGCCACCTCGAACTGCCGCTTTTATCCCGGCTTTATCACCGTCATAAAGCATCAGAGCTTTGTTTGCAAAGCGCATCAGCAGATGTATCTGATCCTCGGTGAGAGCTGTGCCCAAGCTGGCTACAGAGTTGGTAAAACCACTCTCATACAGCCGCAAAAAGTCGAAATACCCCTCACAAATCAAGGCCAAGCCGGTCTTACTAATGTTGTATTTGGTTTTATGCAGGCCATAGAGCTCTTTTCCCTTGGTATATAGCTCCGTGCCGGGAGAATTCATATATTTCCCGATTCCGGGTTTTTCCTCCAGGATTCTCCCACCAAAGGCAATAACCTCTCCAAAGCTATTGTGGATTGGGAACATCAGCCGCTCACGAAACTGGTCTACCATGTTTCCCGAATACACGCCAAAGAGTCCGCTTTCCTTTAGCAGCGCCACAGCGAAGCCTTCCTTCATCAAGTGATTCAACAACGCTTTTTCGCTATTCAAAGCATAGCCAAGCTGTAGTTCCCGGGCCGTATCGGGACTGAATGACCGCTTCTGCAGGTAGTCCAGCATGTGCTTGCCATGGGCAAAGAGGTTTTCGGCATAGAACTCCGCTGCGCTTTTATAGATATGCAGAAGCTGTTCCCGCTTGGTGCTGACGGTTTTGGTTTTTTCGTATTCCGGCACCTGAATTCCAGCGCGCTGAGCCAGCTTCTTTACCGCTTCGATGAAGCTGAGCTTTTCAAAGTCCTGCACGAAGCCAAATACGTTTCCAGCCTTGCCGCAGGCAAAGCACTTGTATATCTGTTTGGGCTGGCTAACGTAAAGCGAGGGTGTGCTGTCGTTGTGGAAGGGGCACAGACCGCGCCAGTTCGAACCAATGTGCTTTAAGGGGAGATAGCCCTGAACTACCTCCACGATGTCGTTCGCTTGGCGGATTTGCTCTATTAAGCTGTGTTCCATTCAGTTATACCATACAGAGGGGACAGTTTGGATGCCAATTCTGCCTTGATTGCAGGTTGTGATTCGCTAAATGGAGAAAACGCTGAGATTTTCTTTTCAACACAGAGCAAAGCAGAGCTGAACAGAAAAAAGCAGAGGATTCTTTTGAAACACAGAGGAACGGATGAACAGGGAAAAAAGCATGGGGTAATGTAGTATAGGATGCCAATCCTGTTGTGTGGGCAGGATGCCGATTCTGCCTTGATAGCAGGTTTTGATTCAGAGATCGGTTACAGTGAAGAGCTTTGTTTTCAACACAGAGAAAAGCAGAGTTGAACAGAGAAAAGCAGAGATAACTCAGGATTGATTTTAAGTGCTTATTATTCGGTGTTAATGTGTAAGTCATACGAGTGTTCATTTCCCATGCTCTATGAGTAGGCTATCCAAGTCGTGATTGGATAGTTTACCAAAGTTCAGTCTGATACGTTGGATGCCATCCTTAAGCAAGGGAACATTGAAATTGATTAAAAGACCCAAAGGCAGATTGCTGAGGACAAGATAGGACATTAGCTGAGCCTCAAAAACAGGAAGCATGTCCTTGACGGCTTTTAGTTCAACAATCATAGTATTCTCTACTATCAAATCAGCACGGAAAACGCTTTTACATTCTGAGCCTTTATAAACAATCGGGATTGGGACTTCACTTTTATATCGCAATCCCCTGAACTGCATTTCTTTGCAAAGACACTCATGATACACTTCTTCCAGCAAACCGGGACCAAGGTTTCGATGAACCTCGATGCAAGCCCCGATAATCCTTCCACTTAGTGCATTCAATGCATTTTCATCCATTATTATTTCATTCCCTCTGCTTTTCTCGGTTCCCCTCTGCTTTTCTCTGTGTTGAAAAGAAAATCTCAGCGTTTTCTCCATTCTTCACAGCAAAATCAGCAATCTAAACAGTTCGTTTCTCTCTACCACACTTGATTCAATTGCTCTGTGTTTCATAAACTTCCTCTGCTTTTCTCTGTTCAGCTCTGCTTTGCTCTGTGTTGAAAAAGAATCTCTGCTTCTCTAGGTTAAAAAAAGTCATATCTTCACCACAGTTACCCCGCTGCCGCCTTCGCTGAGGGGAGGGGTATCGATGCTGATGATTCCTTTTTTACGGCGCAGATAATCACGCACTTTGCTTCTCAGAGCTCCCGTTCCTTTGCCATGTACGATTCTCAGGTTTCTTAGCCCGGCCAGGGCAGCATTATCCAAAAATTCGTCGATCAAGGGCATGGCTTCATCGAAGGTCAAGCCAAGCAATTTCAATTCAAACTGAGCTTTAGGGCTGGCCGTGGTTTTTACAAAAATCTCCTTTTTATTCTCTTTGCCTGCGTTTTTTATGCCATAGAGGCTGTTCAGCGGAGTTTTGAAACTGATGCCGTTCATATCCACCACAGCGGTTTCTCCCTGGATGGAGCTGATTACAGCTTCAGCCTCGAAATTGGCCAGCCATACCCTGTCTCCGGGCTTTGGCTTTTCCAAGGGGTTCAAACCGTCGCTAAAGCTTTGGGCGAGTTCATTATTAATCGCTTCGTTCTTTGCTGCTATTTCATGCAATTTCCGTTCCGAAGCAGCCTTGCGTTCGCTGCGTTCCAGGTTCTTCAGTTCGGATAATTCCGCGCTGTATAGTTTCTGTTGAGCAATCAACTCTCTTTGCAGTTCTTTCAGGTGATTTGCCCGGCGTTTCTTCAGTTCATCCTGCCAGGCGGCATCTTTGGACTCCAACTCTTTTATTCTGGCTTCCAGATTACGGGTTTTAAGCTCGAATTGATAGCTGGCAATGCTCAGTTTCTTTTTTTCTTCCTGCATTTTCTTCAGCAGTTCGGTAAACTGCAAATTCTGGCTGCCGGAAAGCTCTTTGGCGCGTTCCACCAGTTCGGGATCGATTCCCAAAGAGGCGGCAACCTCGATGGCAAAGCTGTCCCCTGGAAAACCAGGAATGAATTTGTAGGTAGGGTGCAAGGACTTCAGGTCAAACTGCATGGAGGCGTTCAAACAGGCAGAATGCTGTTCGGCAAATACTTTTAAGGCCGTATAGTGGGTGGTAACGATTCCCGGGCAACCGAGCTGCGCAAAGCGTTCCAGAAAAGCCTGAGCCAAAGCTGAGCCTTGCTGGGGATCGGTGGCGGCACCGATTTCGTCGATCAGGATCAGGGTATTGGGATTGGCTTGGGCAAGCATCCGGGCGATTTTATCCAGATGCGAAGAGAATGTGGAAAGAGCGTTCTCGATGCTTTGATCGTCGCCAATATCGGCAAAAACCTGTTCGAATATCCCTATCTCACTATCTGAATCTGCAGGAACCGGCAAGCCCGAAAGAGCCATCAGCGAGATAAGCCCCACCGCTTTCATCAATACAGTTTTTCCGCCGGTATTTGGTCCTGAAAGGATGATCAGCTTCTTTTCCTCACCCAGTTCCAGATCAAAGGGGATCACTTTTTTGGGGGTTCCCATCCTCAGGCATAGCAGAGGATGCCTGGCTGAATGCAGTTTCACAAGCGGTTTATCCGTTAGCCGGGGTATCTTTGCATCCAGGCTATGGCAAAGCCTGGCACAGGCAAAACGGAAGTCCAGCTCGGCCACCAGGTTTTGATTGTTCAGTATCTGCTTTTGAACAGCTTTCAGTTGCGAGGTGTAAGTGGCGAAAATGCGATAGATTTCCTGCTTTTCTTCCTGCTTCACCATTTGCAGTTCGTTATTCAAGGGAACTATCTGGGCGGGTTCCACGAAAACCGTGGCCCGGCTGCCGGAATGGCTTTGCACAATTCCGTTTACATAGGGAACCGAACTTTCCTTCACGGGCAAAACGTAGCGGTCTTCCCGTTGGGTAACGAATTTATCCTGCAGATAGCGTTCCATATTGCTATCAGATAGGAGGCTTTGCATGGTTTTCTGGATTCTGGCGCGTAAACTGCTGTTTCTTTTGCGGATACTGGCCAGTTCCGGGGATGCGGTATCCAGGATTTCACCCTCGGAATCAAAGATCTGCAAAAAGCGCTTATTCAGTTCAGCCAATGGAAAAATACGTTTGAAGATTGCCTGCAGAGAGGGGAAGTCCTGCAACCTGTCCAGCTTTCCAAGCAACTCTTCCGAACAACGGTTATTCCGGTAGATAACGCTAAACTCCTCAAATCCGAACAGGCTGTTACGGCTGTCCGAAAAGAGCGCACCAAGGTCGGAAAGGTCTTCGCAATTGATGTCGTCTCCCCGGGAAAGCAGTTCTTGAATCTCAAACACCAGCTTCTGGCTTTTCTCTATTCGTCCCTGATCATTCAACGGCTTAATAGCCAAAGCCAGTTCCGCACCCAGATAACTATGGGTGCGCGCCTTGATTTGGGCTGCCAGAGCCTCATATTCCAGGTCGGGATTGCGATAACTCATCTATTTTTCTTTATAATCCGGCGGAGTGTCACGATGCGATGCGCTGCGGGGCATCTTGATCAGCTTCATTCTCTGCGTAAGCTTCAACTTGCTAAACAGCTCTTCCTTCAAAACGCTTACACCTGCGTAAACGCGGTGGCGCTGACTGTTTTCCAGAGGTGCGGAAATCCGCGGCACAAAATCCAGCATCACCATCAGGATGATCACGATTAAAAGTCCGTTAAAAAGCCCCAAAACCGCTCCGATCCCTTTATTCATAGTAGATAAATGCAAAGCGGTAAGCAACCGGTTCAGCACATAAACCACCACCTTTACCACCACCGCAATCAGCACGATGATCAAAAGAACCGAGATAAGCGTGGCAAGCGGCCGCGCCAGATGATACTTGAGGATCAGGCTGCGCTGCACCAAAGGATAGTAGTGCCCCACCAAAAAGAAGGTGAGAATGTAGCCACAAAGCTGAACCATGGCTGCAGCCAAACCGCGACGCCAGCCCAGATAGGTGAAAACCAGCAATAAACCCAGGATCAGCCAATCGATTATACCCATGTTTTCTCCAGCAAAAAAAGCATACAGGGAAAATATGTTTCCCTGTAGCTAAGTTCTTGTTTGTAAAGCGTTTCCGGGTGGAAAGCTATTTCATGTAACGTTGCATGCGACGCTGAATCTTCAGCATTTTACGGCGAGCAGCGTTTTCTTCGCGTTTTTTCTTTACGCTGGGCTTCTCGTAGGCCTGATTTTTCTTAATCTCAGAGAGAATAGCTGCTTTTTCGCATTTTTTCTTGAAGCGTTTCAGCAAAAAATCGAAGCTTTCGTTGTCTTTCGCTACGACTGTCGGCAAACAAATCACCACCTTTGGTCTATAATTTAAGTAATTTACCACGTTTTTCAGCTCTGAATTTCTGTCAAGCACAAGATAGCTAACAGGGCAGATGAGGTAACCCCTGCCTCTGATATAAGGGCATCATACCGGAGTCATACCGCATGCTCATC
>CAZGWB010000117.1:0-7812 GCA_964529335.1 uncultured Candidatus Cloacimonas sp.
TATGGCTCCGTAGATTGCGGAGCCCCCCAAAACTTCATTTGCTTGTTCAGTTGGGGTCGAGATGCTATCCAAGCCGATAGAACCAACGATTACCAGGCTCAAGGCTTTACCTCCACAGCGCTGGAGTCATTCTGCAGAGTATCCACGATAGCCGAAGATGGGTTCACCACCACATTCTTGGTGTCTCCCAGCCGGTTCATAGCATAGAAAATCGCTATCAAAACAAACAGCATGATCAATATCTTGGGCCAGTTGTAGGCCTTTTTCCGGCGCTCGCGCCAACGTTCCTTTACTTTGTCTTCAAAATCATCCATTTCTCATGCTCCCGTCAGTTCCGCTAAAAAGGCAGCAAATCGCTTGACTCCTTCTTTCAGGTTTTCAATGCTGTTGGCATAGGAGAAACGGACTGTCCCTTCCAAACCAAAGGAGCCACCGGCCACCAGGGCTACATGGTATTTCTCCAAAAGTTGATCACAGAAGGCATCGGCATTATCTATGCCGAGGTGGTTGTTCTGTAGATACCAGTGTATTCCGGGCATTATATAGAAAGCACCTTGAGGTTTGAAACAGGTTATATGAGGTATCTTCATCAGTTCTTCATAGAGGAAATCTCTTCTCCGGGAAAATTCCTGGCGCATTTTTTCTATTGATTCATCCTCGTTGCGCAGAGCGGTTACACAAGCTTTTTGGGTAATGGAATTGACGCAAGAGGTGGCATGTTCCTGAACTCTTCCTGCAGCAGCAATGATGTGGGTGGGGCCTGCTGCATAACCCAATCTCCAGCCTGTCATGGCATAGGCCTTGGAAACCCCGTTGATCACTATCGTTCTTTCTTTCATGGCTGGGCTGAGGCTGGCGATGGACACATGTTTTACTCCGTCATAAACCAGTCTTTCGTAGATCTCGTCTGAGATAACCAGCAAATCGTGCTTTTCAATCAATCCGGCCAAGGCATTCAGTTCGGAGGCAGTATAAACAGCCCCGGTTGGATTGCTGGGTGAATTCAGGATTAGGGCCTTGGCACAGGGGTTTTCCTTTAGTGATTTCTCCAAAGCTTCGGGAGTTATCTTATAAGAATTGGCTTCGGTGGTTGGAATGAAAACAGGTTCGGCATTGGCAAGCATGGCTTGATAAGGATAGCTTACCCAATATGGAGAAGCCATTAGAACCTGGTCCATGCTGTCGCAGACGGCTATCAGGGCATTCAGAATGGAGGCTTTGGCTCCGGGAGACACCAAAATGTCTTTGGAGCTGTAGTCCAGACCATTATCACGCTTCAGCTTTTCGCAAATGGCCTGGCGCAATTCTATGATTCCGGCATTGGCTGTGTAGCGGGTGAAGTTACCATCGATAGCTTTTTGGGCGGCGGCTTTGATATAGTCAGGAGTGTTAAAATCGGGTTCGCCGACTCCAAAATTGATTACGTCGATTCCGGCGTCCTTCATTTCTTTCGCCCTGGCCGATAGGCTCAAAGTAGGCGAGGGCTTGATCAAACGGCAGCGGTTAGATAGCTTGATGGCCATCTTATCCCCCTTTATCTATTTATTTATTGATATCTCAGAATTACATTGTCAATGCATTACGGATGAATTAGGGATGCGATCCGTATTTCACGCCCATTGCTTTCGTAATGGCAGCAGGCAAGAACCATTGATAGGTGAGAATATGAATAAAACACGGTTTCCCTATGTATATAATACTATTTGGCAGCCATTAGCAGCACCAGAACAGCGGTGTTGGCAATATCTTCCCAAGAGCACCCGCGGGAAAGATCGCATACAGGGGCAGCCAAGCCTTGGATGATTGGGCCTATTGCCTCGGCTTTAGCTAGCCTCTGAACCAGCTTGTAGCCTATGTTTCCAGCCTGGAGATCGGGGAAAATCAGGGTGTTTGCCTGCCCGGCAACCTGGCTCGCAGGAGCTTTACTTTTGGCGATGGCGGGAACAATGGCGGCATCCAATTGCAGCTCACCGTCAAAAGCAAAATCCACTTTCCTCTCTTCCAGCATGGCTTTGGCGTTGCGAACCTTTTCGACTAGCTCGTGTTCGGCACTTCCCAAAGTGGAAAAAGATAACAGGGCAACCTTGGGTTCGTCGCCAATTATCGCTCTGCGAGTGTAGGCAGTACTTGTGGCAATGTCAGCCAATTGTTCTGCAGTAGGATTTGGGACCACAGCGCAATCGGCGAATAAAAATACTCTATCCTCTCCCATATAATCCGGCACCACCATTATGAAGGTGCTGGAGACGGTTTTCAGCCCCGGCATTACGCCAACTACCTGCAGGGCTGCGCGCAAAACATCCGCAGTTGTATTGGCTGCACCCGCAACCATGCCACTCACCAAGCCCATCTTAACCATGCAAGCGCCGAAGAAAAGTGGTTGTTTCACGGTGGCCAGAGCCTCATCCTGGCTAAGGCCTTTTTCCTTGCGTTTGTTGAAAAAATACTCCGCAAAGCGTGGAAGCTCGGGTGAGTTTTCCGGGTCAATCAGCTTGGCTCGGGAGATGTCCAGATTAAGTTTCAGGGCATCTTGTTTTATAACTTCAGGGTTTCCCAGCAAAAAAACTTCCGCCAGGTCCTCTTCAAGAATGTTTGCTGCCGCTATTAAGGTTCTTGCATCGAAGGCTTCTGGCAAAACAATGCTACCTTTTAGGGCTTTAGCGCGGGCTTTAAGGCTTTGTAAAATATCCATTTATCTTGTCTCCTATTACTCGGATTCCAGAACGATTAAAGAGAGGTCTGCAACCCGTAAAAATTCTTTTTTGATCAAGCTAAGCAAGGCATGCCGGTTGGCTCGCAAAGCAGAGTCATCGCAGTTAACCAGAACAGCCTCGAAGAAAGCATCGATGGATTTTCCGTAGTCTATCAGAAGCTTCAGGGCCTGAGAGTAATCTCTGCCTGCCAAGGCTAGATCGATGTCTTTTTGCAACTTATTTAACCCAGAAAATAGTTCTTGCTCGGCCACTTCAAATAGCAGAGCTGAGTTCAATACGGCAAACTCTCTGGTTTCGGCTATGATATTGGCCACGCGTTTGAAACCGATGACCAGATTGATAAAATCCGGCTGCGTTTTAAGTGCATTCAAAGCCTCGGCCCGGCGCTCCAAATCGTTAATCCGGCTCTTGTCGATATGCATTACGCTATCCACCACGTCGTAGGAGATACCGTTGTTCTTTAACAGCCCCACGATCCTTTGTTCCAGAAAACCATGCAGATTTGATCTTGCTTCCTTATCCAGCTCGGTTTGTTGCCCAATCTGCTGCAAGGCTTCGTCTGCCAGTGCAAAAATATCTATGTCCCAGCCCTGAGCGCTGATGATCTGTACAATGCCATTGGCAGCTCTGCGCAGCGCAAAAGGATCGCCACTGCCGGTAGGTAAAAGCCCGATACCGATTATACCCGCTACGGTATCAAGCTTGTCAGCTATGGCGACGACGCTACCGGTGAGGGTTTCAGGCAAGTCATCCGCACTTCCGCGGGGCATGTAATGCTCGTAAATACCTGTGGCAACTTCCTTGTCTTCGTCTCCGGCCAAGGCATATTGCATGCCAATATAGCCCTGCAGCTTGGTAAACTCTTTTTCGCCCAGCATGTTGGTTACCAGATCGGCCTTGCAAAGCAGGGCACAGCGCAGGGTTTTTTGCCTGGAGGGTTCTTCTGTATTCAGGGCGGTCAGGATCGATTCACTTAGGTTTAGTATGCGCTTTGTTTTATCTTCCAGAGTCCCCAGCTTAGCCTGAAAAACTACTTCGTTCAAACGTTTTCCCCACTGTTCCAATGGCTGTTTGATATCTTCATTAAAATACCAAAGGGCATCCGCCAAACGTGCTTTCACTACCTTCTCATTACCATGACGAATAATGTGGGCATATTGGGGATCGCCATTGGATATAAAAACAAATCTGTTGGTTAGCTTACCCTGGCTGTCCTGAACTGAAAAATATTTCTGATTCTGGCTTATAGTGCTGATGATGATCTTTTCGGGTAACTTAAGATATTCTGCATCAAATTCTCCAGCCACGGCGGTTGGGAATTCCACTAGATTTGCCACAGTTGCCACCAAGCGCTCATCTTCGATCACCTTGTATGGAGTATCCAGGAAAATATCGTTTAATTGGCTGCGAATCAGCTCTATGCGTTCCTGAACCGAGCTTATAACAGCAGCAGAACGTAAAACTGAATGATAATCTTCAGCCCGATTGATTTGTAAAGCATTATCCAAGCCCAGATAGCGATTGCCGTAGCTCAGCTTACCGGATTTAATACCAGGGATTTCCAAGCCAATAGCTTCATTCTGCCAAAGGCAGAGAATCCAGCGCAGAGGTCTGGAAAAACTATAGTCCTTGCTCTTCCACAGCATCTTTTTGGTAAAAGGTATCTGCCACAATAATTGGGGAATCCAGCTTTGGAGAAGCTCAGAGCTCGATTTGCCTGGTTTGATGTATCGGACTGCGACGAAACTGCCTTTCTCGGTCTCTTGAGTAAAGATGTCCGCTTCATCCGCTCCGCTCTTTTTCAAGAACCCCAGTCCTGCTGCACTTAAAACGGCATCTGAAGTGTAGGCGATACTAATGGCAGGGCCGGTTTTTACGATTTCTTCGTCTTTTTGAGCCAAGTCCAGTCCCTGAGCATCGAGATAAATGCGCCGGGGAGTTCCGCTAACCAGGAACTTATTGCAATGTAGCTTGTTTTCTTTAAGGAAAACGTTAAACTGGTTTTCCACGCTTGTGATGGCTATATCGAGATGCTTCTCTGGCAGTTCTTCACAGCCTATTTCGAGTAGTAAATGGCTTTTGTTCAAGTATCCACCTTGATAATTCTATATTGGGAAGTTATTTCTTTGATGTCAGCAGCGATTTTCGGGAAGCTGAGCTCTGAGGGAGTTCGATATGTATGTTCTCAGTGTCTGAGGGGGCTGCAGAACACACGTTAGTTTATTAGATTGTAGCGTAAGCTAAGTTGGTTGGCCAGGCCAAGGTCACCATAGGAAGAAACAGCATAGTCAATAGCATAGTTCTTCCACACCCAGCCCAAACCCAGGCTAAGTCCGGAGCTGAATCCCAATGCTCCGTTCAGGTTGTAATCACCTGCATTGCTCTTGAATCCTGCTCTTAGCTGTAAGGCTGGATGAATTTGATGTTCAACTCCAAATCTGGCTACGAAGCTCTCGCCGGTTGTTTTGCTAAGATCTCCATTCAATTGTGTTTTCTTGCCAAGATTTACTCCCAGGCCTGCTGCAAGGGCCAAAGGTAAACTTTCAGAAGAGCCATTCTCGTTGTATTTGCTGATCTGAAAACCGATATTGCGGGCTGTAAGACCCACTTTTATTCTTTCGTTGGCGGTGTGATGCAATATTCCCAGATCGAGCATGGCGGCTGAGGCAGATCTACCGTCGATCTGGTCTAGAAGCAACTTTACGTTTCCTCCTGCATCAACTGCTGGAGAAAGAAATTTCGCCAAACCGAAACCTGCCATTATGTTCTGAGCTCCAAAAGTATCGTTCATCTCTACGAATTCACCATTACTGCCGATATCGGTGCGCTCAATGGAGCCTGAATTCCAGTAATTGAGGAAGAAACCATAGGAAGTATAGATGTTTTTGGGAACCAGATAGCTCACAGAACCTCCGGCTGAACCTACGAAGTGATCCATAAATGTGGTCGAAACCGCTCGATTGGGGATTTTTAGCAGGCTGGCCGGATTAAACTGCATAGCCTCAAAATTCATGCTGCGACCCGTCATGGCCTGCCCCATCGCATTGGCACGGGCAGAATATACCAGTTTAACTGTGGAAAAGCCCGTCGTTCCCGCATCTGGATGTTGGGCAAAGATCGGACAGCACAATAGCAGGCTAAACGCCAAGCTGAGGACGGATTTTCTCCTCAAGTAATTGCACCTTGTCATATAAGTCTCCTTCGCTGATAGCTTGCGTAAGGGTTTGCCGGTTTTCTTCCCGCCTCAGATGTTCTGACAGCGAACGCAATATCTTCATATAATCCTGATTTGAGCTTTGAGGAACGGCAATCATGAACACCAGATGAACAGGTTGATTATCCACGCTGTTGAATTCCAGGTCTTTCCTGATGAGGCATACCGCTATCTTTAGGCAACTAACCGTTAAATCGCGCGCATGGGGAATTGCGATCCCCCGGCCTATACCTGTACTCATTATCTCTTCACGGCCTTTCACCGCGGCCAAAAACCGATCTGGAAAGCTTAAACACCCGCTTTCCGAAAGCATGTTTGCCATATAATGGAGGCAATCCTGTTTTGAGTCGAACTCATCGACTATCTTAACCAGTTCTGGCAGAAAAAGTCTGTTCATGGTCTCACCGTTTTTTATAGTTAGAAACATGATTTTTAAATGCTTGCCTCTCGTCAATCAATTTCTCTTGCGCTCGCAATCCAAAGGCTTTATCGGTTTCAATCAGGAGAATCTGACCTTCAAAAAAACAGCTTAGCCATTTGCATGTTTCAACACCTTATGGATAAGTAATAAATCATACTTTTAGTCCGGTTTATCAATCCAGTCTTGGGGTTTCCGATTGGGAAGAATCAAGGTGAACGTGCTTCCCTGGTTCAACTTGCTGATTGCATATACCTTTCCACCAATCAGATCAGCAAAGGTTTTAACCAAAATCAATCCCAGCCCGCTACCTTCTTCGTGATTGGTTCCCAATGCTCTCAATTCGTTGTCTATGCGAAAGATGCGCTCCAGGTTTCGGCGAGATATTCCGGTTCCACGATCAGTAACGGAGATTTCAATCTGCTCTTCATTTGCTTTTAACTGAATCGTGACCCGCGAATTGGGATGTGAGTACTTGATGGCATTTGATATCAAGTTTCGCAAGATTGAGGTAAGCAGCCTGGAATCGCTTTCCACCATTAACTCGTCAGTGAAGTTGAATGCTATCTCGATTTTCTTTTCCTGTGTAGTTGGTTTGAAGTAATCGATCAGGAAATTGATCAATCTGGGAAGTGACACATAGTCTCTTTGGATAGTGATCTTTCCGGTTTGGCTGCGGGCCCAGTCCAGAAGATTCTCCAGCAGGGCATAGATACCTTTTGCTGATACGTTTATCTGGTTAATGAAACTAAGCAGTTCCTGTGAACTGAAGCTGTCCAGATTGTTCTCTAGAAATTCGGATAAGGATATGATGGCGTAAACCGGATTCTGCAAGTCGTGAGCGACCAGGGAGAAGAATTTGTCTTTGGTAGCGTTTAGCTTCACCAGATGGTTGGCAGCATTTTTCATTTCCTGTTCCATCTTCTTGCGAGAGGTGATATCAACGATGTAGCCATCCAAGTATAGTGGATTGCTCTGTTCTCCGTAGATCGCATGGCCCTGCTCCCAAACCCAGTGAGTGCTTCCATCGCGATGAATCATCCGGTATTCAAGCTGATACTGTCGATTTTGTTTTACAGCTTCGGAAATGGTTTTGAATACATGATCTCGATCCAACGGTTCGATCAGGGTAGTAAAGGCAAATGTTCCCTTGGCCAATAATTCCTTGCCCGAATAACCGGTAATCTCCTTGCAACCCTGGGAAAGGAAGAGCATCGTCCAATCAGCATCGAAGAGACACCGATAGGCCATTCCCGGCAGGTTGTTCATAAAATTCAGCGTATGACCGCTAAACTGCATTTCCTGCAGTGGCAAAACAGGATTGATTGTGGGCTTTGGCTTCTTTTTTTCCATAATCTCAAATTATCTGTTCACAGCTTTGGCTGTCAACAAAAATATCTGGTAACCAGATAAAGTAGGCATTCCCCCAAAAAAGTGGGCATTTATGTGGATAACTACGTGACATA
>CAZGWB010000118.1:0-7644 GCA_964529335.1 uncultured Candidatus Cloacimonas sp.
CGAGACCAATGGCAAATCAAGATTAGGTTCGATTAAAAAATGGGGGAATGCCAATGTAGAAAGATTATTGACAATCAAAAGCTGCAAGCCCAGATCCCCAGCTTTGATACTGGCCTCCAAGCCTGCCAAGAGATGGGGCATGGCCTTGTCGTATTCTTGGGCAAGATAATGGATGGTTCCCACTGCCAGCTTTAGCTTGGCCTGAGACAAGGGGTCCCGTTCCGGATCAATGTGCCGGGAAGCTTTTACATAATAGTCCAACGCCTTTGATGAGTCTCCGCTACGCTGATACCAAGAGCCCAGCAGCATCAAACATGAGACGATCATCGTATCGTCCTTTGCTTTGCGTGCCGCTTCCCAGGCATTATCCAGATAAGGCTTTCCCCTGCTTCTGTCTTCTCTGTCGGCATAGCATCTGCTTAAAATCAGATTTGCCTGTGAGATTTGTAGATAGTTTGCTGCATCCAGAGCGGATGAGAGCATCTCCAGGGCTTTCTCCTCCGCCCTTTCGAGCTGATTCATGGTTACCAGAGCACGGGCATAAAGATAATCCAAAGAATTTCGCTCTGAGCCAGACGCGCTTCGATAAATATCCTGATACAACTGAAGAAAATGCGGCGGATCTGATTCAGCCATCTGTTCCAGCTTCTTCAGATCGAGGTTTTGTGCATCGTTCATGTTTCTCCCCAAATTCGTTTACTTCAAAACACCTGGTCTTCGCAAAAATATGCAAAACACACTAATACTAAATTTAAACGTCCTTATTGGCTTGACAAGCAAAACAATCTTTTGGATTGATTCCAGAGTATGAAAACATTTCTTATAAGATCGGTCGAACAGGCTAAAGATTTGTGTTGACACTATCCTGCGAAGTTCAAATATGAGTTTATGAGAAATATCCTTATTCTGCTGCTGGCAGTTTTTCTGCTGAATGCCTGCGACCTTTTCACTGTAAGGGATGCCGATCCCCCAGGCAGTCCTGCGCCTTGGAACGACTTTGCCACTACCTGGCAATTGGCTTTGCAGAATCTGGAATATTGCTATGAAGACAATCGCAACGCGGTGCGCTACACAGGAATCCTGAGACCGGAATTCCGTTTCTACTTTGCTCCACAGGACATCAGCGATTTCTCTGTGCCAAATAGCTGGACTCGTGCCGAAGAGCAGGATATGCTGCAACTCCTGCATACCCGCTATCGCAATATTGATGTTGAGCTTAGCGCGGTGGATCAGGCAGATGTGATCAGTTCCAGCACTGCCATTCTCTATCGTCAATACGAGCTAAGCGGAATTCTGCGCAGTGGCAATGGCAACCGCCTTTCCTTGGCTTCGGGAAAACTGGAACTGCACTACCGTCTGGAATATGGATACTGGTATATCGACAAATGGTATGACTACCGGGGAACCACCGGCAGCACCTGGGGTAAGCTGAAACATGAAAACTATTAAGCTGCTCCCCTTTTTGCTGGCAGTTCTGCTGGCAAGCTGCAACAATCCTTTCCGGCCAAAGCTTTTCGATATTTCTGATCCCGAAATCCTGAATCGCACCCCAATCGAACTGCTGCAAAACCTGGAACGCGCCTACAAGGAAAAAAACATCAATATCTACCGGGCCTTGTTGCATCCTGATTTCCGTTTCGAATTAATCGCCAGTGAGGTTAGCCAGATTGGTGTGGACGTAAACGGGGATGGCCTCAGGGATTCCTGGTGGAGCTACGATCAAGAGGTGGAATATACCGATCACATGTTCAATATCGGCTCCAGCGACGGATTATACCCCCCTCCGGACGAGATTAACCTGCGCTTGCAGATCCCGCCGGAAGACCTCTGGCAAAATGATCCGGAACTTGGGCACGAAGCCTGGATCGTGATCCCCTGCAGCTTTGACCTCATCCTGTCTTACACTGCAACCAATTCATCCTTCAATGCCAGCGGTATCGCCAGGTTTTATCTGCGTCCGGTTGGCGATCGATGGTATATCGCAGTGTGGAGGGATGAATCCTATCTATGAGTTCCCAGGGCAGAATTCTGGCCATCGATTATGGCGAAAAACGCATCGGACTGGCCATCAGCGACCCCTTGCGAATATTCGCCAAACCCTTGCAGGTTCTGGCCAATAGCGGTTATCAGGATATCCTGAGCGAGCTTAGAACTATCACCGTAACGCAGCAGATAAGCCAGATCATTGTCGGAATCCCTTATGCCATTGACGGAAATGACACTCCCAAAACAACTGAATGTAAGCAGTTTATGGATAGCTTAAGCCAAGACCTCAGCCTTCCAGTTTCGGGTGTAGACGAAAGGTACTCCAGCCAGGAAGCTGAGGCAGAATTGAAAAAACTTGGCTACACCTGGCAGGAAGCAAGGAAGATACAAGACGCCATGGCCGCCTGCCTGTTTCTAAAAGAATATCTGAATTCACATTAAACCCCAGCAACTTACAACCTGAACTATGAAAAACACAAAAATCATCCTTCTCACCATAGCAGCCATGATTATACTGATGGCTCTCACCCTGGCTTTCTTTCTTTTTATACCACAATTCAACGAAGAAAAAATAGTGCATGTCAGGCCTGGAGACAATGCCAGCCAGATCGCCGCAAAACTCTCTGATGCCGGAATTATCCGCAGCAAAACGATGTTCATAGCTTTAGCCAAACTGCAAAGGGCAGACCGCCACTTGCAAACCGGCAGCTACATCTTTGGTGGACAGGCAAACCTGTGGCAAACCGTGAAACGCCTGCGGGAAGGCAAAAGCAAAGCCATAACCATTACTTTTCCAGAAGGGCTTTCTCTGTATAAAACCTGCCAAAAGATCGATCGGAGCGGGCTAATGCCCTTCGACAGCCTGTTCAGCTCAGCCACCAATCCCAGCTTGGTGAAGCGGCTCACCGGCTTTGAGCTGAAGAGCCTGGAAGGGTTCCTCTACCCCGAAACCTACCGCTTTTCCATCGCCCTGAGCGCAGATTCGATCCTGGCCATTCAAACAGCCGAGTTCTTCAAACGCCTGCAGGAAGCCGGCATCGATCCACAAGCAGTTCCAAACTTTTACGAAAAACTGATTTTGGCCTCCATCGTTGAAAAAGAAGCCGGTCCTGCCAGCGAAAGACCTTTGATCGCAGGTGTATTCATGAACCGGATGGCACGTGGCATGAAGCTGCAGTCCTGCCCAACCGTGGATTATATTCTGGAGCCAAAAGGGATTCGGCGCAGCGTGTTAACCTACAAGGACACCCAGATAGATTCCCCCTACAACACCTATCGCTTCCTTGGCTTGCCGCCCACTCCGATCGCCAATCCTTCCGTGGAATCCATCCTGGCAGTGCTAAATCCCAAACCAAGTTCATACCTGTATTTCTTTTCCGATCGCAAAGGTAAGAATGTGTTTTCAGCCAGCTATTCAGAGCATCTGGCCAGGCAGAAGGCAAGGTGAAATTCGCTTGACACATAACAGCATCCCCAAATGATGGAATAATGCCTTTTCCAAAAGGAACCTGACCTTAATAATAATGGAGGAATAATGAAACTTCGTTTGCTTATTCTGGCACTTCTGGTGCTTTCGTTGCTGTTCATCAGCGCTTGTGGAAAAAACAAAGCCGTGGGTAAACCCGATGGTGAAATAGTTTACCGCCCAGCCTGGTGGGCAAGCCAAACCGATCCAAATTATGTATGTTCCTATGGACAGGGTTTGAACGTAACCGAAACCTCGTCACTGAATACGGCAAAAGCCAATGCCATGCTGGAAGCCGCTCAATATGTGGAAGTGGAAATCAATGGCATGCTGAAGAGCTACGAAGAAGAGGCCGGCGTGTATGATCCCCAGCTTCTAGCCCTTTCCCAAAAAGTGGTTAAGGCTATCTCCTCAGCCCGCTTTTCCGGTGCCATCACCGGCATGACCGAAACCCGCCAGGTAAAAGAACAGAACGGCACCCGCTTCAAAACCTGGATTCAAGTTAAGATCCCCAAAGACGAGATCAATAAGAATCTGGTGAATAACATCCGCAACGAAGAAGCCCTCTACAACCAGTTCAAAGCCTCGCAGGCCTTCAAAGAACTGGACGAGGAAATCGGCGAAGATTAAGCCACAAATACTGATTTTTTACCCTGGCCTTAGATCGGAATGCCTGCATAAATGCCGGCATGGTGCAGACGATCTGAGGCCTTTTTCTTTGGTTCATGAATTCAAGGGTTCAGAGGCCGGTGGTTTTTGCTAATTTCTTGACGGATTAGCAGCCCTATGAGAATAGGTAAACGAAGTAGTTTATTTACGTGCATAAAGCAACACGAAAAGGAGACCTTATGGCTCAATATTATGGAGAGTCGGAAACTCCGCTCCGCAGCTATCATGTAGAAGATGAGTCCATGGCACCTGCCTTAAGGTTGGTCGATTGGATCATCATTCTAGTGCTCTGTGTTTTACCGGTGGTAAACCTGATCATGCTGATCATCTGGGCTCTGGACGCAAAAGGCAACCCCAACCGCCGAAATTTTTCCATCGCCATGCTGATCATGTTTGGCATTGAGATATTTATCTTCACCATCTTCTTCGGCTACTTTTCGGGTCTGATCTTTCAAGCGATAAACGCAATGCAATGATAAACAACAAGGAGAGAGTATGAAATACCTCGACCTCGCCATGAATGCGGCCAGTAGCCTTGGCGCGGAATATGCCGACATCCGCATTCAGAAAACCACCGACCAGGTGATCTACCTGCAAAACCTGTCTTTGAAGCACACCAATACCGAAATAGTGCACGGTTATGGAATCAGAGTTTTCAAGGACGGAGCCTGGGGCTTTGCCCACAATAACGTGTTCAGCGATGAAGCAGTGCTGGCCACGGTGCAAAAGGCCTTTGAGATCGCCCAGCTTTCCGCTTCGGTAAACAAGAACAAAAAGCTGCGCCTTGCACCGGAACGCAGCTACATCGCAACCGTAAAAACCCCTGTTAAAATCGATCCCTTCGAAGTCCCTTTGAATGAAAAAATCGACCTGATGATGGAAGTGAACCGCACCATCATGGCCTATGAAGGAATCCGCCAAGCTGTTTTTTACCTTGTTCAGCACAAGGATGAAAAGCTATTTGGCAGCACTTTGGGAACCCGGCTTGACCTTAGCAGCCTGTTTATCGACCCCATGATCATCGCAACAGCCGTCCATGAAGGCGACAGCCAAAGCCGCACCTTCGATGAAGGCGGACGTGCCATCGGCTGGGAATGGGTTTTGGAGCTCGACTTGATCGACAAAGCCAAACAAATTGCCGAGGAAGCCCTGATCAAGGTAAAAGCCGATACACTAGGCCCGGAACAACGCCGCAGCCTGATCCTCGATCCCAATCACCTTGGCCTCACCATGCACGAAAGCGTAGGCCATCCCACGGAACTTGACCGCGTTTTGGGTTGGGAAGCCGATTATGCTGGAATCTCCTTCGCCACTCCGGAAAAACTGAAAAACTACCGCTATGGCAGCGAAATTATCAACTTCGTTGGAGATAACACCCTTCCTCAGGGTCTGGCTACGCATGGCTTCGACGACGATGGGGTTCCCGGGCAAAAATGGCACATCATTAAAGATGGTATTTTGAACGAATACGGCAGCACCCGCGATACCGCCATGGAAATCGGCCTGGGCTATTCCCGCGGCTGCAACAGAGCCACCTATTACTTCGATCAGCCGATCAACCGCATTCCAAACCTGTATCTGCTGCCGGGAACCAAACCTCTTACTCCAGGTGAATTGATCGCCGATACTGAAGACGGAGTTTACATCCAAGGTCGCGGTTCATTCTCGATCGACCAGCACAGGGTAAACTTCCAGTTTGGTGGTGATTTCTTTTGGGAGATCAAGAACGGCAAGCTGCACCGTCCACTCAAAAAAGTGCTCTACAAGTCTTGCAATCCCGAATTCTGGAATAGCTGCGACGCCATTTGTGACGAGCGTTTCTGGCGTCCCTTCGGAGTGGTTAATTGCGGTAAGGGCCAACCTTCGCAATCCGCCAGAATGACCCATGGCTCGGCACCGGCCAGATTCAGAAATATCCGTGTGGGAGGTTCCCAATGAACAGCGAAAAGATACTTCAATACATAAAACAACATAGCAACGCCGACGACTGGTCACTCTTCATCAGCTATTGGGATAGCCATGAAACCCGTTTTGCCCAAAACGGGATCACCCAACACATCACAGGCCCTAAACTGGACATAACCCTAAACGTTTCCTATGGAAGCAAATCAGGTAGCTGCACCGTTAATCAGGCCAATGACGAAAGTCTGGAATTCCTGCTGAAAACAGCTCAGGACATCGCCAGAATCGCTCCGGAAGATCCGGAATTCATGCCTTCTGCCGAAGCAGCAGAACTGCCGAAAGTGAATAACTGCGACGAGGAAACCAAGAACCTGGATCCCAAACAAATGGTGGAGATAGTGCAGAAAGCCATCGACAAAGCCAAAGCTTTTGATTCCACCGTTTCCGGCATGACCGAAAAGCACTACCACAATAGCTGGATGTTCACCAAAAACGGCTTTGCCGGACACAGCGAAAGAACCGGCTTCGGACATTCGATGACCCTCAAAAAGGCCGAAGTGGAAACCAAGGTGGATTATGAAGCAAAGTGTTTTGCCGGCTTTGATCTGGACAAAGACTTTGCGCAATTGCAATCTCAAGCCATAGCTTTAGCCGATCTGCATGTTTTCGAACCTCAAAAGATAGCCGTGATCATGCGTCCCAGCGCTTTGATGGAGCTGATGTGGTTCATGGGCTGGATGATGAACCGCCGTCAAAGCGATGAAGGCTTTACACCCTTTACCGGCCAACTGGGCAAACCCTTCTTCGGCGAGAAATTCAGCTGGTTTTCCACCCTCCAGCAGCCACAACTGGTAGCCAGACCTTACGACTACGAAGGAAACGTGAGCCGCGAGATAGCCTGGGTGGAAAACGGTATTCTGAAAAACATGCCAACCAACCGCTATTGGGCAAAAAAGGTGAACGGGACTCCGGGCAGCAGCTACAATGTCTACATCCCTGGAGGTAATAGCACCGAAGAGGAGATGATGCAGATGGTGCCCCGTGGCCTTATCCTGAATAGACTGTGGTATATCAGAACCGTGGACGCCAAGTCCGGAGAGCTTACCGGCATGACCAGAGACGGAGTTCTCTACTTCGAAAATGGAAAAGTGCAGCACGCAGTAAATAATCTTCGCTTCAACGAAATACCGCATGACGCAACCCGCAGAATCCTCGCTTTGGGCGCTTCCAAACTGGCCTCAGCCTCAAGTATGCTGCCCACCATGCTGATCGATAATTTCAATTTTGTGGACAAAACAAGCTTCTAAAAAAAGAAATGTGTTGACAGAAAAAGCGTAAATGTAATTAGGTGAATTCAGATGCGATTCAACATTCCCATGAGCCTATTCCTTATGTACTCGGGAGAGCCTCAAACCAGAATGTTCGATCCCGAAAAATAAGGAGATACCCATGCCAGACAAGACCTTAGTTTGCAAAGACTGCTCCAAGGAATTCGTCTTCACCGAAGGTGAACAAGAATTCTACAAGGAAAAAGGCCTACAGAACGAGCCGCAACGCTGCCCGGACTGCCGCAAAGCCAAAAAGGCTCAGTTTAATCGCAACAGATCTCATAACCGCTACTA
>CAZGWB010000119.1:0-7588 GCA_964529335.1 uncultured Candidatus Cloacimonas sp.
AGCGGAACCCCAGGTATGGGTCACATATTGAAAAATAAACCCCGTCAGGGGTGACGCAAAACCCAACACCCTTCATTGTTGTGTCACCCTTCCAGGGTTTTCTCTGGGGTTGGATGCTTACCTGGGGTTCCGCTAAAGCTTTACCCCAGGCTATAGGATGTCGCTCTTCCAGAGCTCAACCTGTTGACAAAGGGGTTTCAAAGAACTCCGATTGCTAAACGATCTTCTGTTTGATCCAGATGCAATCCAGTTGACCTTCGAAGAAACCAGTTCATCATACTTGAACCGGCACAATGAGCAGTAAGGGTAGTTTGAAAGACCGTGCCCTTGTTCATTACATTTCCAAATATCCCTGACAGTTAGCTCTCCAGCAGAGCTTGATTCTGCTTCAGCAGATTAGCCCGCTTACTAACTCACTTCACTATCAACAGCTTGCCTGGCTTCGTCGACCTCTGATCATTCATTTTGAACAGATATACTCCGGAAGGACAGGAAATTCCCTTTTGATCTTTACCATCCCAAATCAGGATTTCGCTTCCATTATTCAGTAAAGTCCTTACCACCTGGCCCTTCAGGTTGAATATGGTTAAATTCCCCATTCGCAAACCCGCCTTATCCAGCACAAAGGTGCAGCCGTCTTTTACCGGATTTGGATAGTGGCGTATCTCACCGAGAGCGGGGCTACCGGCTTCATCCTGCGCTTCCGAACCCTCATATGGAATCAGGCTTAGCGAAAACTTTGGCAGATAGGCGATATGCTGAGCCGCAGAAGGAGCGGGTGGATTGTAAGGATCCCAAGTGTAAGAATCCGTACAGGCCTTGCGGGAGCGGAAGAGGTCGGCAGGATCGGCATAACAGGGATCGGTGGTGATGCCATAATCCAGGGGTATGGGTCGAAACGCCATCAGGACCAGATTGTCATGTCCATTATAGTAAAAACCTTGTTGCAAGGGGATTTCCAGCTCTTCCTGACCAATCATGAAGTCACACAAGCCATCGAAAACCGCGGTCATTTCCGTGGCAGGAATCCAGCCTTCGGAAAGCTCATCCTGAGCGGTATTGCCCAGGAAAAGCTTGATCGACTGAGCCGGCATGGATTGATGCGTGAAGGCAGGATAGAAGGTGACCGATGTCACATAACCGGCTGTTTGGTTCAGCTCTGAGGCCAGATAGATGCACTGATAAAGCGTGCTGCGCCAGTAGAAATCGATCGGAATCCGCGCAGTTTCGCTGCCCGCACCTATAGTAAGGGACTGGCTGGCTTCGATTTCCACGATCAGAGCTTCCCCCAGCGGCAGTCCATTTCCCTCATTATCCAGGATAGCCAGGTAGGCCTGAAAAGTATGGTTGCCAGGGCTGAGAGGTCGGGTGCTGAGAAAACTGAAACTCTCGCTGGCCCCTGGAGCAAGGTTGAAAGGAGTAACCACTGGAAGCAATCCGTTATGAACCGGAACGCCGTCCAGACTGTAATAGCAGATCTCATTGCTGGGAAAGCTGTGATCAAATGCTTCCGTTCCGCAATTGGTGATCTGCAAAGTAAGGCTAACTTCATATCCCTGAACCGAATCCAGGTTCAGAACTCCGGTCAGATTGGCCTGTCCGAACAGCATAACTCCGGCAATTATGAAAACAACAAGTAACATCCATTTGCTTAGCTTCATTTTTTACCTCCTGGTATACCTAATAAAATAAGCAACTTTCGTTCCCAAACGAAAAAAATACTTAATAGCATTCTGACAAATGCCTTGCACCATCCTTCATTGGCTCGCAGGTTTCACCCGGAATTCACCCGACATCCACTCCCATTCCGTCCGGGTGGAGTCCGCGTGGCTCCCGGGTGGCTTTCGGGTGGCAAGCAAGGAGCTTGGAAGACAAGGAACTGCTTGACAAAAACCCCCTGGTTGTCTTTAGATGCCAGCATGGAAAGCAGTATGAAGCTATGCGTGAACAGCAGATATAGTCTATAAGCACAAGGAGAAAACATGATGAAGAAAACCATAATTCTGGTTTTATGGCTCTTGGCAGGTTTTTATGGATTTGCCCAGTCCGGGCTATACAACCTGGATTATAGCATGCCGTTTTGTGATGCCGACACCACTTTGAAGGCCCTGAATCTGGTCTGTAATGACCACAGCTCAATTGCCAAAGTAAATCAGGGCGAAGCCGCCTCCCTGGTTTATTACGCTCAGGAAAATTGCCTGGCGGATTCAGCTTTGAGCCGGATTGTGCTTTACTATCACAAAGATAATCCCCTGCTCATGAGCTGGGTTGGCTATTACATAGCACCCCGCAGCGATTCACTGGAAACAAAACTGCGGGAACAACTTGTCAGCAAGCATGGAGCCGGCTATCGCACTGAATCTGGAGAAAAGATCTGGGAGATAGACAAGCTGCACTATGTAAGTTTGGGCTATGTAACGGACTCCTATTATGTGTGGTATCAAACGAAGAAGTAAGCTGTGCCCGGAGCATTCCCCGGAGCTTGGTATTCAGAAAACTTCAAGCGCAGCCCGAACGGAACCGGATCCCCGGTGTAGCTTGAATATCATGCCCCAAAGAATCCATGGATAGTTTTATAGTGAAATCTGATTGACAAAAAAAGCCACTGCAATATAAAGTGAAAAATACAGATAAAACACTGGAGAAGCTAAGATGAATGACCAGTTGCAAGACCTTTTAAAGCGTGTGTATGAGGAAGGCGTGGCCAAGGCCAATGCCGAAGCCGAAACAATTATCAGCAAAGCCAAAACCAACGCAGATGAGCTGCTCTCCCAGGCCAAATCCGAAGCAGGAAAGATTATCGCCACTGCTGAAAAACAGGCCGCCGATCTGAAGAAGAACACCGAATCCGACCTGAATATGGCAGTTAACCACAGCCTGAGCGCCGTTAAGCAGAAAATAACCGATCTGATCCTGAGCAAGGCGATCAATGCCAAGCTGAGCCAAAGCTTTGGTGATGCCGAGTTTGTAAAAAAACTGATCTTCGAAGCCCTTTCCGCTTGGAAACAGAATTCCGCTTCCGGAAGCATTACGATAAGTGAAACGCTGAAACCACTGCTGGACGAATTCTACCTGAAATCCCTGAAAGAGCTGTTTGACAACAAACTGCAGATCGATTTCAGCCCCTCGATGAAAAAAGGCTTTGAGATCGCACCTGCCGACGGGACTTATAAGCTTAGCTTCAGCGATGAGGATTTTGCCAACCTCTTCAAAACCTACCTGCGTCCCCGTACCAAAGAGCTGCTCTTCGAGTCCTGATAAATGAGCCGGGATTACTTCTATTTTATCTCCGGGCTGCCAAACCTGAATTTTGAGGACAGCAAGCTTACTTACAGTCCCGAGCAATTCAGAACTGAAGCGCTGACCCAGCTAAGCGAAGCGGACTACCGGCTGGTGGAAATCCTGCATTTGCCACAAGACCTGGATAACCTGCTGCGTTTGGTTTACAAAACTGGCAATGACCCCAATCCGGAAGGGCTTTTTGCTGATTCTCATTGGGAATCCTATCTGGAGTATCTGAGACGAAAGCTGGACAAGCCTGATCTGGATTGCCCTCCGGAATTTGCCCACCTGCCTGAATTTGTAACTGATACATTCATCAGAATTCTGCAACAGGAAGACATGCAACCCTTGCTAAAGACCGAGGGAGAATTGATCAGGCAGTTTTACGCATGGACCAGCCAGCATGATAATGGCTTTATCGCCCATTGGTTCGGCTATGACGCTCATCTGAAAAACATCCTGGTAGCCATCAATGGTCGGAAGTTCAACCTTCCCTATGCCGATTACCTGGTAGGAGAGAATGAACTTACCGAAAAGCTGGCCAAGAGCCATGCAGCGGATTTTGGTTTGGGAAAGGAAGATGAGCTGTTTGAAGCGGTAATCCGCATCTATGAACAGAATAACCTGCTATATAGGGAAAAAACCTACGACATACTCCGTTGGAAATGGATAGATAATCAGAACTTTTTCAATTACTTCAATATCGACCGCCTCCTGGGCTATTACTGCAAACTGCGTATCCTTTCCCGCTGGCTGAAGGCTGATCCAAACTGGGGCAAAGAGGTTTTTCACGATACCCTGAATGCCCTCGAGAACAGCTTCACTTTCCCGGAAGACTTTAATATAAAAAGCGTTAAGAAACACTAAAAAGGTAGATAGATATGACCACAGGTATAGTAAAAGGAATCATCGCCAACCTTGTGCAAGTGGAGGTCTCCGGCCCGGTTGCACAGAATGAGATTTGTTATATAAAACTGGGTGACGTAAAGCTGATGGCCGAAGTGATCAAAGTGCTGGGAAATGTGGCTTATACGCAGGTTTTTGAAAGCACTCGCGGTCTGAAGCCAGGCACGGAAGTGGAATTTTCCAAACGCATGCTGGAAGTGAAGCTGGGGCCTGGGATGCTGTCCAAAAACTTCGACGGTCTTCAGGACGATCTGAACAAAATGCACGGTATGTTCCTCAGCCGTGGCGACTACACCGATCCCCTTGATAACGATGCAGTTTATAGCTTCACCCCGCTGGCCAAGGTGGGAGACGAAGTTAGCGCCGGCGATTGGCTGGGGGAAGTTCCCGAAAACTGGATAAAACACAAGATCATGCTTCCCTTTGTGATGGAAGACAAATACCGTCTAAGCTGGTTAGCTGAAAAAGGCGACTACAAGATCACGGACACCATCGCCAAAGTGGAAGACAGCGAAGGTAAAACCCACGACATCAGTATGGTGCAATACTGGCCGGTGAAGCTGGCCGTGCGCACCTACAAGGACAAACCCCGCCCCTTCAAGATGCTGGAAACCGGACAGCGCACCATTGATACGCTAAATCCCATAGCCGAAGGCGGAACAGGTTTTACTCCCGGTCCCTTCGGAGCAGGCAAAACCGTGCTTCAACACATGCTTTCTCAACATGCGGAAGCGGATCTGATCATCGTGGCAGCTTGTGGTGAGCGGGCCAACGAAGTTGTGGAGCTATTTGTGGAATTCCCGGAATTGGACGATCCCCGCACCGGCCGCAAGCTGATGGAACGCACCATTATCATTTGTAATACCTCAAACATGCCTGTGGCTGCCCGTGAAGCTTCTGTTTATACCGCCATGTCCATTGCCGAATATTACCGTAACATGGGTCTTAAGGTTTTACTGTTGGCAGACTCCACTTCCCGCTGGGCTCAGGCCTTGCGCGAAATGAGTAACCGCATGGAAGAGCTTCCTGGTCCCGATGCCTATCCCATGGATCTGCCTGCCATCATTTCAAACTTTTACTCCCGTGCCGGATATGTGAACCTGAAAAATGGTGCCACAGGCTCGATCACCTTTATTGGTGCTGTTTCTCCGGCTGGCGGAAACCTGAAAGAACCAGTTACCGAAGCCACAAAGAAAGTGGCGCGCTGCTTCTACAGCTTATCGCAGGACAGAGCGGACAGCAAAAGATATCCCGCTGTCGATCCCATAGATTCCTACAGCAAGTATCTGGACTACGAAGAAGTGAAGGATTATCTGAACAAGCATATCAGCCCGCATTGGGTGGACGACGTTCTGGAAGCCAAGAACCTGCTGCTGCGTGGCAAGGAAGCCAGTGATCAGATAAACATCCTGGGTGACGACGGAGTTCCCATGGAATACCATGACCGCTATTGGAAAGGGGAATTGATCGATAGGATCATCCTGATCCAGGATGCCTTCGACAAAGTGGACCAGGCAACTCCCATCAAGCGTCAGGCCTATATGTTGGAATTGGTGTTGTCGGTTTGCCGTACCGATTTTGTATTTGATAACTACGAAGAGGTGCAGCCCTACTATTCACGTATCATAAATACCCTTAAACAGATGAATTATACCGAATTCGAAAGTCCGGATTTCAAGGAACGCGAATCACAATTGAATTCCATAATGGACGAAAGGAAGGTGAAATAATGGCTGGCACTGCATTTCAAAAGATATTCACAAAACTGAATCAGATCACCAAAGCAACCTGTTCGGTTACTGCAACCGGAGTTGGCTATGAAGAACTGGCTACGGTTAGCGGACGCCTTGCACAAGTTGTGAAAATCATGGGCGATACCGTAACCCTGCAGATCTTCAGCGGTACCGAAAACATCGGAACTGACGCGGAAGTAATCTTCTTTGGCCGTCCGCCTATGCTGAAAGTGAGCGAACAACTTGCCGGACGCTTCTTTAATGCCTATGGAGAACCCATCGATGGCGGCCCAGATGTGGAAGGCAAGGAAGTGGAGATCGGCGGTCCTTCGGTGAATCCAGTTCGACGCATGGAACCTTCCGAATTCATAGCTACGGGGATAGCCGGTATCGATCTGAATAATCCTTTGGTTACCGGCCAAAAGATCCCCTTCTTCGCCGATCCAGACCAGCCTTACAACCAGGTTATGGCCACTGTGGCCCTCAGAGCCAATTCGGACAAGATTATCCTGGGCGGCATGGGACTCTCCAACGATGACTATCTCTTCTACAAATCCACTTTCGAAAACGCTGGGGTGATCGATAAGATCGTTTCCTTCGTAAATACCACCGACGACCCGCCTGTGGAACGTTTGCTTGTGCCTGATATGGCCCTGGCCGCAGCAGAATATTTCGCCATCGAAAAGAACGAAAAAGTGCTGGTGCTGCTTACCGACATGACCCTTTACTGCGATGCCCTAAGTATCGTTTCGAACCGTATGGACCAGATTCCATCCAAGGACAGTATGCCGGGCTCGCTCTATAGCGATTTGGCCAAGATCTACGAAAAGGCAGTGCAATTCCCGGAAGGCGGTTCCATTACCCTGATCGCAGTTACCACCATCTCTGGCGGCGATATCACGCATGCCATTCCGGATAACACAGGTTATATCACGGAAGGCCAGCTTTACCTGAGAAAGGATACAGATATCGGCAAGGTGATCATCGATCCGGCCCGTTCGCTATCACGTCTTAAAACCAAGGTGATGGGAAAAAAGACCCGCGAAGATCACCCCAAAGTGATGGAAGCTTCAGTGCGCCTCAATGCCGATGCCTTGAAAGCCAAAACAAAGCGGGAAAACGGTTTTGACCTAACCGACTATGAAGAAAGGGCTATCAAGTTTTCCCATGATTACGCCAGTCAGATTCTGGCCATCGACGTGGACATCAAACCAGATGAAATGCTGGACGTAACCTGGGACCTCTTCCAGAAATACTTCACCCGCGATGAAGTAGCAATTAAAGACGAATTCATGAACCTCTACTGGAAAAAAGCATGAGCCTGAAATTCCAATATAATAAAATCTCTGAAATGCAGTTGGGGAAGCAACTTGTGATCAGGGAAAAAGCACTTCCCATCCTGAAAAACAAGGAGTCTGCCCTGAGGATGGAAGTGAAAAAAGCCAAGGACACAGCCAGGGAAATGGGAGACCAGATCGCAGCCAGAACCGCTGAGATTCAGGACTACATGAAGCTGTGGGGCGAGTTTGATCCAAAGCTGCTCCAGATAAACAAGGTGGAGATCAAAACCCGCAAGATTGCCGGGGTTAAAATCCCCGTTTTGCAGGATCTGGAGTTCAAGATTTTACCCTACAACCTGTTCAAGGCTCCCTCCTGGTTTGCCGAAG
>CAZGWB010000120.1:0-7540 GCA_964529335.1 uncultured Candidatus Cloacimonas sp.
CAAAGATGCTCACCGGGCTGTTCTGGCCGGGCTGAGTAAGATAGGGTATCCCCATAAGGTTCCAGGCTGGATGCATAGCATAGGTTTGAACTCTGGCCAATGCTTCAAACACGTAGTCCAATGCTCCGATTCCGGTTCCTCTGAGAGGTGAACGGGGTTTCAGGTAAAAAATGCCATTGTAGGGATCGCCAAACAGCGGATCTTTATCCAGGTTTGCATCGCCGGGATAAACCCCGCCGACCACCGAAATACAGCTATTGGCCACTGTAACCGCGCTGTTAGACTGACTGATTGGATCGGCAAGCTCGTTGCCATTTGTCCAGATAACGTTGTAGCTGAAATTGGCATTATTGCTGTCCTGCAGATTCAGGCCAGTGTTATAACCCCAAATGGTATTGCGGCGCATTTGAGCGTTATGGGTGTTTTCCAGCTTTATCGCAGTTCCGTCCACATTGCCGCTGTCATCCGTGAAATCGGGATAGACAATATTCTGTTGCAGACTTACGGCAGCCAGGTTTTTCAGCACTATGCCACTGACCGGTTCGCGCACACTGCTACTGCTATTGCGGATGCGGACATTGCTTAGGCTGGGTGTGGTGCGGTCGAAAGGCTGTCCATCGCCTTCATAATAGATACCTGTAACGCAGTCCAGAATATCCAGTTCATCAAAACTGGCCGCAATGCTGCCCCGGAAATCAATACCTACCGTAGCAGTGCGGACACTGCTGGCGGAATTTCGGATGCGCACGTTGCTAAGGCTGGCTGATACTGTGTTGCGGTCGCCGTTGGTAGTTTGCAGGCTGAAGCCCGTGTTGTAGCCATCAATGGTGTCGCCTACCGCAGTAATGCTGCTTACGTCGATCAGCTTCAGGCCGAAGGTCTCAGTTCGAACACTGCTGCTGGTATTGCGAATCCGCACGTTGCTTAGTGAATTGGTGTTTCGATCGGCATCACCTGTGCCCTGTTGGAAAAGCCCCGTGCTATAGTCGGTCATTTCCACATCCGTCAGGTTTGCGCTGATATTGCCAAGCAGTTTTACGCCATAGGTATCGGTGCGAACGCTGCTGCTGCTATTGCGGATGCGGATATTGGTAAGGCTGGCAGTGCTGCTGGTTCGGTTATCGTCGTCAAGATGTAGGCTGAATCCGGTGGAGTAGCCGCTAATGCTGTCATTTTCTGCAATAATTGCGGTCAGATCAACCAGTTTTATGCCATAGGTTCCGCTGCGGACACTGCTGCTGCTGTTGCGGATACGGACATTTGTAAGGCTGGGAGTGGTGCGCTCAAAGGGCTGGCCATCACCCTGATAGAAAAGGCCATAATCGTAGTCGTCTATTTCCACTCCGTTTGTTTGAGCCAAAATAGCTCCTTCCAGTTTTATACCATAGCTTCCGGTACGCACGCTGCTACTGCTATTACGGATACGGACGTTGCTCAGACTGGCAGAGGATGCAGTGCGCACGTCGCTGCTATCGGCCATGAAGTGGAATCCCATATCGTAATCGTCTATTTCGAGCCCGTTTACAGTGATATTGATATCTCCGGTCAGTTTGGCACCGGTTCCCGTATTGCGAACGCTGCTGCTGCTGTTGCGGATGCGAACGTTGCTAAGGCTGGCCGCTACAGAAGTGCGGTTCAAACCGTTATTTTGCAGCTCAAAGCCAAAGGGATAGCCTCCGATGGAGTCGTTCTCCATGATCACGCTACCAAGGTCGATCAGCTTAAGTCCGTAGCTGGCACTTCGAACCGAGCTGCTGGTATTGCGGATACGAACGTTGCTCAAACTGGGAGTTGTGCGGTAGTTTGTGGTTCCCTGACCGTCCCAGATTATGCCTTCGTCGTATTCTTCCAAAAGCGCATCAGAGATTGCAAGGCCAACCGCACCAGTCACTTCCAGGCCGCGACTATCAGGACGGATCGTGCTGTTCGAATTGCGGATGCGAATATTGCTCAAGCTGGGGTTGGTAGCCTGAGCCAGTAAAGGATTCAAGAAACTCATACCCCGGGAATAGCCCAAAATCTGGTTATTCACAAGCTGGGGACTGGAGTTGTTTTGCACCAGGATACCAATCTCATCAGGATAGTTGTGATCTTTGCTGATCGTCGTGTTTTGCACCAATCCATTTGTGTTGTCGAAGGTAATGCCACGCACCGCATGCTGAATCAAGCAGTTACTCAGGTCTATCTGAGGAGAGCTGGAATTCAGATAAACACCCAGCCAGCCCAAAATGGGATCATTTGCCGTAAAGGTAACGTTATGAGCTTGTAATCCCCCCAAGACATCAAAGCGCGTATTGGGCTGGAAGATAAGTGTTGAACCTGGTTCGATCACCAGAGTATTTCCCGGTTCAACGAAAATGGTGCCATTTATATAGTAGGGTGAATCGTCGCTATCCCAGTAGTAATCAGTCACAGGGCCACCAGGGATGATTACTCCATCCAGCAAAGCCGGAACAAAATGCGGATTATCTGGGTATCCAGAGTTACCAGTCATGCCATAATTATCTGTAGCTCTGATGTAGTATTCCACGCCATAGCTGGCAACCACATCAGCAGGAATCACAGCAGTGTATTGATTATCGCCGACTAGCTGCATCGGGGCGTTGATAAACGTTAACTGCCCATATCTGCGGTAAAACAGCGATACAGACTGAATGAACATGGTATTGTCGGTAACCGTGGCAGCCACTGACAATGGTGAAAAATACTGCACTTGGGCTGCAGGAAAATGAGCTATCTCTGGAGGAAGATTGGGTAATACTGCAATAGTGAAGGGATTCACTGTAGGCTCAACCGAGGGAAGGGTAGCCGTTGATTGGCCATCGGTTGCCGACAAATAGTAGCCAATGCCAGGAGCTTGAACCGCAGCAGCCGGAATAGTTGCTTCCCAGAGATTATCGCCAAGATTGGTCATCGCCAGTGAAGTCCAGGTTCGTTGACCCAAACCCTGGTAGAATAGGGTGGCACCGGTTGGGAAGGGCTGGTAGCTATCCGTAACAATGGCTTGAATGGTTATGCTTTGGTTATCCACCTGAGGGGTTGTATCCATGGCAATCGTAGCGGGAGTACGAGTGATTTGGGGAGTTTGGCCAGGGAAATAGCTGCCTTGAACACTAGCAGTCTGTCCCTGATAGTTTAACACGAATTCCAGATTTCGCTGGATTCCATTGAACACTGGATCGCTGGAGCGGTATGATATGATGTAGTTAGACACAATAATCTGCGAAATGGCGGTTAAGATTGTGTCAAAATTACTATACAGATTAAAAACCTGACCCCCGGTGGGTTCGGTAATTGGGGTGAAGGTGCTGTAGAGACCTGATTCTGTGAGGGCAAAAAGGATGGCACCATTTGCCGTGCAGGCATTGAGAGCATCATTAAGGCTGGCACCACCTTGATTCGGCGTTTCGTCCGTGATTATGATCAGCACTTTCTGAGCTCCTGGCCGCCAACTGAAATTGGCCAAAGAATGGGTCATAGCCCAGTAACCTGGTTCATCTCCGCCAGAAAGGTCATTACGCGGCCAAACGTTATCTCTGAAATATGGTAGATTCGTAGTGAGAATACCTGAGTCTTCCAGAAATGGATCGCCATAGTAGGTATAAGAGCCATATCTACAAAGCCCAAGCGCAGCGTCCACCCCCGTTCCAGCCAGATTGTTGATAAAGCTGGTTACGTTTGCAGATATCGCCGCCTGGGCAGAACTCATAGAGCCGCTGTTGTCCATTATAAACGCAATGTCAACCAAGCGTGAACCACCACCTTGTGAGGGTGGGATTACCTCAAAGTAATCGGTCTGCAAAACTCCATTCTCATAAACAGAAAAATCACTCTGGTCAAGATTGCTCATATCCTGGCCTTCCAGAGAAACCGAAAGAGTGGAATAGATAAAGGGGAAATTCTGTGGATTCAAGCTGAGCAAGTTTAACTCGGGAATTGCTTCATAGATGTTTTGGATGACCTTTACATTATCCACTGCCCAACCCATGTACTGGTTGTAATTATCAGAAACTAATCTAAAGCCAAGCTGAATATTTTCTCCGGCAAATTCGGTAAGGTCAATTGAGATCTCCTGCCATGCGGAGCTTCCGGACTGACTGAAAACTGTATTTTGGAGTACTCCTCCGATATACACATCAACATACACATTATCATAATACGATTCAGTTTCCAACGCACTCCAGAAATTCAGCAGGTATTCTGTTATCGGTTGGGATGCAGCGGGAATCTGAATAACCGGACTCATCATGAGATAATTGGCATTAAGCTCGTAGGGGTGATTAGTATAAGCGCAATTTGGTAACGATTGTGCTCCGAAAGTAGTATCTATTCCCAAGTTCCAGCCCTGATTCAAAATCCAGCTCACTTGCAAGTTATCGAAGTTTTCGGAAAATATCTGGACGGAACTAATCAGATTTACTTCCCGTTGTGAACTATAAGACATAGCCGGGATAGGCAAAACCTGTCCCTTCGGCTGGTCAGATTCGTAGCGGATTGCTTTTGATTCAGCAGCCAAGATCAGACTACCAAGTATCACAAGCAACAAGATAAGCATAAGAACCTTTGTTCGCATGAGATGTCTCCTATTCATTTATTGTTGTTATTATTACAAATACCGAGGGATATCCTGAGGGAATTTGCAGGATATTGTCTGAAACTGAATATTCGAAAAGTAGCTGAGTGCATCCGGCATCGGCAAAACCTGACACTCTGTATTCCAAATCATAAACCGGAGTACCCCAGATGCTGTCCTGCACTTCGTCCCAGCATAGGACTAACGAGCCATCCGGAGCTTGGCTGAGGTTGATGCCGGTAACTGGATTAGGTTCCAGAGCCTGCACATAAACCGGGATTTCGTAAGTTTGAAGTGGATTTACCCCATCGCTGATTTCCAGTGTAAAGCTAGTGTTTCCCTTGAAACCCTGAGCAGGTTGTAAAAAGATTGCCTGCTGGTCATAAAAAAAGCTGGGAGTGAGGGTGTCATTTTCATAGGCCATCAATTGAACCGGATCCAGATCGGGATCGCTGACACGCCCGGTATAAATAAAGAAGTCTCCAGTGCTTTCATAGATCAGCACGGGTTGCTCAGGCATAGCAAACTGGGGCGGAGAATTGGTGGAATCCCTTATTACATTTACCGTGGCTGTCTTTGTCCCTCCACTGCCAATAGCGCTGATTACCACGCTGGTGCTGCCCACATATCCGTAAACCGGGTATAAGTGCCAGTAAAGCGAATCGCCAGCAGCAACCAAGCTCTGTTCCAAATAGGGATTGGAACTGAAGCTGAAACTAAGGCTACCGCTGAGCACCGCAAAATAGCGATTCAGGTTATAACTTTGAGAGTAGTTATTGGAAAACGTGATATCTGGCAGAGGGGCTTTTAGATAGGGCATGCCGGCGGCCAAATCGAGCCGGACTGAACAGGAGGACACCACGCCAGTCCAAGCATGAGCGGATTGGGTTCGCATATTAATAGTGGTACTGCCGATCAACAGCTTGGGCTGATAGTAGTCCGGCATTTCGGAGGGGATGGTCCATTCCAAACTATAGTTTGTGCTTAGCGGCGTGTTTACGGCCAAAGTGACATTCCAGGTTTTTTGCAGAGGATTTGCCGCTCTGATGTCAGCCCGGAAATTGCCATTATATGCACCCCAGTCGGTATGAGGAAAAAATATGCGAACATAGCCAGGATTGTTGGGAGCAGGGCTGGCAGGAATGTCGTAATTCCAGTCGTAGCCATTGGTAGCGCTGCTGTGTTCACCCAGATAAGCCGAAGAGCTATAGTAACTGCCACCCGTGCCCAGATTGCTGAAGCTGAGCCCCAGTTGCCACTCCGCAAATAGCTGCGACCCACCATTCATAGCAATAACCGCTATCAAAATTAAATACTTATAAAAACTCAGCCGGTCTACCATTCTTCTCACTTGCCTGTTTTTTTCCTTACAAAGCATGCTTTAGCACTTCGCAATTGCTGTCAAGTTCTTTCTCTGCGTGGATAATTCCAACTAATCGGTTTTTCCTGGAGTTCATTTTTACGGGTTATGAGCACCGGAATTGATGCTGTTCATGCAGATTTCAGGATAGAGAAACAACACTCCAACACTCCAACACTCCAACACTCCAACACTCCATCACTCCATCAATCCATCAATCCATCACTCCAGCACACCATCACTCCATCACTCCAACACTCCATCGCTCCAGCACTCACACCCATCCTATAAACATAGGGTAAGATATGGATAACTAATAGACAAGCTCCCCTCCTGGCAGAAAGCGGAACTTTACTTATGATGTTAATTTTCGCTTGACTCGTCTTGCTCTGCATATAACATGCCTCAACAGGTTTGCCAGGGAGGCCACATGAAATTGAAAAGCACTTTATTGCCGGGAATGGTGGAATGGACTTTAAAGCAGAACAATCCAAACCGGATATCCTGCAGCTTCGGCTGCGGCTACGTTTTTCTGGATGTCTGCGGTTTTACAAAGCTGACTGAATTGGTTTCTTCGCAAGGTCATTACGGCGTGGAAGTAATCACCAATTTGTTGAACCAGTATTTTGATCTGCTCAGCGACAAAGTATCCGAATACGGCGGGCAAATCCTGAAGTTCGAAGGTGATGCTGTTCTGGCGGCCTTTCCGATGCCCGAAGCCGGTTGTCTGGACAGGCTGAACACCTGCATGAATGAGTTTCAGAAAGCCTTGAACGAACTGAACTTGAACCTGCAAAAAGAATATGGCAGCAGCCTGGCCTATCACGGCGCAATCGGCTATGGACAGTCGCAGATGATCATACTGGGCTGTCCCGATATCCATCTGGACTACTTTGTTTATAGCCCCGTGATGCCGGAGCTTTACCAACTTTGCGAGCATGCCGGTCACAACGAGACCCTGACGGTTGGAGAAGCAAATGGCTTGCACGGCAAAGATATACCTGTCGCCGAGGCATGTTCTCTGCTTGAAATACCCCAATTTGCCGATCTGGATTATGATAACAGCTTTTTTCCCCCTGAAATCCTAAACCGGGGACGAAGCATAAGCTTTAGCGGAGAATTACGCAATTCCGCCATCCTCTTTATCGGAGTGGAAGCCGGACAGGCGATCCGCAGCGGCGATTATGCCGCCATAAACGAATACTATTGCTCCATTCAACGCATCATTACCCGCCTGGAAGGCATGGTGAACAAGATCGACTATACGGATAAAGGGATGATCCTGCTGATCAGCTTTGGGATTTTACATACCCACGTGGACGACATCGAGAGAGCCATAATCGCCGCCAACCAGATAAACCGCATCGAAAGCCCCTTGAAAGCCAAGATTGGCCTTACCTACAGCAACCTTTATGCGGGAGTTTTGGGTGCCAAGCTTCGCCACGAATACGGAATAATCGGAAATGGGGTAAATGTGGCAGCCAGATTAATGACCTCGGCCGATTATGGCCAGATCGTGTTTACCGGAGAAATTCTCGGTAGCGTGGAAAGCCGCTTCGAAGTGAAGTTCCTTCGCAAGGCTGTGGTAAAAGGCATCAAGGGTGAAC
>CAZGWB010000121.1:0-7452 GCA_964529335.1 uncultured Candidatus Cloacimonas sp.
ATAAATGTTGTAGGCTTATACTTCCCGCTCATTAATAAACCTCTAGGAACATCCTTATCAATCTCTGCACAATCGCCCTTTACTTCGATGATTACTTTATAGTGCTTGATTGGGATATTTCCAATATTATCTAGACACAGATATAATGCAGCAAAACTGGCGTTATACTTCGTTGTTCCAAAGCTTGGAAGACTTACTAAGGATTCAAACAATCCTTGATTAAATTGATTAAGGAAATTAGGTTTATCGCTATCAACTTTATTAGCGATCACCTGAGGTTCTTTATAAACGTATAAAGTGGTTACTTCATCAACCGGCACATCATATTCTATAGAGGTTTCATTATTATCAAAACAAAACACAACGTCATACTGGTCTTTAAAATTCTCACTATTAACGTACCACTGAAAAGTGCAACGATTCTCTTCTATCAAATCTACAATGTCTTCCCATGAATATAAATGTACTTCGAATTTTCTATTTTGTATTCTATCAATGTTAACTTGACGGACTTGCTTTTCTAGCTCTGCATCCTTACTTGCTGTTGTTGTAAAGTAGAATTTCTTCAGAGGCGGTTCAAATTGTTCAGCCTTGGATATTTCTTCTTCTACCTCCTTCAAAGTTAATGATGAATTAACATAATCACTTTTACCTTTGCATTGAATTCCGTAGTACTCGCTTTCTCCTTTCGGTATGCCATACACATCAACACCATGCTGCGCTTGTCCTTGTCGTCCATTCTTTTTGATCTCAGGACAATTCCATATTTCACCCCATAGCTTCTTGCATAAAGTTTCAAAATCTTGCCAATTAGAAGGTTTCCGCATTTGCTTAGGTGCTTTCATGTTTTACTGTCCTTATAAAGTATCTAACTTCAAATACTCACACCTCTATCTCAACCTGATATTAATCTTTCATTTTAATATCCGACTTCCAGAATGAGTTTATTGCCGTACATTGTAAATACACAGATACCGGATTGGTAAAAAAGATGTTCAACAGAATACTCAAAAATATCATCTCATTGCCAAGACCAATTTTCATCTTTTGCAACATATTTTTACTCTCCAATTCTTGTCAATATATATTTCTGACAAGTCATCATGAAAATAAGTAGTTTACATCTTTGTGCTCTATGGCAGTGGTCTTGTTTTTCCTTTTTTTCTCATTAATTCCCGTTCACTCGCCTTTACTCATTATCTCCGCTATTTACGGGTTCGGAGAGCACCAGGGGGTTCCCTGCTGCATCCGCACAGCAAGAGCAAAGCGATTTACTATATCTGAGGGGCTGGCTAAATCTCCCTATCCAGATGCGCATAATCGTAAACCACAGGCAGCAAACCCGCTTCCACTGCCCTTTTTATACTGATGCAGGGCAGGTCACGCGTATAGATATCATCCCGGGTAAGAATCTGCAAATCTATGGTATTGTCCCGCCGTGCCATTTCCCGCATCAGTTTCAGATACATGTTCACCCAGGAGCGCACATAGTTGTTTTCGTTTTCCCGCAGGGTGTTATAGCGGCTCAGGTAGGTGCGCATATCGTTTTTGTAGCCTTCGGAAGGCGCTATGCTATGCAGATTGGTGGTGATGGAACCCAGTTTGTGATTATTCTCCGTAAGGGTGGGGTAGCGGTATTTGCGCACAAACACCAGCCCTTCCCGCCGATAGTGGCAGAATACCACTCCATCCAGCTTCCCTGAATAAGCTCCAATGCCATAAGTGAGCTTTGCTCTCATTTCTTTCCTCCATTATAGATAGTACCAAAAGGTTCCTGCCTGTATACCTGAAAGGGTAGCCACTTCCCAGGCAGCCCATTCCTCTTCACGGCTTTGCGAAGGGGGATGATAAAGGCAAAACCCCACTATACATTATAAGGCAATCTGACGGAATTCCCAAAGAAATCTTATTACACACAGATCAAACACTAGTAATTCCTTAATTCGATTAGGGATTTATTAGGGAATCATTACAGATTGATTAGCGATTATTGTATAGTTGAAAAATGAAAGAGAGTGCAAAGTGACAACGGAATCTGCAAATTGGCGAGTCACCCTTTTAAGTATACAGGCCAGGCCATTGAAGATATGGAGAGTCACCCTTTTAAGTGGACAGACCAGGCCATTGATGATGGTGCAAAGGAGAACGATAAATAAATTGCTGTTTGGAGAGTCACCCTTTTAAGTGGAAAGGACTGTTGCACATAGACATAATCCCGAAGGGATGGCATGTTTTAGCCTGGGTTAAAGCGTATGTGAATCCCCTTTTCATAAACTCGTATACCGCCATAATCCCGAAGGGATGGCATGTTTTAGCCTGGGGTGAAGCTTTAGCGGAACCCCAGGTAAGCATCCCCTACCAGAGAGAACCCTGGAAGGGTGACATAACAATGAAGGGTGTTGATTTTTGTGTCACCCCTGACGGGGTTTATTTTTCCTTGTTTGCCCATACCTGGGGTTCCGTTTCGCTTTACCCCAGGCTAAATGGAATTCACCCCTGCGGGGTTCAGGCTTCTGTCGCCCTGTGAGCTTAATCAAACCAGGGTTCGTTTATCGAGGATCTTCGCTTCGCTCCGAACCCATCGCTATAATCTGTCGCCCTGCGGGCTTTGTCAACGGCCTGTACCCCTAAAGGGTTTTCTAAGAGCTCCGATTGTTCAATGGTCTTGATTTTTGTGTGGCCTTTCCAATAAGTGGTAACCCATTGATATGTTGACAGCTTATATGTGGCTATGTTTCATATTCCACGTATCGATTGTCTTTCATACGTTTACGCTAACTGGAACAAATCTATACCACGCAATCTGACTCCAACATATCCCTTTACATCCATTTATTGGCATAAATATTGCTTTAATCTGTAAATGATGTTGAAACTAGGAAATTGCCATAAGAACTCATTGACCCACTGGCAAATACAATGGAACCCATAACCGCTTAATGAATGAACTGAGGCAATAAAAAAAAAAGGGAGTTGGACATGAAGAGATTAGCTATCTTGTTAGTATTGATGATTTTGGTGTTTCTTTCCGCTTGTGCGATTACCGACATCAGTTTGCTGCAAAGTGCCAAGCCCCTGGGCAAGGGACGGCTGGAAACCATGGTTTATGGTGCCAACGCCATGAATATGTATCCCACTCAGGATTTTCACGCAATATATGATGCCATTGCCGCATCCGACACCATTGACTACTGGTTTGATTTTGATACACAGGAAAACTGGATTAACTGGGGCAAAGAACCCGATACAGGGTTAGGGGGTATTACCCTTAATTATGGTCTGTCGGGGATCGATGAACTTCACCTTAGGATGTTCTTATCGGGCTCTTCAGGTTTTAAGGGCGGAGTAAAACACCTGGTGGCCAGCCGGGACAGCAGCTACCTTGCGCTAATGCCCATCATAAGCTACAGCGAAGTAAAAAATAGCAGCACCAGTTATCATAATGGCCAGCCTACCTTTATAGCCAGGGACAAAAATTCCCTGGCCACGGCTGAAATTCATGCCATATATACCTATCAACCTGATAAAATCTTCTCCCTGTCGATCAGTCCGCATCTGGCTCTGAGCAGATTGACCCGCAAATATAACGGCAAGAACTACGGGCCCTATCTGATCCCCCATTTTGGCATAAAGGCCATAGCCAGGCTCCAGGCTTATAAAACCTTCCTAAGTGGCGAAATCGGCCTTGAAACAGCTAAGAAATGGGATGGGAGCCTGATGGTAGTGCCCTGTATCTCAGTTGGCACCGGCGTGAAAATCGGGAAATCGGTAACGTTTTAGTCCAAACGCAGGATTTTGCGGCTTTAGTTTATGAGCCGGTATTGGTACAAAGGTTGTTTCTCTGAAACGCCAGATTGCGGTAGCGACTATTACCCACCGCACCGATCCTTGGCCAGTTGTTCCCCTGGCTTATGGCGAAGACAAAAGAGAGCTATCTTATTTTATCTTCAGGAGCTTACGACCGGTGGTTTGACCGGCTTGAGTTGCTTTTAGCAGATAGATTCCGGAGCTCACGGTGCGACCTGTATTATCCCGGCCATCCCAAGATAATTCGGTTTTAGCTTCGGGAACAGCCTGGAACAAGGTTTTCACCAGTTGACCTTTCAGGTTATAAATCTGCACTTCCAAAGGGCTAACCAGGCTCTTGGTGCTAAGCTCGATCTTAGCAAGAGAACTGAAGGGATTGGGATAGGCTGCGCTGATCTGCAGTTGATTTACCGGACTAACCCCGGGATCGTCATTATCCAGTGGCAAACCAAAAACAATATGAAAGGCGTATTCCAAAAACTGCCTGGCATTGGCGTTTTCCATCGAATACAAGGGAAAGCTGAGCGTGATGGCTTTTCCGGCTCCAAAGGCATGATATATGGCCACCGGCTCATCGTTCAAGCTACCTTGCCCAGTGGAAGAGGCATAATCTGATCCATACAGGTAGATAACGCTGTTGGCATTGGCTGGAACCAGAGATTCCACATGGAAGATATGGCCATTGAAGGAAACGGGAGTTTTATCTGGGTCCACCTGCAAAGGAGGAGCTGCACTGAGCTGTGAAACTGCATATTTGAACCGGGCAGCGGCTTGATAATCCACTCCTGATATCCCCAGAACCTCGTTGATAAAGGTGTTTGACCCAAAGGTTGCGGGATAGCCGGCATTCAGCTCAAAGGCCTGGGAAGGATGGAATACGCTGAACAGCACCTTGCCCCCAAACTCGATGTATTTTTTCAGGGCTTCTTTCACGCTATAGGGATATACTGTATCGCTATAATCATTTCCATGCCAGAGCACAGCGTTGAAAACTCCCAGGTCAGCCAGCTTGATAACCAGGGGATCAGCTTCCAGATCGAGGTGGGATGTAATGCTCAGATTTTGCGCCAAGCCGTCGTAAAAGCTGTCCACCATTTCGTCGGTGGGCTGGAAAGGATTGCTGCCATTGAAATTGAGAGTTTCATCGATTACCAGGATACCTTGGTTTAAAGTGACTGGACGGCTCTTTAAAGCCACGGTGAAGGGGCTTTGGTTTTGGTTTATGTCAACTGCGCAAAGCCGATAATAATAATAGTTCAGCGAGCCTTCCAGATCTACGTCGGAATAAGTGGTTACATTGGGATTCAGCGTGGATACCAGCTCACCGGCTTCATCCGGGCTTTGCGAACGGTAGAGCTTATAGGCGTTCATGTCCAGCTCGGTATTGGCCGTCCAGGATAGATTTATCCCGTTTAGCACAGGGCTGTCCACAAAGTTCTGTGGCGTTAAAGGTATCAATCTGGGAGTGGCGGATGCGGTTACCAGATAGCTTTCATTGCCTGAGTTATCCACGGTGCTTACCGCTACGTAGCAGGCCTGACCCTCGGTTTGCCCGGGAATCGTGAAAACCGTGGAACTGGTATTTTGGGTATTGGGATAATCGCCCTCTTCATTTCCCCAGTAAATCTTGTAATGCGCAAAGCTGGGATCAGTGGAGGCGTTCCAGCTTACCTGGATGGCATTTCCGGTTCCGAGGTCAAGAGCCTGAAGATTGGCTGGAGGCGAAGGCATGTTTGCATAGCTGGCCGCCACTGCGGTGGAAGCCCGGATCACTTTGGCGCAGTAATCAGGATTCAGGTTGGCCACAGTGTCGTTATTGCTGTGATAAACTTGGGAGAAATTGTATTCGAAGTAGTAAATAACTGGAAAGCCACGTTGCCAGAAAGAATAGCTGTCGCTGGCAGAAAGATTCAGCGAACCATAAACTGGCACCAAGGGTGTGTATTGACTGGTAATTGCTGCGGCGTGATCGGTATGTTGCATAAAGCCGTCATAGGGCATCAACAGGACTCTGGGATCGTCCGGATCGGGGTTTGTATTGGCAATCATATCGTGATTTATCATCAGCCGGATATCCATATCTGTGTTATCGGCCATCTGAGCATAGGCTTTGGAGCCCCAGAGCCCAAATTCCTCAGCGGCAAAGGTGACAAAACGAATGGAGCACTTCGGTTGAAATCCGCTGGCCATCATTACTCTGGCCATTTCGATGGCGGCCACGGTCCCGCTGGCATTGTCATCTGCACCCGGGGCAAAGACATAAGGATTGTCGCCAGTAATGGAATCATGGTGCCCGCCCACGATGATATAGGTATCGGGATAAACTGTGCCCGGAATGGTGGCTACCACGTTGTATTGGGTAGTTCCTTGCCATTGGAAATTGTGCAATTCGGAAGCTGTGATCCCAAAGCGCTGGAATTGCCCCTTGATCCAGTTTGCCACGGCCAAACGGTTATCGGCCAAAGCATAACGGGTTTGGAAGTTTTGTAAACTCTGAATGAAATACAAAACGCTATCGGCCGACACCTGTGCGATCAAGTCCTGGATGGCGTTGCGGTCTGCGGCCAGTTCGTGAGTAAGGGATGTGGCTGCGCCAAGCTTTAGCGGCTTAAGCTCCAAAGGAGTGAAAGGATTGGCCAGTCTGCTTCTGAGCTGCAGTTCGTTATCCTGGCTGCGCAGCAGGAGCTGTGAACCCAGGTCGAGAAGGATCTCACCAGCTTCTGTGACAGGTTTCTGATGCTGAACCGGCAGCTTGGTAAGCAGATACAGCTTGCCCTTATCAGCTCTCCCCAGGGAAACTGCACCGGGATAATCTGGTCTATCAGTTCCGGCGATGATGTATGTATCGTTGTAAAAGTAAATTTCCAGGCCACTATCGGCAAGTTTGCTTACCTGCTCGCGAAAAGTTGCAGGGGTAGAATCATGATTTTCTGTGGCTATGGCTATCAGGTTCAGGGATGAAGCCAGCAATCCACTCACTGCCAACACCGCTAAAAGCAGTAAAAAGAGTCTTTTCATTTTATACTCCAAGATTACAATTTCTCTTTTCCAATCATAAGCAATTTGTGTTCCCAAGCTGTGATAAATACCGTCTCATATCCATAGTTTAGAATTCTAACTATCTATTACCATCCATAGAAGTCTTTACAGACCAGACAGCCCCTTTTAAAAAACAAATCAAGGGATAAGCGGTGAACGGGTAGCTTACCGGATGATAGAGTGAAGTGCATTTTTTTCTTGCCAGATATTTTATCTTCCCGCAGCATGTAATCAGAGTGAAAATTACACTAAGGGAGTATATTATGTTCAAGCGACACATGATGATACTGTTCTTCATCGGAGTTTTGGCAAACCTTTTGGGTTTTACCCCTGCTGCCAATGCCAAGCCCCGTCCTCGCTTTGCACCTGATCTGATCAAGGTAAAGCTTAGCGCACAAGCGCTTACCAGGTCTCAATTGCCCTTGGGTTTGTATGCGCAAACGAATAGTTTTAATCTGAACGAACTCGACCAGCTTATGTCCAGAAATGGCGGAACGGCAATAATCAGAGCCCATCGAAAAGTGAAAAATACGGTCTGGGAACAGGCCACGGGCTTTGACCGCTGGTTTTTGATCAAGCTGGATGGCAGCAAGAGCGTGGAAGAGG
>CAZGWB010000122.1:0-7385 GCA_964529335.1 uncultured Candidatus Cloacimonas sp.
ATGAGCATGCGGTATGACTCCGGTATGATAGTGATTAGGTGTCAGTTTTCAGGTGTCAGGTGTCAGGGGCTATTCGAAAGAGCAGGTAGCCCAATGAGAGATTCGGCCTTCGGATTATGACAGGGATACCTGTAAATACTCCCAGGAACGCCAGAGATATCTGGTTGTTTTAGAGTTTTTACAGGCTGAATCTTTATTTCCGGCCGAGAGATGGGGTGAGGAACCACTTTATCCTTTTAAATAAGGCCACACAGGATGAGTGTATGGCCTTTGTTTGAATGCCGGAGTAAAATCAGAATGCTTTGGGAGTGAGCTAATTGGTGGGTAAGAATGCTATGGGATTGAATCAATCCCGATAGTGATTTCTCACCATAGGCGGTGGTTTCAACCACCGTTTAGTGATGCAGATAACCTCCTGATACTCCGTCAGGTGTTCAGCCTGTTGACAAAGCCCGCAGGGCGACAGATTATAGCGATGGGTTCGGAGCGAAGCGAAGACCCTCGATGATTGTGGACGCAGCCAAGAATAACACGAATCTCCCCTCCCCTAATCCGAAAGCGGAAATACCGCTTTCGGATTAGGGAAGGGGAGTAAAGGAAAACATAGGCCTATAAAACACCCCTAACGAGGGGTTCCACAAGGCTTAAAAGCCTTGTTTCACCACCATCGCTATAATCTGCCGCCCTGCGGGCTTAGCGGATCAGTTGATGGATTGATATGTATAAATTTCCCACCCTCGATGGTCTTCGCTACGCTCCGAATCCATCGCTATAATCTGACGCCCTCTGGGCTTTGTCAACGGTCTGAGCCGCATTAATCCGGTGAAACGACCAGCTGAAGCCTGCGCTATGGCTTGTCGATTGCCTGGGTAATCGCCATGGTGTAGTAAAAATAAGACAGCCATATTGACATATGTCCCGTTTGCGCTACATCATACCCATAGAATTATGAGCCTTGAACCAGGCAAAGGGACAGAAAAGATATCTCATAATACATAGATAGATATGGTGGTTATGAGACAACGCAAAATAAACTAACGCGCTTTGGCATAGTTTGGCACAGCTCTTGCGATTAAGATAGACGTGTCCCGCAGGGATGCAAAAAAATAGAGTGAACCCGAAAAAAAAAGAATAACCCCAAAAAAGGAGAACTACCATGGGAACCCAACAAATTCTTTTGATCGTCCTGAGCGTTATCATCGTCGGTGTTGCAATCGCCGTCGGAATCAGCATGTTTAACAGCCAAGCTTACAACAGCAACAAGACCTCTATCGCTGCTGATGCACAAAGCTATGCCACCCAAGTCCTTCAGTATTACAAAACTCCCGTATCCCAAGGGGGAGCCGGTAGCTTAGGAACCAACGTAACCAATGCCGCTCTGGCCAGCTACTTGGGCCTTGCTACTGACAACGCGAACGAAAACGGCGAATATGCTGTCTTCTGCGATGTTGAAAACAACGCCACCACCGTTCGCATTTATGGACTTGGCACCGCCGAAAGAGGTGGAAACCAACCCAAGATCGTGACCACAGTTACCTTGGCCAACGACACTGTGACCGCCGCTGCTACTGACGTACCCGTTGCTACCACCCTTCCCACCGCCTATGAATAATGTGTAGGATGCGAATGTTCAGTTCGCAGCTACGAGTTTTCAAGATTGGTCAAGAATTCTCTTGACCAATCTTGGTATTATGGAATAATAAGCTTTTGAGGGTGGCTGGTGGGTCTAAAAGCTGGAGCAGGAAAAGTTTGATAGATGTTAAGTAATAATCCTGCATGCATATAGGCGATGCAGTGGCTATAGTTCAAGGTTTGTTAGCAAGCCAGCTTTGAACTATAACTGCAGCAGACAGGGAGCGCCGATGGTAACAGATTACCGGTTCAAGGGATTCGGACCAGGGGGGAAATTGGTTCAGGGCACCTTTACGGCTGATTCACCCAAGGAGGCCAAGCTCCATGTGGCGAAGCTTGCCACGAAGTATCAGCTACGCATAGAAAGTCTGGAGAAAAAGAAAGACTGGCTATACAAGGTTCATATTGGGGGCAAAAAGCCATTCACCGGCCGGCAAAGCGCTTATACCAAGGATGAGGTTGCCGCTGCGCTTACCAAGATGGGCTATACCCGTTTTTCGATTAATCCGGTGCTATTCGATCTTCCCCTGAAGCCATCCATGGCCGATATCATGATGTTTATAAAGCTTTCCAGCACGATGCTGAAGGATAAGATGAGTTTTGGCAAGATCCTGGAAATGCTGGCGGAAGAGCAGAACAACCGGATGTTCAAGGACGCTCTGCAACAGATCGAAAGCCAGCTAAAAGCCGGTGCTGAAGGCAGAGAGGTGTTTAACCGCTATGCGCATATCTTTGGCCGTTTTCCTGCCTTCATGATGGGGCTTGCCACCCGCAGCGGAAATATGGCTGAGGTGTTCGACGCCACCAGCAAGTTCATCGAGCGCGACATGGAGATTAAAAACAACATTAAGAAGGCCTTGATCTCTCCCATGTTTGCGGTGGTTGCCACGGTCGGAGCAGTGATGTATTATGTTATCGATATTTTTCCGGCTACGGCCGAGTTGTTTTTAAAGTATAATATGCCCTTGCCTCCGCTCACCAAAAAGACATTGGCAGTCAGTGACTGGCTTGGGATTTACTGGTGGGTGATTGCCCTCATCATTGTTCTGCCAATCGTGGTGATTTGGCGTTGGTGGAAGACCCCCAAGGGAAAAATCTGGCGTGATCAGCACATAATCAAGCTTCCATTGGTGGGACATCTGATCCACAAATCCTCCATCGAGATATATTTCCGGGTATTTGGCACGATCTATGCCGGAGCAGGAGACAATATCGAAACGATAAAAACCTCTGCTGAAGCCTGCCGGAACGCCTGGATGGAGGACAGGATAAAACGAATTACAATCCCCCTGATGCTAAAAGAAGGCGAGGCCTTTGTGCCGGCTATGGAGGCTGCCGGAGTATTTACCCGCACTTCGCTGACCCGCCTGAAAACAGGTCAGGAAACTGGGAATATATTGCAATCGGCTCAACAGATAGCTACCTATTACGAAGCGGAAACCACCCTTAAAATGAACGCCATGATCGAATACATTCAATCGATAGTGGGGCTCTTCATTTCCCTGGCGGTGGTTTTCCTAACCGTGGTATCGGCTGAGATCGCAACCATCAATCCACCTTCGGCTTGATATATATGATACCCCTTTCCAAATTTGGCAGTTTTCTGGTTGATAAGGGCTATTTTGATCGTGAAATGGTGGAAAAAGCCAACCAAAAAATGGCAGAATATGGAGAAAACAGCGCTGGTGCTTTAGCCAGGATATTGGAAAGCGATTTTAAGGCTCAGCATGATGCGGTGTATGAAGCATTGGCCAAAATGTTTGCCTTTCCAAGGCTGGATGTGGAAATCGAGGATCTGGAGGAAAGACAGCTAGAAGCTATCAGAGAGGTACTGAAAAAGATTCCCGAAGATCTGAAAAAGAAACTTCTGTACCACAAGATATTTCCCTATACTTTACTGGAAAAACCCCGGGAAACCTTGCAGGTTCTGGCCAGCGATCCCACCGACAAGATTATCCAGGAGATCACTAATCAGACGCCATTTAAAAGGCTGGAGATATATTGGTGCAAGCTTAAATCAATCGAAGACCTGATTAATAAACTCGCACCCCAGAAGAACGAATTTCTGGCTCTATTGGAAGAAGCTGGTCAGGTGCTTACCGAGATCGACGATGGAGGGGGAGGAGAACTTAGCGAACAAGCTCTGGACGAAGAGATCAATAAAAGCCTCTTGGTAAATCTCTTTGAGGGAGCCCTGATTGAGGCGGTTCACAAAGATGCCAGCGACATTCATATCATTGCGGGAGGCAAAACCACCATAGATATCTATTTCAGAGTGGATGGCAAGCTACAGCTTTGGCACCGCCAGGAAGGAACTCCGCCGGAAGCGCTTTCGGCCGTAGTGAAAGACCGCTCGATCGGGGTGGACCGCTTCGAGCGCGATACTGCCCAGGACGGTTTTGCCCAAAGGCTAATCGACGACCATCTGATCCGCTTCCGCATCTCGATTATCCCGATCGTTTCAGCAGAGTTTGAACGCCGCTTCGAAAGCATCGTGATCCGCGTGATCGACGACCGCAAGGTGATCACCGATTTCCACAAATTGGGCTTTCAGGAACAGGCGGAACGTGAGTTTGTAAAATCCATCTCGACCTCCAAAGGAATCATCATCGTAACCGGACCTACGGGAAGCGGAAAATCCACCACCCTGATGGCCGCATTGCATCATGTGATAAATCCCACTGTGAATGTGCTGACCTGTGAAGACCCGGTGGAGTATGTGATCAGGGGTGCCAGACAACTGAAGATCGGGCACAAAATGAGCTTCGATCAGGCAATTCGCGCCATACTGCGTCATGATCCCGATGTGGTTATGGTGGGCGAGATTCGTGATAAGATTACTGCCGATATAGCCGTAAAACTGGCTAATACAGGGCATCTAACTTTTTCTACTTTGCATACCAACGATGCACCATCAGCCATCACCCGCTTGTACAAAATGGGGATTGAAACCTTCCTTTTGGCCTATTCGATTAATATCATCATCGCCCAGCGCTTGGTGCGCAAACTTTGTGTGCATTGCCGGCGGCCGCTTACTAAGGAACACTGGCCTGCCGCTCTTCAAATGGGCTTTACGCAGGAAGAGCTGGAAAGCGGAACTATTTATGAGCCGGTGGGTTGTCCCAAATGTCATAATGGCTATAAGGGCCGTGTAAACATCGCTGAAGCGTTGTATTTTTATCCCGAGGTGCGCAATGAGATAGTAAAATCGCAAAGCGACCTGGACGAAGAAAGAATAAGAGCGGTAGCCGAAAAACATGGCATGCTTTCCATGCGCCGCAGCGGAATGGAACGGATGCGCGAAGGCCTTACCGATCTTACGGAAGTGCTTTATGCCACGGCGGAGGATTAGATGAATTACATGGAGATGGTACTGGCATTATTTGCAGTGGTTTTCTTTACAAGTGTGGCCGCTAATTATAACAGGCAGGTATTGGAGCAGAACGACTACTTGATAAATGCGTCTCAGTATGTCCAAGCCAGCCAGTTGTGCCATTCTGTGCTCGATGAGATTGACGCCAAGCTCTTTGCAAGAATGATTGCTTTTTTCAGCGTCAAAACCACCTATGCCAATGTGAACAGGACTATCGATTTACAGTTTCCAGGGGATGTATATCAACTCAACATTCGTGCTGTTGATTGTGATTCTCTGGGAATACCACTCACTACTGCTGTAGTTAACAATATTTGGGTAAGAGTGACCGTCACTGCAAGCACTCAAGGGCTTAAGGTTCCGGCTACCTTACAGCGGGTTTATACCAAGACCCATTTGAACTTATAATGAGCATTATTATAGATCTAATTGGTGCCGCTATAGTTGCGGGATTGCTGATCCTGATGATGATCACCTTTCAGTACCAAATGCATGAGGCATCTGATCGAGCTCTCTATGCAATGGAAATGATAGATAATATGGACCAGGCTGCCTCCAGGCTAAACAATGTTATAGCTTTGGCAGGGGTCGGCAGAACTCCCACAACATCGATCAAACATGCAACTGCTGATTCCCTGGTCTTTTATACCTATTGGGATTTTCAAAACGATGCTATTACTGAATCAAACCATACAATTTCCATTAAACTCTCATCTGTTCCAAGTCCCTATGGAACAGCGGTGGTGATTCGTCAGGATGGGGTTCCTTTGTCTAATCTGGGATATCTGTTTTGGATCAATGAATTGAAGTTCAGATACTATACTAAAACGGATGTGCTTACTACTACTGCTTCTGCGGCAAGAAGCACTGAGGTTCGCTTATCATTTTTCAGAGCCGGACCAAGAAGCGGAAGCAGATCAATAACAACCAAGCTGCAGTTTAAATGCTACTTTATGAATTGCTATATGCAAGGAGCATAAGGAGATATTATGGGAAGAGCAATGCTTATAGCTTCGGTATTGATGGCAACTATTTATGCAGGGATTATGACTTCACTTCAGCGACGCATCCTGTCCGTCCCCAATATTATCACTCGTAATGTGCTCTCCAAACAGGCTGAAAGTGTCTCAGACTACGCACTGAGAACAGCTATCCAAAATTCGGTTGCCTATGGACAAATGGCAGGTGATGAAGGCCTGATCAAGTGGGACGATCATTATACTAACTTTAATATCCAGAATTGCAAGATCGATAGCATCAAGTATACTATTGTGAGCGGCACAAACAACAGCTTTAGAGCTGAAAGCTATGTTAGTGGGAATATGATGGGTCGCTCAATCAGTTATCGGGCTGAAATAGCTTATACCTTTCCCTTAATAGCTGCCTTGGACATGGACTGGAGCATATATCTGGAAATGAACCAACCTCAGTTCAATCCGAATTTTGACCTTGTTTATGATAGTTCTTCTCACGATAATGATGCAAATTTTTACGGTAACGTAGATACCCGTCCCCATGGAACTGGAGTCGATGGCTGGAAATGTGCCAACTTTAACGAGGCGAGCGGCAATAGCATCGATGGAGTGATCTGGCATGATGGTAACAGCTCGATGGAAGTATCCTCAAATTTTACCCTTATGTGTTTTGCTAAGCTAAACAGAGGAACTTCCGCAGCTACCTTTTTGTGGCTAGCACCTGATCCGGCTGATGTCTATGCGCATGGTATGGGTTGGGGAAATGTCCGCAAGAAACCAACTGGTGCCATCTGGTTCCTGAATAATACTGTTTATTTTACGGTTACCACCCGGGACGGAGTTACAGTTCAAACTTCAACTCCCTTCGTCCCTGATGGTAAGTGGCCTCATAACAAAGATCAATACCATCACTTTGCCCTTACTTACAACCAGGGACAGGTAAAGGGTTATAAAAATGGAGTTTTAGTAGGAACTTCACAGAATGCCCTATATCCTTTTTATCGGCCATCTGCGATACAAAATAAGGGTTTTTATTTAGGAAGAGAGTATTACGGAACACCCCAGGCCGGAGATGCATTTCACTATATGATTGGAGACATGGATCAAGCAGGTTTGGTGCCAAGAACATTGACAGATGCTGAAATTGCTTCTTATTATAATCTTACGATTAATCCTGCCACGATCCAATATATTAGAGACTAAGTTGGGAGTATATACATGGAAAATGAAAGACTGAAGCTGCTGTCTTGGTGGGCAATGATCCGTTGGTTCATGGTGGTGGTGCTGTTCTCAATCGGACTTCTACATGTGAATTTCACTGAAAAAATTGTTCAGAATGTGGTCTTTTTCAGTGTGTTCGGCGGGATAGTAGCGCTCAATCTGCTTTTCCAGATCCAGGCCTATGC
>CAZGWB010000123.1:0-7211 GCA_964529335.1 uncultured Candidatus Cloacimonas sp.
TGAGAATCCGTGTTCCGATTAATGGTTCAAAGGTTTTAAGGTTCTTGGGTTCAAAAGTAGGAGAAATCCGTGTTAATCCGTTCAATCCGTGAAAATCCGTGTTACCATTCAGAAGCTTGCTGGCCACCCGAATGCCACCCGAATGCCACGCGGAAACCACCCGGACTCCACGCGGATCTGATCCGCGAGGCTTGCGTGTGGGTAAGGGGTGGTTCTCAGGGGCTAAGCAAGGGTATTGCTATCAAGGCTACAGGTAATAGCGCAGCCAGATGTATAGGGTTGAGAGGATGATGGAATTCAGGGTAAAGACTGCTCCGATCTTGGTGTAGTCCTTGAAGCTGATTTTAAAGCCATTGCGGTTGGCGATTCCCACGGCCACGATATTGGCTGAAGCTCCGATCAGGGTGCCGTTTCCACCCAGACAGGTTCCCAGGGCCAGTGACCACCAAAGCGGCTGAACCTGCGAAGGATCGGCCATACTGCTACCCAGTTTCTCGATCATGGGGATCATGGCAGCCACGAAGGGGACGTTATCGATAATGGCGGAAAAAACGCCAGACAGCCAAAGAATGACCAGAGAGGTGTATTTGGCATCTCCTCCGGTGAGCTTGGTAACGCTATTGGCCAGCAGGTCGATGAAGCCGGTGGCCACCAGGCCTTCCACGATCATAAAAAGCCCAATAAAGAAGAAGATGGTGATCCAATCGATGTCGTTCACCAATATCTTTTCCACCTTTTTGCGGCTGCCGATCAGCACCAGGCTAAGGCCGGCCGCCATGGAAATGGTTGCTGTTTCGAGCTGCAGGGGCACCTGCAGGGTTAAAGCCAGGAGCATCAAAAAAATAACCAGGAGGCTGGCCAGCAGCAGTTTTTTACTGCGGATCAGGTTGGTTTCGCCATAGTCCATCAATTTTGCGCGCCGTTCGTTGCTTACCTTCATCCCTTTGCGATAGATCAGCCAGATCAAGCCCAGGCTGGTAGCCATGATAATCAGAACTGGAGGTGTAAGATGTATTATAAAATCCAAAAAACTGAAATCAGTGGCGCTGCCGATCATGATGTTTGGCGGATCTCCGATCATGGTGGCCGCTCCACCCATGTTTGAAGCGATCACCATGGTGATTATGAAAGGAGCGGGAGGGATCTTCAGTTCTCCGGCGATCAGCAGCACGATCGGCACCAGGATCATGATAGTGGTAACGCTTCCCATTAAAGCAGAGATTACACCTGTGGCCAGAAACATCAGGATCATGATATTCAGTGGCTTGCCTTTGCCCAGCTTGGCGGTTTTGATGGCGATCAGCATAAATACGCCGGTTTCCCGCATTACGGAGATCACCAGCATCATTCCGATCAGGAAAAAGATCACGTTCCAGTCGATGGCGGCAAAAGCGGTATGTTGGGTAACGACTCTTAATATGATTACCACGAAGCCACCCACCAGGGCAGCCAGCATCTTGTTTATCCACTCGGTGATGATCAGAAAATAGGTAATGGCAAATACTGCCAGAGCGATGAGCATCAAGATCATGGCTCAAGCCGTTATTACTTTTCGCAGGACGTCCATGGCGGTTACCAAGCCCACCAATTTGCCTTCTTTTACTACGCTCATGTAGCGCTTTTTGTGCAGGATCATTTCAAAAACGGCTTCGATGATGGAAGCTTCCGGACGCAGGTAAATCTCGTCACGGCTCATAATCTCGCTTACCTTTATCTCGTTTTCGTTTTCAAATAGCTTTTCCAATGGTTCGAAAGACATCAGGAAATTCAGATTGTCCAGCATCATCAGATAATCTGGGATGCCAACTTTCAAGAGATCGAGGATATTCACCTCTCCCAGGTAATTCAGGTTTGCATCCACCACAGGCAGCCCGGCAATTCCATATTGGCTCATCAGGGTGTTTAGTTCTTTCAGGGTGGCTCCCGGCTGGATGGAGACAGGATCGGCGATCATGATGTCGGAGATGAAGAGGTCTTTCTTGACCATCACGGCCATCTCTTTCAAGCGGTGGATCACGCTGTGCCCATCATGTGCTGAAGCAAGGTTGGCCATGGCCTGAGTGTCTTTGGAAAGTTTTAGCAAAGCAGCCACGATATTCAGATAGGTCTTGGAACTGGTTTTATCGGTAATGATCAGCACTACCCAGGAAATCCTGGTTCCATCATAATCGATGGGATTCTGCAGGAAAGCCATGGCAATTACGGTATCTTCAAAGCCATCCATGCGGATATGGGGGATGGCAATCCCCGAAGCATAGGCCACCGGCGCTTCAGCTTCGCGCTTCAAGATCAGCTCCAGCAGCTTTGGTCCGCAGCTTGGCAACTGATGATGCGCACAAATGCGCTCCACCAGCATCTGATATACCTGCTGTTTGTTTAAAACTCTCTGCTCCAAACAGATGTCACGGGCATCCAGATAGCTAAATACATCTTTCACCTCTTTTCCATCTCTAAAGCCTATATGGGCTGGCTGGGTTTTTTGGTCAATCATTATTTTGGGTATGACTTGGCTTAAAAATAGCGTAGCCAAATGTATAAACTGGATAGAATCAATGAATTGAGGGTATAAATCACCCCGATCTTTGTGAAATCGGAAAATTTGATCACATAGCCATTGCGATGGGCTATTCCCACCGACACAATATTGGCCGACGCTCCGATCAGGGTTCCGTTTCCACCCAAACATGCTCCCAAAGACAGTGCCCACCAAACGGGATGCATCGCTTCCCTGCTGAAATGAGTTCCGATATCCTTGATTAGGGGAATCATGGTGGTTACGAAAGGAACATTATCGATTATGGCGGAGAAAAAGCCTGAAAACCACAGAATGATGAGAGAAGCAGCCTTGATGTTATTGCCCGACAAGCGCACGATCTGATCTGAAATCAGTCCGATAAAACCAGTTTCGATCAGGCTTTCCACGATCATGAAGAGCCCGATGAAAAAGAAGATCGTAGCCCAGTCTATGTCGTTTACCAGCACCTTGTCCACCCGCTTGCGGTTATTCAGGATCAAAAGGATAAGCCCCGAAACCATGGCGATGGGGGCGATTTCCAGGTTCAGCCTGTCCTGCAGCATGAAAGCGGCAAGCATCAAAGCCACCACCACCAGGGCACGGTGTAGCAGCTTACGGTTTTGGATCAGGTTTTCTTCGCGGTATTCCATTAGCCGTGCCTTGTTCTCATTGCTAACCCTGATGCCTTTTCGATATAGCAGAAAGGTTATTCCCAAACTGCTGATGGTGATCAGGATCACGATTGGGGACAGGTGATAGATAAAATCCATGAAGTTGTAGTCTGTGGCACTGCCGATCAGGATGTTTGGCGGGTCTCCGATCATGGTGGCAGTTCCGCCAATATTCGAGGCAATGGCCATGGTGATGATGAAGGGGATGGGATCGATCTTCAGCTCACCGGCGATAAGTAGCGCGATGGGCACCAGAATCATCACGGTGGTAACGTTGTCCAGAAAAGCTGAGATAAAAGCCGTAACCGCAAACATGAAAAGCATGATCCTCAAGGGACTGGCCTTGGCAAGTTTGGCTGTTTTGATCGCGATATATTGGAAAATCCCAGTTTCCTTCAGCACCGCCATTACCATCATCATCCCGATTAGCAGGAAGATCACGTTCCAATCGACAGCCATGAAGGCTTTGTGCTGTTCCACGATGTGAAACACGATTACCAGAAAACCACCCAAAAGAGCGGCCGTCATCTTGTTTATCCATTCGGTCATGATCATCAGATAGGTGATCCCGAATATCGCCAGAGCGATTAGCATGTGTAGCATTTAAAACCTCGGGGGTGTTTTGGAACCCCAAAAAACATTTGAGCCCGGTGGGACGAACCAACCGGAACTCATTATTTTGAAAAGAGATGGCAAGCCTTGCCCGCTCTTTGTGGCTATTATCCGGATTATGCGTTTTCTGGTCAAGGATTACTTATCGGGCTGCCCAAATCGTTGCTCCAGGAGCCTTAAACTCCTGCCAGAGACCTTTGGGACTTTCTGGAAGGTGGTTATCCGAATTAGATTGACTAAAATCCCCTGCTGATTTCTGATGCTCCCAAATTTTGTATATTCTTATAAATATATAAACATAAGGAGTTATACCCATGGCAAACTTCAAAAAAGCCACCATGGATGGCAATACTGCAGCGGCACACGTAGCCTATGCCTTTGCCGAAGTGGCAGCCATCTATCCCATCACCCCTTCTTCGGGGATGGGAGAACTTTCCGATGCCTGGGCTTCGGACGGACGCAAGAACATAAACGGCACTACGGTGGACGTTATGGAAATGCAAAGCGAGGCCGGCGCTGCGGGTGCAGTGCACGGTTCCCTGTCTGCAGGTGCCCTTACCACCACATTTACGGCTTCTCAAGGCCTGATGCTGATGCTTCCCAATATGCACAAGATCGCCGGTGAGATGCTTCCTACGGTTTTCTACGTAACTGCACGTTCTTTGGCCGCTCAGTCGTTATCGATCTTTGGGGATCACAGCGATGTGATGAGCGCTCGCAACACAGGTTTTGCCCTGGTTGCCTGCAACAGTGTGCAGGAAGTAATGGACCTTGCCGTGGTCTGCCAGCTTGCCACCATGAAAACCTCGATTCCCTTCCTTTGCTTCTTCGACGGCTTCCGCACCAGCCACGAGCTGCAGAAGATCGAAGTGATCGATTACGAAACAATGGCCGAGCTGGACGATGGAGAGCTGATCGAAGCTTTCCGCCAGAGAGCTCTCAGTCCCGACCGTCCTCGCATCAAGGTAGGCCAGCAGGCTCCGGATGTGTATTTCCAAGGCCGGGAAACCAGCAACCTGCATTATGCCAAGGCTCCGCAGATTATTCAGGAAACCATGGATGCAGTTGGCGCCAAAATCGGCCGCAGCTACAAGCTCTTTGACTACGTAGGCCATCCAGAAGCGGAAGACATCATCGTGGCCATGGGAAGCGGCTGCGAAACAATCGAAGAGACCATCGGCTGGCTGAACGAAAATCGCGGCATGAAGCTCGGTTTGGTGAAAGTTCGGGTTTACCGTCCCTTTGCCAGCGAAGCCTTTTTGGCGGCCATTCCCAAGAGCGTGAAGCGCGTTGCTGTGCTCGACCGCACCAAAGAACCCGGTTCCATCGGTGAACCGCTTTATCTGGATGTGGTTACGGCTCTCAAAGACCGCAAGGACACCTTTGTTATCGGTGGCCGCTATGGTCTTTCCAGCAAAGAATTTACTCCCAATATGGTTTTGGCTGTTTATAAGCATCTTGCCAAACAGGGTTTTCACGGCTTCACGGTTGGCATCGAGGACGATGTATCAATGCTTTCCCTGCCTCTGGACGAATCAATCAGCACTTTACCAGCCGGCACTTTTAGCTGCAAATTCTGGGGCTTGGGTTCAGATGGAACCGTCGGCGCAAATAAAAACAGCATCAAGATCATTGGCGATCACACCGATCTCTATGTGCAGGGCTATTTCCAATATGACAGCAAAAAGAGCGGCGGCATTACCCGCAGCCATCTGCGTTTTGGCAAAACCCCCATCCACAGCCAGTATCTGGTTACCCGCGAAGACTTTGTGGCCTGCCACAATCAGGCTTTCATCGGGCGTTTCGACCTCTTGGGCGGGATCAAAGAGAATGGCGTGTTTTTGCTGAACTCCAATTGGGATCGTGAGCACGCTTTTGAGAACCTTACCTGTGCAATGCAGGAAAGCATAATAAACAAAAAGATCAAGTTTTACAATATCGACGGTCTGAAGATCGCTGAGGAAGTGGGTTTGGGCGGCCGCGTAAATACCGTAATGCAAACCGCTTTCTTCCTGATCTCCGGCGTTCTTGACCGCGCAGAAGCCATCAAACTGATCAAAGAATCCATTAAGAAAACCTACGGACGTAAAGGTCAGGAAGTGGTGGATATGAACCTTTTGGCTGTTGACAAAGTGAACGAAGCCCTGGTGGAAGTGAATGTCCCAAGTGAGCTTCCTGCCTGCAACCGCGCCATGCTGAAACTCGTTCCCGATGGCTCAAACGATTTTGTAATGAACATCATCGAGCCTATCATGCGCGAACAAGGCGACCAGATAAAAGTAAGCCAGATGCCCTTGGACGGTTATGTGGAAACCGGAACCGCCAAGTTGGAAAAGCGCCGTGTGGCACCAGCCGTGCCACATTGGATCGCCGAAAACTGCATTCAGTGCAATCAGTGCTCCTTCGTTTGCCCTCATGCCGCCATCCGTGCCAAACTGGTCAGGGATGAAGACCTGAACGCTAAACCCGCCAGCTTCAACACTTTGAAAGCGATGGGCGCAGAAGGTTATCAATACAAGGTTCAAGTATATATCGACGACTGCCAGAGCTGCCGCGTTTGCGTGAATGAATGCCCCAAAGCAGCGTTGGTGATGAAACCCATCGAAGAAGAGCGGGAAGCCGGCGAACAGGCTAACTACGAGTATTTCGATGCTTTACCCAATGACGTTTTGGCCAACTTCAAAGAAAATACCGTGAAGGGCAGCCAGTTCAAGCAGCCCTTGTTAGAGTTCTCTGGAGCTTGTGCAGGCTGCGGCGAAACGCCTTATATCAAGCTGCTTACCCAGCTTTTCGGTGACCGGATGATAGTGGCCAACGCCACAGGCTGCTCCAGTATCTGGGGTGGAACCTTCCCCACCATTCCCTATTGCAAAAACAAGGATGGCAAGGGTCCCGCCTGGGCAAACAGCTTGTTTGAGGACAATGCTGAATACGGCTTTGGTATGCGTCTGGCTGTAAATTCACATCGTAAGCTCCTGAAAGTGGCCATTGAAACCCTGATGGACAAGAACATCGATCCCGCTTTGAAGGAAGCCTTCGGTTTTGCCCTGGAAAATTGGGACAAAGTGGATGCTGAGGCAAAGGCCAATGCAGAAAAGATCAAAGCCCTCTTACCTAAAGCCCTGGAGAATTCTTGTGACGGATGCCGCAAGTATGTGGCCAGAGCCATCGAACTGCAGGACTATCTGATCGAGAAATCCATCTGGGCCCTGGGCGGTGACGGATGGGCTTATGACATCGGCTACGGCGGCCTGGATCATGTAATGGCCAGCAACCGCAACGTAAACATCTTTGTGCTCGATACCGAAGTGTATTCCAACACCGGCGGACAGGCCAGCAAATCCACGCCTATGGGTTCCATTGCACGCTTTGCTGAATCCGGTAAAAGCACCAGCAAGAAAGACCTGGGAATG
>CAZGWB010000124.1:0-6998 GCA_964529335.1 uncultured Candidatus Cloacimonas sp.
TAAAGCACCACGGACGCTGCTTATTCGGAGGGCATGACAACATTGTGGAATGTAATGTTTTTTTCATTTTATTCTCCAATTGGGCATACTATGCTGGATTAGATAATCGCTCCCCATCCAATCCTTTATGTTCAAATACCTGAAGACTCTTGGAAGTCTTCTCCCAATACAATTTATATCTTGCTTTGCCCATATAACAAGGACTCCACCATTTTATTGATGTATGAATAAGTGTATTGCGGTGTGAGTGTTTTCTTAATCATATATTAATCCACAAACGGCTGCAACGCAAATAATTCTCAAAATTTATCCTATGGGATGTTTCTGTATAGGTATTGTATTAAATCATACTATCCGGAGCTAATAACTAATTGTATAAGACATCGGTTGCATCGACACTCTATGTTGATAAACTCCCTTATTAGCAACCGGGAATAGTTTCAATATCAGAACATCGTTTGAAAGTTGATACCTCTCCGTCGAGACGACGGAGCTACCCCAAACTACCCCATCATACCGGAGTCATACCGCATGCTCATGCGGTATGACTCCGGTATGATAGGGGGAACAGAGATTTAGGGGCAGGGAACAGTTAGCCAAAATCAAGGCTGGAAAATCCTGAACCATGCTATGGGAGTTGCCCAAACATACTATCTGCCCAAAAAGGAAAAACCCCGGATCATAATCCGGGGCTTTTCCAATTCATTTATTCTGGTTAACTTGTTAACCTGTTAACCTGCTCACTTGTTCACCTGTTAACCCGTTCACCTATTTCATCAGCAGCATTTTGCGGGTAGAGCGATATGAACCGCTTTCCAGGCGATAGAAATACATTCCTGAAGCCACGCTGCGATTTGCGCTGTCTTTTCCGTCCCAAACCACTCTGTGGTCGCCGGCATTCAGATCGCCGGAAACCAGACGCTTAACTATCTGTCCCTTCAGGTTGTAAATCACCAGTGAAGTTCTGCCTGGTTTGGCCAGACTGAAGGCAATGGTGGTAGTGGGATTGAAGGGATTCGGATAGTTGTTTTCCAGCTTGGTAACCAAGCCGGGAGTTTCGGACTGGGGATTGGATACATAGGGGAAGGGAACGTTCATGATGTCGCTGGGGCTGCCGTCCACATTCAGGTATTTAACCGTAATGTAGAACTTATAGATACCCTGGAGGTCAAAGGTTTCGTTGTATTGGGTATCTGTGGTTTCCAGCACCAGGGAATATTGATCGGTATTGAACTTGCGATACACCTTATAACCCATCACCGGCAGCACCGTATCATTCGGAGCTTGCCAGTTCATCACAAAGGCTCCCGTGTCGTTATCCACTGTGAAGCTCATGGATTGGGGTTTGGGCAGATCGATCAGGGTGAACTCGGTATATTGGACTGGTGTAGTTGGATTGATGTGCACCGAGTTTATACTGGAAGACTGATGGTGTTCCAAACTGGCGGTAACGGAATGCACGCCATTGGGCAGGAAAAGCATGAACTGGCCTTCGGAATTGGGATGCGTAGTATAGCGTTGATTTGAGCTAACCCGCGCCAGGGCTGGATTCTGACCAGAGCTTGGATACACCAGACCATGCAGATAACCTGTGGTAAGGTTCACGCCGCTCAGCTCAAAATCATCGATGAACCAGCCTATATTGCCGTTGGCACCGTCTGAACCGAAGCGGAAACGGAACATCACGGTCTGGCCGCTGTATTCCGAAAGGTTGAAGGTTGGGGTAAGCCAGTTGCCGGAGGTCGTTCCGGTCCAGCCAACTTCACCGCCCAGGCCGTTCAGATTGCTGCCGTTGTAGTTCGTGGAAGGCTGGATGATCGTCCAGGTGTTTCCGCCGTTGGTGGAGATCGAAACGTTTGCGCCGTCATAATTGTTTTCAAAGGCATACAGATGCTTGAATTTCATTATGCTGTTTGTGCTGAGCATATATTGCGGCGTATAGAGATGATATTGCACGAGGGTAGGATAGTTCCCGCTGAGATTGGTAGCCCACACTCTGGTTCCCGAAGGAGGAGTAACCGCCCCCTGAGTTGGAGTTCCCCAAGCCCAGCCTGTTTCAGAAACGAAAGTCCCGTTATTCAGCTCGAAATCGAGCAACACATTGGGATTGTTGTATAAGATGCTGAAATTGGTGCTGGCCGAGCTACCGTTTGAGGAAGTGGCAGTGAAGAGCAGAGGAATAGCCGTTAGGCCAGGATCCACAGCAGATGTATTCAGCATGAATTTCACCTGCAGAATGTCGTTTGGAGCGATCTTGTCCAGAGTAACGATCGGGTTTTCGATGATCAATTGGCTTACGCTGCTGCTAAGGGTAGCCTGAATGGAACGGGCATCCACGGCAGCTTCGTTTTGAAGATTGATAATCAAATTCACCGTTTCGCCGGTATCTACCACGCCATTGAAATTAGCTTCATGATCATCGATCAGATGAGAGTAATATTTCAGGCTGGAGGCGGCTACCTGCAAACTGAACTGACGCTGCCAAACCACTTCGCCGGAAGTGATCGTGATGGTAAAGCCCAAAACTTCGCCATCCGGACAGGTATCGGAAATGCTGATATTGAAGGGGAATCTGTTTACGCCGGACATGCCGGGTTCGATGGCATAATACTCGGAGCTGGCATTATTGATAGTCACATAGGAACTCGTGGTGCTGATCACGCCAGTGATGTTGTCTGCCACCAGGTTTCCGGTGTTTTGCACCTTTATTCCGAGATCCACGGTTTCCCCTGGCTCACACACGCTGTTGCCGTTTACATCGTTTACATAAGTGGCTTCCACTAAAAGGTGAGCTGCAGCATGATAAACCGGAGCGTTGGTGATGAAGAGGGCTTTCCCGCTGCTAAGCTGAGCTGCGGCAGTGGGATATTGATTGTTAAAGGTATATTCCAGGCCACGGGTTCCGGTATGATCCTCGATGCCTATGGTGCAGAAATTGCCGTGATTTCCACCGGACTGTGAATCCACGTTATTAAAGGTATGATATTGGAATTTGATGGGGCCGTCACCAAAGCTGGTCGGATAAGCCGCCTGATCGTAAAGAATGCATTGGAAGGTTTCCACGGAAGTGCCGTTCTTGCCGTTGCGCAGATTGTTCCATTGAATCACGAAAGAATGATTGCTGCGGTCGAACCAGGTGTAAATTCCGCTGCCGGCCACGGTAGCCAGATCATCCCAGAACGGAGCGATCATTGGGCTGGGACCCATTGCTCCAGGCAAGCGGAAATTACGGAATTCAGCGTTGGCCGTGGCACCCATGGCAATGAAGCCATTGGAGCAGATGGTGATCTGATCATAAAGGATTCCATAGAACTGGAAGGGGAAAGGAAGATTTACCACTTCCAGGGCATCGGTTCCCACCTGATCGCCTTCATCACCGCTGGCATAACCATCGGTGATAGCCACAGGGGTTCCCACTCCGCCTTCGGAGGGAGCAATCCCATGCCAGTCATAGATAGCTACATCGGAATAACTGGTGTCTGTCCAGTCGTAAATCACATAGCCATAGGCATCCGGGCCCAAGGGATCTGTTGCGGTTACCACACCAACCGTAACCGAGAATTCCACAAACTGTTCAAAGCCATTGTCATTATATAGCTTTAACCGCAGGGGAATAAGCATTCCCGGCAGGACTTCCGGACGGGCTACCAGAGTGAAGTTATCTGCTCCGGTGGTAACCTGGGTTCCTGGGTTAAGATCGCCAAACACCGCATCCACATCACCCACGCCCACCAGATCATTCATGGTGTAGAGACGAGCCATCACCCCTGTTACCCCAACGGTTCCCTCGTTCTTCACGGTAATGCTGAGATTGGCTGTTTCGCCTGGATCGAGGTGTTGGTTGTTGCTGTCGCTAACCAGATAAGATACGTAGCTCATGGCCGCCGCTTCCACAGGGATGAATTCGGAAACGTGATAGGTTTCAGATGCTGCATCGGTTAAGTTCAAATGCAGGCGCAGCAAGGTTTCATGGGGAGCGTTGGGTGCGATATGAATCACGATGGGAGTAGTATTTATCCCAACTTCTCCACCGGGAATAGCCGGATAGCTTATATTGGGATTATCGATTGTTAGATAAGGATTGGTGGAACTGAGCGTGCCAGCAATGCCGCTAAGAGCAGTAGTGCCAGTATTGCGAAGTCCAAACAGCAGTTCCAAGGTTTCACCGCTGCCGGCCAAACCGTTGTTATTACCGCTGGATGCTCCGGTTGTATCATCATCGATCACTATTGTGGCTGGAACCAAGGTTGGCATGTCGACCACTTGGACGGCGGTTTGATATGGCTTGAAGTTATGCATGCTAACCGTTAAAGTGGCTGTTCCGGCTGTGATGTCTGCCGGTATTACTAAAATGGCGTTCCCATCGGCACCCGTATAGCTGCGGGCCAAGATTGTGGAACCCATGTTCAGCACAACCGCTGCTCCTTCCACAGGATTACCGCTGGCATCCACCACCGCTACGTCGTAAAGGCTTAATCCCAGAGGTATAAACGCTTCTGAAGCAACTGTAAAGCTACCAGGAATCCCCGTGAATACCTCCATGGTTGGATCGCCCATCAGATTGCACCAGTGAGTGAAACTGGTTACACTTGAGGGTGCGGACACCCCAAAAATCTGTGCCATATACAGCTTGCCGTGCAAGGTTGCTTCACCCATGGTCCGCATATGGTGAGCGAAGACGCCGTCGAAGATACCGCCATGCAGCACATTATTGAATGTGGTATGCGTGCTTGAGGTGCTCATCCCGATTGCAGTGACGGCTCCTTTGGGAGCGGCCGAGGTTCCCAGCCGGATAAATGCTTCCGTGGTTCCGGTTCCAGTTGCATAGTTCCCTGTGGAGCAGGTAATAATCACGGCATGGGGCAGTTTATAACCATTGAAGAGCGATTCGCTGGGCGACCAATTGCTCATTCCGATATAACCGCGATAACTGAAGAAGCCGATTCCCTGGTTGATGGCGGTATTCATCGCAGCAGGAGCAGGTGAATCGCTATAGAGCTCGGTGAATGTATAGTTAGGATTGGTAAGCAGGCTAAGCTCTTTAATGTATTTGCTGATATACATCGTGGAAATTCCCGAGGGAGCCCAGTCGCCTACCAGCAACATTGCATTCAGCCAGTCGGCTGTTGCCAGGTCAATGTTCTTTTCGTAGGTATAGATTTTATTCAGCACCACTGAGAGCTGGGAAAGGTTTTCCACCGAGATACGGCCCAGGAAGCAATCTCCCAGGATGTCTGTACCGGCCAGATGCTGGTAAGGATAGTCCCCACCCCCACTGGATACCGTGAAGGCTGGAATTGTATAGCTTCCGGAAACGTCCCCGATCAGGATGATGAAGTCGGGACGTGTGGCAGGATCGTTATATTTGGCTTGAATGTAGGCTTTGATAGAAGTTGTACTGGAGCCAGCTTCGGCAGCGGCGGTGCTGGCCATCATCACGTCGGCACCCTTCTGTCTTTTCCAGAGGGCAAATTCATTGATCGCTGCCAGATAGTTCGGATCGGTATTGTTGCCATAAATCATCAAATAGCGCGGTGGGGTATTGGCATACATGGCACTGCGATAGTCTGCGTAATTCAGAATCATGGATTCATAAGTTTTATCGAAGCTCGCAGAGATACTCTCAGGTTCGTTCAAAAGCTCATTAACGGATGCTTCACTTGAGTAATTTAGGCGAAATTCGATGTTTTCATGGACGGTCAGTTCACCGGTAACGGCATTGTAGCTAAAGGGATTGATCTGCACGGTAACGATCCGGAAGTCCCTAAGGATCATAGGATCGCTATATTCCAGAGCAGCTTGGGGATAGCTGGCGCCAGAGCTGTAATAATCGCTGTTTATCACAAAGCTCTTGGGACTTTCAAGGGAGGCACCCTGCTGCACTGGGTAGGGCAGAAAACCACTAATAATCCTTTGCTGCGAAGATAAAACCTCGATGCTCACTTTTCCCTGATGGGGAACTGCAATGTTTGTGGAGATGGTAGGTAATTCCGGCATTCCCTGTTCCATCAGAGTTCCGGTATTTGGCAGAAAAATTCTGCCATAGCTCTGATTGCCGGCCAGCTCTTCCTGAATCTCAAATTCTGGAAGAGTGAAATTAACCCGTAATGAGCTGGAGGTCTTCTGCCCCAGCGCAAAAGCGGAGTTATACGAAACAACTGTGTTGTCGGCTATACCGGCACAAAGGAAACTCGCAAGCAGGCTCACGAGCATTAAGGTAAGTAGTCTTTTCATTGGACTTCCTCAACATGAATTTGCTTAATTGAAGGCAGATGCAATTAACGTTCCAACTTCATCAGAGATTGTAATATAACATCATTTCGTGGGGGTGTGGACGAGCCGCCAGAGCTTCATGCTCTTTCAGTTTCATCGTTATGTGGCTTTCGATAAGTTCTTCGTTAAAAACATTCCCGGCCAGCAGGAAATCATGATCATCTCTCAGAGCTTGCATGGCTTCTGCCAGATCGGCTGGAATCGAAAGCAGAGTGGCTTTCTTTTCTTCGCTCCAAGCATATACGTTGTCGTCAAAAGGCCCCAGGTTATATTTGGCGGGATCGATCTTGTTTTTTATTCCATCAAGGCCGGCCATCAGGATTGCGCTCATGGCAAAATATGGATTACAGGTTCCATCACCGGTTCTGAATTCAAAGCGTTTGCTTTCAGGGGTATTGGCATATTTGGGGATGCGAATGGCCGCACTGCGGTTGGCAAGCCCGTAGAAAAGCTTCACCGGTGCTTCGAAGCCTGGCAGCAGACGCTTGAAGCTGTTGGTGCTGGGGTTGGTAAAGGCTACCAGGGCTCTTCCGTGTTTCAAAATCCCGCCGATGAACCAGATTGCTTCCTTGCTCAGGTCCGCATATCCGCCTTTTTTGTAAAAGACGTTTTTCCCATTCTTATGAAGCATGATATGGAAATGCATTCCATTTCCGGCATGGTTGTAAACCGGCTTTGGCATGAAAGTAGCGCTGAGACCATACTCCAGCGCTGTACGCCGGATA
>CAZGWB010000125.1:0-6930 GCA_964529335.1 uncultured Candidatus Cloacimonas sp.
AAATGCTCAGCCTTCCAATGCTCTGCTGATGGGTCCGCTGAATGTGAATAGTCCTTACAGTGTGGGTTTGACCGGTTCCATGATTCCTCTGGATCAGACCGCAGTCAAACTGCAGGTGATCGTTAGCGATCAATATGGCAATGTAACGGAAGCCAACCATTACTACAATGTAGACCGGATCGCTCCGGAAGTCATGATCATCAGCCCTGTGGAAGGTGCAGAAATCACTTTGGTGGATGAAACCACTGCCGTGAATATTCTTGCCCAGTTCGCAGATGTCGCTGGTTCCGGTATTGCCGGAAGCAGCCTGGTGGTCGTCGATCCTCTGGGTGTCCAGGTTGGCGTGGCTACTACAACTCCTGCCGATGTAACAGAAACCTCCCGTAGCATCACTGACCTGATGCTGGGAACCTACAACGTCCGTCTTACCGTTACCGATAAAGCCGGAAATCAGCAGCTGGCCAGCGTGAACTTCACCGTGATTGCTGCTCCTCTGCCTCCCACTCCTCCTGTAGACCTCGAGATTACGGATGCACACGCATATCCGAACCCGATGCTTGCAGATGGAACCGGCAAGATCAGCCTTACTCTAACCACCGATTCCTATGTGAACGTGCGTATTTACGACTTTGCCGGTCGCGAAGTCCGGAGCATGGATTACAATGGTAAGGTGATGGCCAAGGCTGCCACCGAGATCGTCTTCGATGGACGCAATAACCAAGGTGTGAAACTGGCACGCGGAACTTACTTCGCACGTGTCATTGCCAATGATGGCAAGAAGATAGTAGAAAAAGTAGTTAAGATAGCTATCAAGTAAATAGGGAAGAGGGGAGGGGTATCCCCCCTCCCTTCCGACCGATAAGGAAGGAAAAAATGAAGAACATTAAAATGATACTGATAGCCCTGATACTGATCGTCTCTCTATCTTCTGTCTTTGCTGAAGATAATTCCGCCGCAGCATATCAATTGCTCGGAATAGATGCCCGTTCCATAGGTATGGGTGGAACCGGTGCGGCGTTTCTTGATAACGTCTCAAGTACCTACCTGAATCCTGCAGTTCTGGCAGATGTAAAGAGAATCGAATTATCTTCTACCATGAGACAGAATATGGCTTGGGACAGATCTCACAATGCAGTTGCACTGGGATTCATGCTTCCCATCGGGTATGTGGCTGCCTCCTGGCAAAACGCCGCTGTTAGTGATATCGATGGTTATAGCTCCTCAAACGCTTCCACCGGAGAATTCACCAATAGCGACAATACCCTCGGTGTAAGCTTTGCGGCCAAAATCGCCAAGCTCAATCTGGGTATGACCCCCAAACTGTATTTAACAAAAGTAGAAAACGAATCCAAAACAGGCTATGGCATTGATCTGGGTATGCTGTATCACGTGAACCGCTATTTCAACGTGGGAATGGTGGCTCGTGATGTAGTGTCCGATTATGACGGCGAGGATGATGTTCCCCGTGAATTCATCCCTTCCGTGGCAGCTTTTCCTTTCCCAGGATTGGTGATTGCTGCTGATCTTAGCACCCGCGATGATTTCGACACCAACAAAGTTAAGCTTGGTGCCGAGTATTGGCTGGGCGTGAAAGATGATGCTGAGATCGGTTCCAGCTTGTCCGGAATTCGTATCAGGGAAAATGCAACCTGGTCTGACATACTATCCAAAGTGCAGGCCGGTATCCGTGCGGGCGTCAATGATGGCGCTTTCACTGCCGGCGTTGGACTGCGGTTCAAGATGTTGGAAATGAACTATGCCTATCAGATGTCGCACGAAGATTATTTAACCGATAATCACGTATATTCCCTGTTGCTTCGCTTCTAAAGCGGGGTTATAGTGGGAATGCCAATGTCTGGTATGCTCTAAACAACTGTGGTAGGCTCCCCTGAAGCTTATTCTTCAGGGGAGACTGCCAGAAATAGGAGATATAATGAAGAAACTTACTCTCTGGTTGATAATCCTCCTATCTTGCCAGTTTGCGCTCGCCCTGATCGATAATGTAAATTTCGTAAATGCCCTGCAATATTATGAACTGGGCAATTATTTCGCAGCCAAGCAGATTCTGGAAACCATGACCGCTCCGGATATCAAAGATCCCGAGTATGCTCTGCTGCGAGGAAAGGTGCATCTGGCTCTGGGGGAATACAAACAGGCTCATCAATGGTTGGCCGATTATGGAACCAACTCGCTGGGTTCGGAAGCCCTGGCCCGCGAAGACCTTTTGGCCAAGATTTACGAGGCAAGCCTGTATCAGGAATTGTCGCCCATCACAGTTTCACTAGGCAAGCTGAAGGGCAATATCAATTCCAGTGATTCTGAATACGCTCCGGTTATCACACCCGATGGCCGCTATATGTATTTCAGTTCTCTTAGGCGCAGCGAATTCAACAAAGAAAATATCTTTCTTTCCATGCAAACTAACCAAGTATGGAGTAATCCGGTTCAGATTGACGAGCTCTGCACAGACCGCAATGAGTCCCTGGCTTCGCTGTCGGCGGATGGCAACACGGCATATCTCTTTGGGTATTATGGCAAAACCAATACCAATGGAGATATCTATAGCTCTTCGCTCAAAAACGGACGCTGGACAAAACCAGCCCTGATCAAGGAAGTCTCCAGCGATTTTTATGACCTCCAACCTTACGTATGGCGCGACAAGGTGATGTTTTTCACCAGCAACCGTCATGGAATGAACGATAATTACGATATCTACATTTCGGAAATGAGAAATGGCGTGTGGACTACTCCCGTAAATCTGGGTCCGGTGATTAACACCAGTCTGGACGAGCAGTCTCCCTTCCTTTCTCCTTGCGGCAAATACCTCTATTTTGCCTCTTTTGGCCACAACAGCTACGGTGGCAATGATATCTTCGTTTCGGAAAGAATCGGAAATTCCTGGACAGAATGGTCTGAGCCCCAGAATATGGGTCCCATCATCAATTCCGTGAAGGATGACCGCTACTACACAATCTCTCCCGATGGCCAATATGCCTACCTGTCCTCAAACCGGGCTGGCGGCATGGGTCAGGAAGATATCTATTTCCTCGATCTTGGTCTGTTACAACGCGTAAAAGACCGGATCGCAGCCTTGGCCAAACCAAAAGATACAACAGAGGATCAAGTTGTCGCAGAACCTGTTATTCCGCAGGGTACTCCTGTTCCCACCACGTTTGATGAACTTAAGATCAGCGGCGTGGTAGTGGATGAGAACAACAAACCCATCCAAACCGATGTGATCTGGATTTATTCTCTGGATGACAAAGTTTACATGCGGATTATACCCACCGATGCCATGGGAACTTTTTCCTTTGTCCTTCCGGGCAATGCCAAGAACATCTCCTATGAGATCAATACTCCCGGATACAAGAAAACAAATGGTACTCTGGATGTTCCGCCCAATAAGAACGACATCTTCGTAAATATTACCTGCCCCACCGAAAGTGAAGCGGGTAAGGACCGTAACCTCGCCATCAACGGCAAGGTTCTGGATGAAAACGACAAACCGGTGGAATGTGCAGTCCGGTGGTCTTATGTGTATAATAACGAACTGAATGAAGTGCTGGTGGAATCCAATAAGGAAGGTAGCTTCAAGCTATACATTCCTATGGTCAGCAAGCTCAAATACAAAATCGACGAACCGGATTACGCCATCCGCGAAGAGATTATCTCTTTGCCCGAAAACGTCGATAGCTACGACACCATCATTCGTTTGGTAAAACTGGGCAACGACATTCTGCTCACCGGTAAAGTGGTGGATGAATCCGATCAACCTCTGGTAGCGGATGTGGCTTGGATTTACACTCGGGCAAACCAAACCATCGAATATCGCGTGGTTAGCGACGTAGATGGAACCTATAGCATTTCTCTGCCTCGCCTCGACAAATTTGAATATCGCGTTTCCAAGGATAACTATATGACCATTTCCGGTGAATTGGATATCCCTGCCGACAAACACGACATCACCAAGGACTTCCGTTTGAACAAATTGGTGGAAGAAGCTGTGTTTGAACTGGAAAACGTGGAATTTGAGTTTGCCAAAGCTGTGCTTACTCCAGCCTCACTGAAGATTCTGGAGCCGGTTCTTTCCACCATGAAAACCAATGAAACCCTGGAAATCGAACTGGGCGGACACACCGACAATATCGGTGGTAAAGCTAGCAATCAAAAGCTATCCGAAGCCCGCGCCAAAGCCGTGGCAGATTATCTGATCGGCAACGGAATCGATGCCAAGCGCATCAAAACTGTTGGTTATGGTTTCGACAAACCCATCGCCAGCAATGCCACTGCCGAAGGCAGACAGCGCAATCGCCGCACCGAACTCAAGATTTTGGGTATCGAATACGTGAAAGACCGCCTGGAAGGCGTTTCCGGCCAGTTCAAAGAAGCCGAACAGAATGGCCGCGTGGTGAAAACCGTTACCCGGGATTCCGCTCACGCGATCACTCAAACCGGTATTCCGAGCTCCTTGGAAGAACAATTCAAGGCCATGATCCTGAAAAACCTGGCTCAAGCCAAACAAGCCAGTCTGAAGATCGATCTCTTCCTGGATAACGGTAAAATCCAATCCGCCAACGTGCGCGACCAACTGGGAAATCTCGATGAAAAGACTACCCAGAGCATTGCCGACATGTTGTTGGGCTGGCAAGTTCAATCAAATGCCCGCAGCATCTATTCCTTCACTGTGAAGAAATAAGCTGCAATATCAATATGCACCATTAAGCCCGAAGCCACCACGGTTTCGGGCTTTTCGCGTATGTTTGGATTGTTTGCCTATCGCCTGCTACTAAAAGAAAGCCTGAGGTGAAGCTTTTGCGGAACCTCAGGATTATTACACACACCTCCATATCCATGTGTCTCCCCTGATGGAGTTTGGTATTTTTTAATTCCCAATACCTGGGGTTCCGCTTCGCTTTACCCCAGGCTAAAAAAACTCACCCTTTCAGGATTTATCGGAACTCCGCTTGCTGAATAATCTCACCTTCTCCCTGCGCGTTGTATCAGTGGTGCCACTTCCAAGGTTTATCGGAATTCCGCTTGTTCAATAGTCTGTCCAAATAGTGAACTGGAATAAATATTGCATAAAAACCAAGTAAGACGATTCCGCAGTAATCAGATTGCCTGGGAGGTAGATATGAACATTGTTTTTGACTGTTATGGCAGTCATAGCCTTGGGGACGGCATGCTTGCTCCTGAAGGTTCTTAACCACATGGTCTTAATCTCTGCCATGTTCTGTGAACACATAGGCAACAAGTTTGTGGCCTCGTTAGCCAGCCTGGATTTGATTGGCGATGGGTTCTGTGATCTCGCTTTGGGAGCTCCGATATGGACCCAGGGACATACTTGGCATACATAAGGCAGGTTTTATGTACATACAGGGAATGCCCAACGGGGTGTATTTGTTGTGCCTATCCAATAGGCAAGGAAAGAGAACAACGAGAAAGATCGTTATAAACCGATATACTAAAAAGGAGAGAATCATGAAAAGGAATGCTATTAACTATGTTTTACTGATGCTTGTGGCAAGCCTACCAGCGGTGAACCACATGGATTTGCTTACTCGCATCGATGGTGAGTTCGATGGTTCTTATATGGGACATACGGTGGTAAGCCTGGATTACAATGGAGACGGCTATCAGGATTTGGTGGCTTCGGCAATGATGTGGAACCCATCAGGTGTTTATCAACTTGGACAAAAATGGGGTAAGCTGTATTTTTTATATGGGAGGGCCCAACTTCGATAATAATCCCGAATACACCATTCCAGCACAATGGAACGGGCAGTATTGGGGTTTTCTGGACAACGCTGGAGATGTAAACGGAGATGGGAAGGAGGACTTCCTAATGTTTACCTACCATAGAGCTATTCCCGGAGAAACTGGAACCTATTTTAGTCTCTACGTGTTCTATGGCAAAGAAATCCCCACCGGACAGCCGGATTATGTTTACAACGCTGCCTATGACGATGGAAGGATAGCCCAGTTTGGTGCTACTCCCCTGGGAGACATCAACAACGACGGCTATGATGATCTGGGTTTGCGAATTGAAACCTTCACCAGGTATCATAATGAAGTATCTGTAATCCTGGGCAGCAGCAATGGCCCCTCAACCCAGGTCCCCTTCAGAGCCTATCACGACCAGAATAATTACTTGAATCTGAATGGAATAGGTGATGTAAATAATGATGGAGTAGATGACTTTCACCTGATCTACCAAGGTAATGCTGGTAAGAGATTTACAGTATATTTCGGTAGTAGCTCTTTTCCAGATGTGGATAGCCTTGTTATAGCCGAAAACTATCAAGGCCCCGCAGATTATGACGCATGTGCTTTAGGTGATGTAAATGGTGATGGGATAGAAGATTTCTCATCGTTTATGACTGCTACAGGCAAAATCTGGTTTGGGTCTCCCAACTTAAGTCCTGTATGGAATGCTGAGATCGGTGATGATCTGGTCGCTTATCAAGCAACATATCCCTCGTTGCGTCATGGTGATCTTAATGGTGATGGTTGTGAAGATATTGTCGGCTCAGATTATATCTACACTCATTGGAATGGAAGAGTCGGCATCTGGTTGGGACACCAGCAGTTCAATGGCACAGTGGATTTGATTCTCAACTTTCCCCAGTATCAAGGCATGCAGTTTGGCTGGGCCAAGGCAGCGGGAGATTTCAACGCAGATGGATTCTGCGATCTGGCTGTTTCCTCCCCCTATTTTGATGGAGGGCCTACTTCTTCACCAGGCTACATCTATATCTATTCCGGGAATGCCCAGTTGATAGATACGACTGTGGATGTGGAGGATGAGGTTTTACCTCAGCCTCAAGGGAATATTTGGAACTTGAATGCATATCCCAATCCTTTCCGGGGCGGAACGCTACACATCGAAATAGACAAAGCTGAGAACATATCACCGAATCCAGATCACAT
>CAZGWB010000126.1:0-6837 GCA_964529335.1 uncultured Candidatus Cloacimonas sp.
CAATTTTCGATGATACTTTCTTGCAATTATCGGTGATACTTCCTTGCAATTTTCAGTGATACGCTTGCAATTTTCGATGATACATTTGCAATTTTCAGTGATACAAACCTCCCGATCAGAGTATGCGAGAAATGCCCCATTTTGGTGGCTTGCAATTTTCGGTGAGACGATTTGCAATTTTCGGTGAGACTTTATAATTTTTTTTGTCCCGTCCCAGATTAAGATAAATCTTGACAAATATGAGTAGTTAAGATAGACTTGAACCAGATTCAAAGTGAGGAGAGAAGACCATGAAAAAGAGTGTTATTACTGCTGTTGCAGTCTTGTTTGTTTTGTTTATTTCGGCGATTACCACCATTACTGACGGATCTTGGGATGATGGAAACATCTGGAGCAGCGGAGTTGCCCCCACTGCCGTTGACGATGTAATCGTACCCCGTTTTGTAACAATTGGAGAAGTGTCTGAATGCCACAATTTGACTCTCACCGGCGCAGATGCAATGGGACTGCAAGCGCGGTGAATGTAGCTTCTGGAGAGGATTTCTTCGCAGAATACTGCAGCCTGGATTTCTTAAACAAACAGCTGTATCTTCCTTCTGGGGTGTTTGGTCTGGTGCTAACCAATAGCCAGCTAAAAAGAGTAGCCGTGATAAGTACGATAGATAATTATCTAAATATGACTTTCAACGACATAGAAAACTGCAGCTTTCTGTCGATCACTAACGATGGATTGTTTTCTTTGGGATCTTGGCTTCAATTGGTGGGCTTGTATCTTCAGTGGCTGGTGGATAATCTTCAGCGACCTGAAGCTGGTTTTCTTGGGGTATCTTGTAGCTTGGGGATTGATCAGAATCGTAAGTGCTTTTTATCCGGTGATTGGCTTGATTATGGGAGTAGCAGCGTCTATTCTGATTGGCTATTTGGGAAATGACTGGTTGTATAGCAAGAAGATGAAGAAGCAAGGGAATCACTTGGCTACCATCGAAGCAAACAGCAAACAGGAAGCCTTGTTGATGTTTCAGGGTAAAGCGTAGCATAGCCTCCTACGCACTTTTGTATAGCAAGCTTATCTGCCAATGAATCAGGGCAGCTCATAAAGCTGCCCTGATCAGACATACTTGGCTGGTTTACTTTTTCTTGCTTGTTGTTGGCTTTGCTTTGGGAGCAGTCTTGACTGCTGGTTTAGAGTCCTTGTGGGCAAACCACCAGTCATAACCTTGCATTTCGCCTTTTTTGATCTTTGCTTTACGCTCGTTGGCTGTTTTTACGTCCTTGGCGGGTGGGATGATGACTCTGTCACCAATCAGTTCGTTCTTCGGCCAATTGGCAGGCATGGCGCAGGCATTATTGTCGCTGAATTGCATGGCTTCCACGGCACGCAGGATTTCTTCCATGTTTCGACCCAATTCTTGAGGATAATAGAAGATAATGCGAATAATGCCCTTGCCATCAACTATGAATACCGCACGGACAGTATTGGTCCCTTTCCCGGGATGAATCAATCCCATGCGTTCGGCAACCGCTCCTGTATCAGCAATAATCGGGAACTCGATTTCAACCCCGATATTCTCTTTTATCCATTCCTCCCATTTGATGTGGGCGAAAACCTGATCCACGCTTAGGCCGATGAGTTCTGTATTCAAAGCGCGGAACTTAGGATATAGCTTCTGAAAAGCTACGAATTCTGTCGTGCAAACAGGGGTGAAATCAGCTGGATGGCTGAACAAAACGAACCACTTACCTGCCAGGTCTTTGGGCAGGTTCATTTCACCACGAGTTGTTGTTACCTTCATTTCCGGAAATTTATCTCCCAGTAAAGGCATTCCTTCTTTGATTTCCATGATATTCTCCTTTAATTATTTGATTGTGCCATCAATGATAACATGAGTTCATATATGTCGGAAGGCTAACATTATTGTCGTCGTGATAACTTCTATTTATCAATTGGACTTATCACCATCCAGCGAACTCCGAATTTATCGGTTAAACTGCCAAAGTAATCACCCCAAAAAGCTGCCTGCATGGGCATGGTGATGGTTGCACCTTCGGATAAACGAGACCAGATACCATCCGCTTCGGCCTGGTTTTCAGCGCTAACCATCAGTTCAACGTTTCCATCGATGCCAACTTTTTGGCCGAATTCTTCCATTGCGTCTGAACCCATTAAAGCAGTTTCCTTGCTGATGGGCAGGCTCATGTGCATTATTTTGTCTTTCAGATGTTCGGGAATAGGATGATCAGCATCCTGTGGCATATCCTTATAGCGGCCAAGATAGGGGAAATCTCCGCCGAAGACGAATTTGTAAAACTCAAATGCTTCAAGGCAGTTTCCATTGAAGTTCAAATATGGATTGATCTTTATCATTGTTATCTCCTTTTAGATTGTTGCTAATATGATAATCGGGCTTGACGAAAATCCAAAAGATGTTATTAAGGTTTGTATGTTTGAAATGAATGAAACATGTATCCTAAAAATTGGAAACGAGATCGGCCAGGGCGTTTATCCCAGCCCCCAAAACCGCTATAGGCGTGTCTTGAATTTTCAAGCAGATAATAAAGTTGTTTCGCTATGCGCAAAGTTCATATCACCCGGGCCTTATCGTATCATCCTGGATGTTCCAGACATGGAGGAGATAGAGAGTTTTACCCTGCGAGAAACTGTGTTGATTCTAAATGGGGAAAAGAGCCTTAGCTTCAATCACCAGCATTTGTATAATCAGCCCAAGATCTTTGCTGCCATACCTGGCAATTGTATGGAACAGCTCATCGATGAGCTCTTGGAGAGGCTTTTGAAAAACAAACGGGGCACTTTGTTAGCCATTATTAATGGAACTTATACTAACCTCACATCACTGGAAATTGAACTAAAGAAGTGCCTGCTAAACGGTCTTGCCGCGCTTTCGAAGGGTGATGAGAAAACTTTTGTGGAGAGCATAAAGGGTCGTGGCTATGGAAGCAGTCCCTCAGGAGATGATTTTTTATGTGGATATCTGATCGCCTTATCCTGGTTGATTGAAGCTTGGAGAACAAACTTACATACCCAAAGAGACCTGATATATGAAACTGCTTTGGGAGCAAATCCGCTGATCAATACTTTTCTGTATCAAGCTTACAGATTCAAACTGGATAAACCTTGGGCTGATTTTTTAAACAGTCTTGCCGTAAACAGGGTAAACCGTATTATGGATGACTACAAAGAATTGGCAGGAATGGGCAATACCTCAGGTGAAGATATGCTCAGTGGGTTTTGGATAGGTTTTCTATGGAACAGGAAAGATGTAAATGGGTTACAAATCTTGGAACAATATGGCTTAAAGAAGGACTAATGATTGTAAAAGCATGCATTCTGAAAGGAAAATACTTAGACTCGGTAAAGCTGATGCTGATCTCAAAAGAGTTGCGCGTTTTACCCGGAATCCAGGATGCCGTTGTAATAATGGCTACCAAGGAAAACAAGGAAATATTGCGGTCTGTGGACATGCTGGTTTCCGAGATCGAGACTGCCCTGGAAACTGATATCGTTGCAGTGGTGAAGGCCGATACGGATAGTGTCGCCACTGATGCTATCCGCAGAACTGGGGAGCTTGTAAGCAGCCCTCCTGGGTCTCAAAGCCATTCCAATGGCAGGCAAAAAGCGACGAGTATCGAAAAAGCGAATCAGATTGTTGAAAAAGCTGATCTCTGCTTGATCTCCATAGCTGGAAAATATGCCGCTGCAGAAGCTGATAAAGCGCTGGATCTTGGTTTGCATGTCATGATGTTCTCTGATAATGTGAGTCTGGATGATGAACTAAGGCTAAAAACCAAAGCCCTGGAAAAAGGGCTGTTGATGATGGGTCCCGATTGTGGAACCGCGATTATCAATGGAGTCCCTCTGGCTTTTGCAAACCAGGTGCCCAGAGGAAACATTGGTATCATCTCTGCTTCGGGAACAGGATTGCAGGAGATCTGCTGTGGAATCGCAAATCGAGGCGGTGGAATCACCCAGGCCATTGGAACGGGCGGCCGGGATGGGAAAAAGGAAATCGGTGGTTTGATGCTAAGAGCTGGGCTCGAATTTTTAATCAATGATCCAGACACCGAAGTTATCGTCTTAATGGGCAAAACCCCGGATCCTGATATCCTGAAGCTATTGATGGGGATGGCTGTAAAAACCCAGAAACCTGTGATAATGCATTTTATAAAGCAGATTGCCCTGCCGGATCATCCCAATCTGCAGCAAGGCCTTAGCTTGGACGATACGGCACTTTTAGCCTGCAAAGCAAGCGGCAGTAAGCTTAAAGATATTACTCAGGATGATTATCCATATCCTTTGAAACCGCCCAATCGCAAATACATACGAGGGCTATATTCGGGTGGAACCCTTTGTCAGGAGGCTTTGGAGATTTACAAACGGATCACAGGTCGAGAAGCCCATAGCAATATTGGCGCACAGCTATTGAAGGATGGCTGGAAGACCTGCGAGGATAGTTTTATAGACCTGGGGGCTGATGAGTTTACCGTGGGGCGTCCACACCCAATGATCGACTACAGCTTGCGGAGCCAAAAGATACTCTTGGAAGCTCAGAAACCAGATGTGGCTGTTATTCTCCTGGATGTTGTGTTGGGCTATGGAGCAAACCCTGATCCTGCCGCTGAACTTGTTCCAGTGCTAAAACAGATTTCTCCAGAACTTACTGTGGTCTGCCATGTTCTGGGAACTGACGGCGATCCTCAGGACAAAAAGGCTCAGATCACACGTTTACAGAAGGCGGGAGCGATTGTTTTCAGTTCTCATGCCAAAGCCTGCGATTACGCTATAAACTGCTTGTCAGAGAGGAGGGCGGACTGATGCTGAATCTGAAAAAGAAAAAATTGAAAGTGATAAATCTTGGTTTGGAAAGCTTCGCAACCGACCTGAATAAAATGGGTGTAGATGTTGTAAACGTGAGTTGGAAACCTCCACTACCATTATCTCCAGCAAAACGCACCAAGCTGAAAAGTCTTTATGCCAGCCTGATTGAACCAGCCAATTTCAAGGCCTTGGAGATAATCAACGCTGGTCGGGCTTTTCTGGTGGGGATGGGGATCGCCGGAGAGGTGATTCCCGGGATGCATAAAAACCTGATCCTGCATGCTGGGCCGCCCATTACTTGGGATAGGATGTGTGGCCCCATGAAAGGCGCAGTGATGGGAGCTTTGATCTACGAAGGCAGAGCCAATAATCCGGAAGAGGCAGAAACGCTTGCAGCTTCTGGGGAAATCAAATATGCTCCCTGTCACGAACATGGCTGCACTGGCCCCATGGCTGGAATTATCAGTCCTTCCATGCCTGTATTTGTAATAAAGAATGAAACATACGGCAACTTTACTTATGCCACGCAGAATGAAGGCTTAGGTAAAGTTCTGAGATATGGTGCGTTTAGCCCTGAAGTGATCGAAAGGCTGAAGTGGATGGAAAACAGCCTGTATCCAGTTCTGAAAAGGGCAATAGAATACTTGGGCAAGATAGACCTGCACAGCTTAATTGCACAGGCCTTGCACATGGGTGATGAAGTTCACAACCGCAATCGTGCTGGAACCTCTTTATTGATTCGCCAATTAGCTCCGGCAATTCTTAAAACCATGCAGGACTCTGCAGAGAGTGCCAGGGTTCTGGATTTTATAAATGGAAACGACCATTTCTTTCTTAATCTAAGCATGCCGGCCAGCAAGGCAGTGCTCGATCCTGCCAGGAATATTGCCGGCTCATCGGTAGTGGTGGTAATGGCTCGCAATGGAACGGATTTTGGCGTTCAGGTAAGCGGAATGGGAGACCGCTGGTTCACAGGCCCCGCTTTGGTTCCCGATGCGTTATATTTTCCCGGATATAGCAAAGCCGATGCCAATCCGGACATCGGCGACAGCGCAATAACCGAAACTGGGGGATTGGGTGGTTTTGCCATTGCTGCCGCTCCGGCGATTGTGCAATTTGTTGGCGGAACGGCATCCGACGCATTATCTTATACGCTATCCATGTATGATATATGCTTTGGGGAAAGCTCGTCCTATCAGATTCCTGCCCTGGATTTCAGGGGAACCCCTCTGGGTATCGATGTGGTTAAGGTGGTTGAAAACAACCTTGCCCCGGTAATCGATACGGGAGTGGCGCACAAGAATCCCGGGGTTGGACAGGTGGGAGCAGGAGTGGTTAATGCACCTTTCGAGCCTTTTATTAAAGCCTATGAAGCACTGTCTGAAGAACTATGACAAACATGATATTAAACCGGAGTCATACCGGAGTCATACCGCATGCTCATCCGGTATGACTCCGGTATGACTCGGTTTTGATCCAAAGATAATGACAAAAACTATAAAGAACAGGAGATAAAAAATGGAATTAAACAGCTTTTTCGACTTCATGAAAAACCTGAAGATGTTCGATCTTACACAGCCACTTAGTATTCATACTCCTCCCTGGCCAAGTTATATGCCTTTGGGGATCCAATATTTCAAACGTATTGCCGGTGCGCACATGGGCCAGGGTGCCAATGGCCAGATCATCACCACCAGCAATCATGTGGGAACCCATATTGATGGGGAAATCCATTTCCATGCCAGCGGTCGCAGTATTGGCCAGGTTCCCATGGAAGAATGGGTTGGCCCTGGTGTTGTTGTGGATATCTCTGATAGCGTTGGCGATTATGATCTTTACACTCCAGAGCTTCTGATGCAAAAAGCAGAGATCAAGAAAGGCGATATCCTGATCATCAATACCGGCTACCATCGCTATGCCTGGGATCAACCCGAAAGCGATGAACTCCGCTACTTTGTAAAGCATCCCGGTCCTGATCCCAGCTTTCATAAGTGGGCTCTTGA
>CAZGWB010000127.1:0-6585 GCA_964529335.1 uncultured Candidatus Cloacimonas sp.
GGTTGGAAGTGGACGTAGTGGACGTGATGGACGATGTGGACATCGCCCTCCCCAACACTCCAGCACACCAGCATTCCCCGCCTCTTCGACTCCATGACACCCCGACACCCCGACTCCAAGACTCCATGACTCCAAGACTCCATCACTCCAGCACTCCAGCACTCCAGCACCCCAACACCCCATCACTCCAGCACTCCTATACCATCAACACTCGCGTTTCTATCGTATATATCTGAGCGGCAGGCATAGAAGCCAGAGCTTGGGCATAGGTATCCAATTGGTTGGGGTCGTGGATTTCCCCGCTTTTATAATCCACGATCAGGGCTTTCCTGGCAGAGCTGCAAAGCATCAGTCTGTCCATACGCAGCAGCTTGCCCTGGTGGTAAAGGTCTTGTTCGGTAAAGATTCTGTCCCACGCTCCGTCAAACAGCCAGGGATTGTCCTTGCAGGCCTGACGAGCTCTCTCAATCAGCTTGTCTATAGTGGCTCTGGGAAATATCGCGCCAAAGCGCTGGACGCATCTTTTCTCTGCCATTTGATGCTCGGAAACCGTATTTCGGATTATGTGGCTAAGGTAGAGATGCAGCAAGTCGCCCACCAAATTGGCTTTGTTGTGCAGCAGGTTTGGTTGCCAATTGGGGGCAGATGCTTTTTCCAGGGGGCTTAGCTCATTGATGTCAAGCTGTTGGTAATGCTCAATGGCAGGAAGGCAAAGAGGTTTCCAAGGCAGGATTTGGGGCTTTTCCATTTCTTTTTGCCCGCCATCCTGTTCATTCTTTGCTTCGGTAGCCTGGAAGGGACCAACCAGACGATAAATGCCATCTGCATCTGGCTGAATGCCACTAAAGCCACTGAGTGCGGAATGGCAAACCAGAGCAGGAAGCTTGTCCTTCGCTTTCTCCTCAAAATAAACCGGCCAGGGATCGGAACTCCGATAGCAGAAATAGAGGTGCAGCATTTTTTCAGCGCGGGTAAAAGCCACGTATAGATTATTCATCTCTTCCAGCATCTCGCGGTTTTCCGCCTCATTCCATAGGTAGTTATAGCTGGAAGCCTTTAGAATATTCATATAATGATTGCTAAGCCCATAGTCCTGAAGGTATTGATAGTCCTTGCCGGCATATTGGAACACTGTTTCCAGGTGCCCATGCTCGGAAGCGTGCCCACCCGAAAGATTATAAAACACGAAAACGCGCTTGAATTGCAGTCCCTTTGCCTTGTGAAAAGTAAGCAATTGAAGGCTGTCCTCGCCACTGATGGAGATTTGCTTAAAGTCCTCTGAATAGGCGTTTTCCTTTAGATATGCCAAGAAATCGGGAATGCTGTTCTGCCCGCTGTTCAGTTCCCAAGCAGCGCACAAATCCAGCCAGTGATGCAGATTCAGGTAATCCCGCTGCCCGGCTAAACCAGTTGGCAAATAGCTTTCGGCCATGCTGCTGCAGATCTGGGAAACTGACCATGCTTTGTGCAGTTTGGCTTGGCTAAGCAGGTCAGCTACTTGTGGTAAGCAGGAAAAATCCGGTTCGGAACATTGATTTCTGGCGTTCTCCTGGCTCGCCTTTATGCTTAGCAGCACCTTTTTCAGGCTGTCCGTCCGCAACCGGACATAATCCGAACGCAGGAACTGAACGAAATCCTGCCAATCGCTCCAGGCAACAAACCGCAACCAGGCTAATAACGGAATTACCAGCTTATGCTCGACAATGCTGCGGTCTGGCTGATACAAACTGCTGATCTCAGCTTCATCCAGAGCGAGCTGGATTTCAGTAAGCTCGCTGCCTTTTCTGCAGAGGATGGCGATTGAGCCGCTGCCATCCGCATCCAAGGCCGGTTTTACCATTTTCTTCACGAAAGCTGCGATTGCTTCTTTGCTGTTGGTGCTTTCCGTTTCTTTGGCACCATAGTTTTGCAGGCATAGCTCCACCTTAGCTCCAGGCTCGCTTTTCAGTATTTCGGCACTGCGGATTAGCGGATAGCTCCAGGAAAGCTGACGGTCTTGCAGAAAACCGTGGATGACGGGGTTTTGGAATACAGCGTTGATAAACTGCATCAGGGTTGGGCCACAGCGCCAGCATTCTTCCAGCCGTTCAGTTTGCACCGTGGAAATAGCCGGGAAAATGGTTTGGAGATTCAGTAGCAAGTCTCGCTCTCCACCGCGCCAGCCAAAGATCGATTGCTTTTCATCGCCAACCACGATCAACCCGCCAAAGGGTTTGGAACCTTCTCCAGCGGTTATTTCCTCTATGATTGGCTTCAGGATGTTGAACTGGATCAGGGAAGTATCCTGAAACTCATCGATCAGCAGAAAGCGGGTTCGATGGCTGAGGAACTGGTAGAACTCGGTGGCCGAAACCGATGAAGCGGGATTCATGAATGGTGGTTCGTGGCTGAAGAGGGCTTCAAAACAGAGCCAGGAGATATCGTCGTAGCCAAGTTTCTTGTTGCGGTAGATCAGTCTGTCGTATTCAGCCAGCACGATTCCCCAAAGCTCCAGGATCTCCTGCTGTTCTGGCAAAAAGAGCTTTTCCATCAGGAAATCCGCCAAATTCTTTCTGGCCAGAGACTGAGCTTGCAGCATAAACTCGGTTTCATCGGGATAGCTGGTCTTTCTAAGCTTGTTGCCGTTCCAGATATTGTCTTTCAGGGCAAAAAGCAGGTTCTCCAGTTTCTCCGGCCGTAGTGACAGGATATTCTGTTTTAGCTGAGCCAGGCTGGAGTCGGGATTGCAGCATAGCTTGCGAAACCCTGCATTGAAGTAGGCACCCAGGCTGGCATCCTGCTTTTTTCTGCGCAGTTCGTCCACCTGTTCCAGTAAGCTGGACAGGCTGTTATGAAAGTCCTTTAGTTTGGCTTCGGCCTGGCTATTGGTGGCAAGCTCACACAGCTTGGCTGTCCCGGTCTGAGGTGCATTGCTCAAAGTCCTGCTGGTAATCAGGTAATACAGCCAGCGTTGCGAGATCAGCGAGGCGAAAAGCTTGCCGTAATCATCCATCGAGCGGCTAAGTCTGCGGGTTAGCAGCTTATTCAACTTTTCGCGGAAAATGGGCTTCATCAGATGGTTCAGCAAGAGCGGCATCTGTTTTTTGATCGCGCCTGTATCGATGTCGTAACGTTCGATGTTTCTGAGGGGGCGGACAATATTGCGAAAGATGTGGTTTATGTAGGCATCGATGGTCATAACCTGCAAGCGGCTTTTATCGCAGATAATCTCGTTTTTTGCGCTAAGCAGCAGATTCATTTCCTGCTCGGTAAAGCTTTGTCTGCCAGGCATCAGGCTTGCCAGATTCTGCAATAGTTCGGCTTTTTTTTCCTGATCCTGGTTGCCGGTTAACAGGTCCAGATGAGACAATATCCTTTGCCTGATCTCGGCAGTGGCTTTACGGGTAAAGGTAAGCACCAGAACGCAGTCCAGGCTGAAATCGGGTTGGCCGTAGAATTGCAGGATCAGGGTCAGATATTCCAAAGATAAGCGGAATGTTTTTCCAGTTCCAGCGCTGGCACAGATAATGCGGCAAATATTCTCAGTCATCAATGTCCTCCGTTGCTTTGGCGGTAAACAGGTCAAGCCTGGTGATCAGCTTCAGCCTGGTTCGCTCCGAAGCCTTTTTACCCATGCCAAACCCTTGCTCCAGGCATTCAAGGAAGGCATCCAGAATCTTGGCTTTGGCCTGGTTGCGCTTTTCCGGATTCAATCCAGTTTCTGGCTCTGCTTCCATTATTTTCCAGAAAATCGAGCCCAGCGCGGTTTCGGGCAGGTAGTCGTCGATCAGATAATAGAACCATTCATAGATAGCCAGTTGACGTTTATCGTAGCCGCCGGTTTTAAAATCCACGATCAAAGCGCTGTTTTCGAGCTCAATGCGCAAGTCAGCTTTTCCTCTGGTGGCCAGCCGGTATTCAGAACCTGCAACCAGAACTTTCCCCAAGCACTTGTAGCCGAATTCATCAGATTGCAGGTCATCAGTTTCGGGGATCAGGCGAAAGCTACGGTTTTGAAGATTCTTGCCAAGCCAGGTGGTGTAAAAAATGTTCAAAGATTCCGAGAGCCGGCAGGATAGGATTTCCGCCAGAAAATCGGCATTGTAGTTTTTGGGTATCTGGTAGCGCAGCTTGGGGGATTGGATCAATTCGCGGAATACTCTTTCCAGCCGTTCGGTGTTTCCCAAAAGGCCTTGCAGTTTATCCAGGCTGTCGTGTCTGCCCTTCAGTTCACCCAAAGTGGAGGCGAAATAGGCATGCATCAGATTGCCAAAAAGCTTGCCGGTTACGGTTTCATCAGCCTCCCAATCCAAGCGTCGGGCATTGCAATAATACTCCACAAACCAGACAAAGGGGTTTTTTACCAGTTGCAATAATCCCGATGCTCCGATCGACAGCGTTCCGGTTTCTACATCGCTTTCGGGCTGGCAGGGGATCACGAAGAAATCGGATTTCGGCTTGGCCTCAAAACAGCTTATCCGTCCATCGAAGGGGTGCCCTGCTCCAAAGCGATCCTGGTAAAGCTGCGAAACTGATATTTGTGCCTTTTGCCAGAGGGTTTGAAAAGCAGGGTCTTGGTGCACCAACTGGCTTAGCTCACCCAGGAAGGAACTGGGGCTGATATCACGATCCAGATTGCTGTAGCAGAAGCAGATGCCGAGTTTAGCGGTAAACAGCAGACGGAAAAAGTAATATCTTTCCCAACCGCGGATATCGGAGTAGGTCTTTAGTCCCAGTTTTGCTCTTTGCGCTTCGCTGAACAGCCAAACCGGAGTAGGGGAAGCTGGCAGGACACCTTCGATCATCTGCAAAAAAACCACTGTCTCAAAACTGCGATTGCGGGCGTCCAAAAGGTTGCCAATCTCCCAAGCCTGATCTTCGGTTGCTTGGCGCTGATAGCTGATCCGGCCTGATTTCAGATAGCTGAGCAGCAATTCCAGCAGGTTCAGCCCTATTTCGCCAGTGGGAAAGATCAGGCTCCAGGATTGCACCAGTTCCAGGTCGTCGATTGCCGCAAAATTGGCCAGCCGTTCCCAAAACACTTCTTCCAAGTCTGTATATACTTTTTCAAAATCACTACAGAGCGCTTCCAGAGATATAATAGGGTTGTCGTCGAACAGCCTGCAGAGAGCTCGGATGGAGTCCACTTCCGAAAAGGCGGCCATCAGTTCATAACAAGCAAGTACCAGTTTTTTCAGGGGTGTGTCCGGTTTATCTACAAAAAACTGCTCATCTACGTAGAGATAATCGTCTTGCAGCAGGGCAGCCAGTTCAGCGTGCATTTCCAAGCTTAGCTTTGCCAGTTGATCAGCATCCCTCACACCCAGAAAAAAGCTGAGCGTCTGTGGAGCGCCAAGGCTTGCGGCAAGCAGCTTGATGGGCAAATAGCCGCCATTATCCAGCACAAACCTGAGCCCTTTGGCGAGCAGGGACAGCAGGCCATAGATACTGCTTTGCTCGAAGCTATAGCGCTGGGGCAGGGCTATGTCGGGTTGTTGAAAATAACGGCTGTAGCTCTTTGTGCCAAAAGTGCTGTCAATTACTATTCCCTGCTGTTTGCTTTCTTCCTTCCATGCCAGAAAGGCGAGCGCCATACTGGTTTCGTTTTCGGTTTCGAAGACCTTGAGCAGGGGTTTGCGAGCCAGCTTTTCCCAAGCAGCCTGCAGATTGAATTCCTGGTTCTTCAGCTTTTGCAAATTGCCAAACTCAAAGCCCTGCGTGATCACGGTTATTCTGTTGCCGGCTTCTTCCATGGCTTGTAGCTGAGCCCTTTCCAGTGCGCTGTAGTAGTATTGATTTACATACACAATCTCGTAATCTGTCCAGGGAACCTGAATCGCACTTTCCCGCAGGAAGAATATCTTATCCGTAAAACCAAGTGCTGTGATATATTTATAGTAATCCATCCGGATCGACAGAATATTCTGCAGATAGATTTCCTGCCATTCCTGCAGATGGAAAGTGCCAGATTCGTTCAAGTCCAGCAGTGTTTCTGCGTCCACGTTTTCTTCGGCCAGCTCTTCCCAAAAGGCGAAGAAGTTTAGCCCCCAATCCACGATATCGCTGTAGTTGTAGATGTGGAAAAACTCCCGCATCTCTTCCGGCATAATCAGGTAAAGGCAAAGCAAGCGTTTTTCGTCGGTCAGGGCTGGCTGCGCAGGGACGATCAGCAGCTCTCGCAATTCTTCCACACTCAGGAAACGGCGTGGTTGCAAATCCCAAGAGCGACTAATAGCCAGGGAAGCGCGGTTTGCTGCAATCCGGGTGGGGAAGATCAGGATCGAATCGGGCTTGGCCAGTTTGTAAACCAGGCTGTCCAGTTCGGTGGTGAAATCAATGGTCAGAATTTTCATAGAAACTCTCCTTATAAAAGGGGCGAAACCAGCCTACAGAGTGATTCTTTGCTTTTTTGAACAACGCTGCGGTTGGCGAAGCTGTGTTTATCCAGTTGCCGGCTATCCTGCAAGTCCTGTTCAAAAACGGAACTGGCTTCGAGGCAGATAGATCTGTCATAAATAGCGGCAGTAAGCTCCAGATTGTGATTGAAGCTTCTCAAATCCATATTTGCCGTTCCGATCAACAGAACCTCGTTATCCACGATCATCT
>CAZGWB010000128.1:0-6409 GCA_964529335.1 uncultured Candidatus Cloacimonas sp.
TTGCCTGTAAATTCTCCGTACATGGTAGCGATTAAATCCATGTGGTTCACCGCTATAAAAGGCAAGCAAATCGCCCCCAAGGCGATGACTGCCAAAACTCGTAACACAATGTTCATGTCTACCTCCCAAGGTAATCTGAATATTACCCAGACACTTTGATTAGTTTTTATGCAATATTTATTCCGTTGCGCTAGTTATTTCTAGCCTAAGTGAATTTCACAGTAAAATTGCTTATGGCCCTTAACCCAAAAGCTGCACCATCGAAAGGTTATTTTCACCATACACCTCACTTTATAATAGTGAATTTTGTTACTTTATCATGTTCTCCCACCTTCACCTTGCAGAGATATAATCCTGAGGCCAAGTTGGGAACAGGAATGGAAGTGCTAAATTCGCTTGTTGCCAAAGCTTGCTCCTTTGCGTGGTAGAGCCTTTGACCCTTGATATTAAAGATTGCTATTTCCATGGTTTTGCCCTTGGCTTTTACGGGGCTATGAACATTGCAGTTAATCGCGCTTCCTTCCCTTAGGGGATTGGGGCTAAGGCTTACCCTTAGCTGCTCCGGTGCAGGAGGAGCAACAGGATCATCTCCTGCCACCATCTGCCCATTCCCCCCATACACAAACACATATCCTGTGAAGTTATGCATTGGCCATATACCTTCCTCAAATGGCGCAGAGACAGCGATATCGCAATAGCCATCACCATTATAGTCGCCAGTTGCCACACTATAACCGAAGTTTTCTAAAGCGCTGGGTTTCTGCCAATCGCGATAGCCATCCATGTTGCTATTGCCCAGCCATACGGCAAACCTTTGTTCGTAGTAGCTGGCACCCACCACATCATCATAACCATCGTTGTTAAAATCTCCATAGGCTATGCCGTTCATTTCTTCGTTACCAAAGTAAACTGGATTCAGGACAACAGAAGCTTGTGCCGGATTAAGGTTGTCCGCCCCGAACCACAGCTTCATTCCCTCATCATCGGCATAGCCCAGGAAATCGTCATAGCCATCATTATTCAGATCTCCCAAGGCTTTACACACTCTGCTGATCCCTGAATATGATTGGATGAAGACAAGCGGATTGCTAAACACCCTTTCCGCATTGCCATAGTAAAGCCTGATTATGTTGTAGTTGCCACCTGTATCGTTATGCACCAACCCAATAGTAAAATCATCATAACCGTCACTATTTATATCGCCGATCCTTCTCATGCCACTATAATATGAAGGACTTCCTTCTCCCTCAAGGATAAGCTGACGCTCAAAAGTGCCGCCCCACATGACATCGAACTTGAAAACACCTTCAGAGTATCTGATACCAATATCGTCAAAACCATCGCCATCTACGTCGCCTATGGAAAAATGCTCAACAAATGTATGATTTGAAGAAGGTACTTCAATATAATCAGGAGAATTCAGATCAGGGTTGTTGCCAAAGAAATACATGAATCGAACTGTATCAATCTGATTCGGTATGCCATCAGTTATGAACAAATCATCAAACCCATCACCATTTATATCACCTACATTTCTGACCACACCTATCTTTCTTCCATTCCCATTGGGATACTCACCTTCCAGGGTTAAGGCAGGTGGAGTAGTGGAATTGAAGCCTGGGCCACAGAGATATAAATATACTTTCCCACGTGAGGGTGTATTGGGGTATGCCCAACCCCATCCAGCAGATAAGACAATTATATCTTTGTAGCCATCATGGTTAAAGTCCAGAGATACAATCGTCCAACCAAAGCCTGCCCCATTATGTTCTCCCTGCAGTTCTGCGATAACAGGCATATCCGTTAAGGCAAGAGCCATGTTGGATAAAAGCAGCAATATAATTACGGGTATATAATGCTTTAATGTTGCCATGTTAACCTCACTTTAAAATTGTGAATTTTGTTACTTTCTCATGTTCTCCCGCCTTTACCTTGCAGAGATATAATCCTGAGGCCAAGCTGGGAACAGGAATGGAAACATTATGTTCACTGATTGCCAATAGTGGCTCCTTTGCGTAGTAGAGCCTTTGACCCTTGATATTGAAGATTGCTATATCCACGGTTGCACCCTTGGCGATGGTAGGGCTATGGACATTGCAGTTAATCATTTCTACTGCCATCATTGGATTGGGATATATCTCTATGCTCCAATCGTCAGAAACTATGGATTGAATATGTTCATCCTCATTAATAACTGCTGTATCAAACAATCCGGCATTACAGACCAGTGAAGTCCCCAATTCGTAGCCTATGAATTCACCGGACAAGGTAGCTATTGTATCTATATTGTTCACTGCTGGCAGGGGCAAGCATGCCATTCCCAAGGCGATGACTGCCAAAACTCGTAATACAATGTTCATCTTTACCTCCCAAGGAATCTGAATATTACCCAGACACTTTGATTAGTTTTTATGCAATATTTATTCCTCTTTGTTGGATCTTCTCATCCCAACAGCTCTTACTTTCTTTGCCCTACTGCAAAGACAATGGTTAGTTGGCGAACAAGCTCATTTAAGTAAAAGCAGTTTACGGACAATCTGCCGGTCATTATTGATTTTGAAAAAATATATCCCGGAAGGAAGCCTGGTTCCTCTGTCGTCGCATCCGTCAAACACCAGTTCTCCACTGCCAGAAATTTGGTAAGCTCTCACTTTCTGCCCCTTCAGGTTATAGATTTCCAGTTTGGCGGGGCTTGTAACCCTGTAACTCAAACGGCTTTGATCTTTGATCGGATTGGGGAAAAAACCCGTTATCTCAGGCTGCTGGACCAAGTCTTCATTACTCACCACGGTGATGGTGATGGTTATTATCTCCGATTCTCCTGCAATGTATTGGGAGCTTACTCCCAGAGTGTAATTGCCGGGATTGAGGTTATCGAAAAGCCAGAAAGAATCAGTAGTATTGCTCACGAAAGCTCCATCCAGATAAACCCGGTAAGATTCAAAAGGCGAAGTGCTGCCGTCGTTGGGGTCTTCCCAGTTCAGCATTATTCCCCCCACATTAGCATAGGTAAGATTTGTGGGTGGATTCAACACCGCTCCAGAGTAGCGCAGATTTCGGTAAAAGCTGAAAGTGCCGTCATAGTCGCCCAAAACCAAATCCAGATCGCCGTCGTGATCGATGTCCACCAAGGCCGGGGCTGCGTTTTGATCGGTGCTGATTCCGGCAAAGATACTGTTATTAGCCGTCCAGCCAAAGCCATCCTTCAGATAACAGTGCAAATCGCCCCAGGCATCACCTGCCACGAAGTCCAGATCGCCATCCTCATCCAAATCGCCAAAGCTCATCGAGCAATCCGAGCTGACGTCGATATTGCCGAAGAAATTGGGCTGGGCAACCCAATCTGCCTGGCTGGGGGTTCCCTGATTTTCGTAGTAAAACAGGTTCCCATCCTCATTTCCGGCTGCCAGATCAAGATCGCCATCTCCGTCCAGATCAACCAGACGGGGAACCGACCAGCCGCCAAGGGCAATGTTGCCAAACATCAGAGGCATCAGTTGAAGCCCTATGCCGGTATTTCGATAATAGTAAAGCTGGCCGTTGAGGTCGCCTACGATAACTTCCGGCAAGCCATCGCCGCTTACGTCGCCACAGGTGGCCGCAGCATAAATGGAGTGGTCAATAACGCTGAAGTAGGCGTTATCCTGCTGCCAGGCAGGATTATGGGCATTGCCGGTATTGCGCAGAAACTTGATGTCGCCCAGTTGGGTTCCGCAGAGGATGTCATAATCGCCATCGCCGTCCCAGTCATAGGCAAAGGGACTGCTGGCACCCCCAAGATCGATCACGCCGCCAAAGAGCGAGGTGTTTTCCTGCCAGACGGGAGCAGCGTTGGTACCGGTATTCAGGTAGTATTTCAAGGACCCGGAGGCAGTTCCATAGAGCAGATCAAGCTTGTTGTCGCCATTCAGGTCGGCCAGATCTGGTGAGTTCCAATAGGTCCCCATCCCCAAACCGCTAAAGTGAGAGTTGTTTTCCTGCCAAAGCGGGCTGGAGGCAGTGCCGTTGTTCTGATAATACACAAAGCCCTGGCCGTCGCGTCCGCAGAGAAGGTCCTGATCGCCGTCCTGATCCAGATCGCAGAACACCGGATAGGCATAGAGGCCTACATCGCCCAGGATTTGCTGTTCGGCCATACTGAAAACTGCAGAAGTAGCAGTTCCAATATTGGTGAAGATCAGCACTCCCCCATCTTCGCTGAGGCCTATCACCAGGTCATAATCTCCGTCATTGTCGATATCCGCCAAATCGGGAACAGGATAATTCCCCACCGACAGAGCAGCGAAAAATCCCTGAACTTCGCTGAAGACGGGATTAGACGCAGTGCCTCCATTAGAAAAATAATGCAGCCCCGTGTAACCGCCAGTAACCAGATCCAGGTCTCCATCGCCGTCCAGGTCTATCGAAATGGCCAGTTCGGAAGCCAGGCTGGAGATGGCTTGCAGGTAATCTGTCCCAATCTCAAAATCAGGGGTGGTGGGAGAACCGGTATTATGAACAAACAGCGGGGAACGAAGGGTATTGCCCAGCCAGAAATCTGATTTACCATCGCCGTCCACATCGGCAAAACGTGGCTGAGAAAATGACAAACTTGGAATACCGCTGGGATTGAACAGGCTATTGTCCTGTTCCCAGGGTTGGGCAAACATACTTAGTAATGCGTGGCTAACGACAAGCAACAAGAGCATCTGTTTCATTCTGATCTCCGTTTTTTTATCTGCAGACGATTATTTATCAGCCTTGTGTGAATGTCAATCTATTTAAAGACTAACATACCCTTTTTATTGTTGAGTCTGGTTATAAGCTAAGCAAAGACTGTTACACATAGTGTGCTTGTTCGTGTCCAAACCACGAGAATTCTTCAATCCCAAACCATATCATACCGGAGTCATACCGCATGCTCATCCGGTATGACTCCGGTATGACTCCGTCGAGAACACTGAGACTCCTATCCTGGCTTCCAGGATCAGACCTTGTTAAACTCTTCCACTTTTCCACTTTTCCACTGATTTCTCCGTCGAGACTACGGAGCCACCTGTCATAAACCTTGCCTTTTTTTCGCCTTTCAAAAAACTGGTTCAAACTGGGGTACCATCCCCAGTATAAAGAACTTATATGCATTGTATAGAAAGCGAGGAGATTATGCAAAACACAGATAAGATTAAAACCTTGATAAACGAACTGGAAGCTCTGCAACCAAACCTGCACGGCAAAGACTTTCTGCTGACCTGGGAAAACAGCGTGGACAACCTGAAAGCGGTGATGCTGGTAGCCGAAATTCTGCAGCTTCTGCACAAGGAAAAGCAGCCCTGGCGCATCTTTGACTATGGCCTGGCCATCTCAATTTTCCGGGATAACAGCACTCGCACCCGCTTTAGTTTTGCCTCTGCGGTAAACGGACTGGGTCTGGCTCTATCGGAACTGGACGAGGTGAAAAGTCAGATCGCACATGGTGAAACGGTGCGCGAAACCGCTAACATGATCTCGTTTTTGACCGAAGTGATCGGAATAAGGGACGATATGTATCCCGGAGAAGGCCATAGCTACATGGTGGAAGTGGCCGATGCGGTTACAGAAGGCTATCAGAATGGGGTTCTGGCACAGCGTCCCTGCCTGGTAAATTTGCAGTGCGATCTCGATCATCCCACACAAAGCATGTCCGACCTGTTGAAACTGAAAGACTACTTTGGCGGTTGGGAAAACCTGAAAGGCAAAAAGATCGCCATGAGCTGGGCTTATTCACCTTCCTACGGCAAACCGCTGTCCGTCCCCCAAGGCGTGATAAACCTGATGACCCGCTTTGGCATGGAAGTGGTATTGGCTCATCCCAAAGGCTACGACCTGCTACCGGAAACCCTGGAGACCGCTGCCGGTTTTGCCAAAGCCAGTGGCGGTTCCTTCAGCCAAACCCACAGCATGGAAGATGCCTTTGTAAATGCAGATATCGTTTATCCCAAATCCTGGGCTCCGATGGCCGTAATGCAGGAGCGCACCAAATTGCTGCGCAGCGGGAACAAGCAAGGACTGAAAGACCTGGAACAGCATTGCCTGGCAGAAAACGCAAGGCATATAAACTGGGAATGCGACGAAGCCAAAATGAAGCTGACCAGAAACGGTAATGCCCTTTATGAACACTGTTTGCCAGCAGACATCAGCGATGTAAGCTGCCAAAGGGGCGAAGTGGCCAAAAGCGTGTTTGAACGCTATCGCCTGCACACCTATCAGGAAGCCGGATACAAACCCTTTGTGATCGCCTCCATGATCTTCAATAGCAAGATCCAAAACGCTGCGGCGAAACTAAAAAGCTTTCTTTTAAATTAGGTAGCGCCTGATTCCAATCCCCAGGTTTTTCTATTCAACACAGAGAAAAGCAGAGCTGAACAGAGAAAAGCAGAGTTTTATGACAATG
>CAZGWB010000129.1:0-6357 GCA_964529335.1 uncultured Candidatus Cloacimonas sp.
ACTGGTATCCTCCTTTTGTGGGTGAAAAACGCTTTGGCGACTGGCTGGAAAACAATGTGGACTGGGCTTTGTCCCGCGATCGCTTTTGGGGAACGCCCCTGAACATCTGGGTTTGCGAAAGCTGTGGAGCAAAACGCTCCCTGGGTTCCCGCAGCCAACTGAAAGCAGAAGGAATGATGAGCGATGGCTCTGCAGTGCCTGATGACCTCGATTTGCACCGTCCCTACATCGATGAAGTAACGCTTAGCTGCAAATGCGGCGGGATAATGCGCCGCACCCCGGAAGTGATCGACTGCTGGTTCGACAGCGGTTCGATGCCCTTTGCCCAGTGGCATTATCCCTTTGAAAATGCCGATAGATTTGACACTGAGCTGTTCCCTGCCGACATCATCTCGGAGGGAATCGACCAGACACGTGGCTGGTTCTATTCCATGCTTACCATCGCCACACTGTTAAAAGGAGTATCCAGCTACAAAAGCTGCCTGGTGAACGACATGATTCTGGATAAAAACGGCCAGAAAATGAGCAAGTCCAAAGGCAATGCTGTGGAGCCGATCGAGCTGATGCAAAACTACGGAGCAGACGCCATTCGCTGGTATCTGCTGGAGGTTTCGCCGCCCTGGGTTCCCACCCGCTTTGACGTGGAAGGGGTAAAGGAAATCCTGGGTAAATTCATGGGAACCCTAAAGAATGTTTACTCGTTCTACGCCACCTATGCCAATATCGACGGCTTTGACGCGAATATATACCCCTACGATTGGGAACGTAGCGCCGAAATTGACCGCTGGATCGTTTCCCGTTTGCACAGTGTAATCTCCGATGTGCGCAAGTTTACAGACGCTTACGACTTTACAAAAGCCGTTCGCCTGATTCAGGACTTTGTAATCGATGAAGTTTCGAACTGGTATGTGCGCCGCAGCCGCAGAAGATTTTGGGCTTTTGAGCTGACTGAAGACAAGGTGGCCGCCTATCGCACTCTATACCAGGTTCTGGTGGAGACTTCGAAGCTAATTGCACCCTTTGCGCCGTATTTGGCCGAAGAACTCTATACCAGCCTGAAAGCCGGTGAAAGCGTGCATCTGGAGCTTTTCCCAGTATCCGGAGAAACATACATGGACAAAGACCTGGAGCGGAAAATGCGCAGCGTGATCGATGTGGTTTCCTTGGGTAGGGCAGCCAGAAACGATTGCCAGATAAAGGTTCGTCAGCCTTTGGGCGAGATGTTCGTTCCCGCCAAACTTCAAGCTGACCTGGCCGATATGCTTGAGCTCGTGAAAGAAGAAGTGAATATACATAAGATCAATTTTGTGCGCGAGGAAGACGGCTTTGTGCAGTATGAATTGAAGCCGGACTTCAAAGTAATGGGTCCCAAATATGGCAAGCTGATGAAAGCCATCGGCGCCGCACTTAGCCAGACAAGCGGCGCAGAAGCCCTTGCCGCATTTGCAGACCAAGGTTCGTTCGAGCTGGCTGTGGAAGGCGAAACGCTGATTCTGCTGCCTGAAGACCTTGTGGTCCACATCCTGCCCAGAGAAGGCTATGTATTTGCCAATCAAAAAGATATCTATGTGGCTCTGGACACCCGGCTAAGCCCTGAACTGCTTAACGAAGGCTATGCCCGGGAATTGGTGAATAAGATTCAGTTTACACGTAAAGAGCTGGGATTGGAGATAATGGACAGCATTGAAGTGCGTATGGCCGCCCCGGAAGTGATAGTGGAAGCCGTGGAAGCACATAGAGATTATATCATGAGCGAAACCCTGGCCACCAGCCTGGTTCACACAGGTTCAGTGTCCGGTCAGATGAGCAGCGTTGACATCAATGGGCACGAAGTGCATCTTGCCATAAACAAAGTATCTTCGTAGTAAATCAGGAGGATAGCATCGCTAAGTTCTGTTTGAATTGTGGCACCCAGATTCCCGAACGGGCAAAGTTTTGCCCAAGTTGCGGAGAAAACCAACAGCCTGCTGAAACGGTGGCGGCGGTTTCCGAGCCGGTATTGCCAAAAAACGGTTCTCACAAGACGGAAAACCTGGCGATTCCGCATTACGCCCTTTTTGAACCGGGACAGTTTTTTCGGGATTACCGGATTATCAAGAATGTAAATAAAGACAGTGAGGGCGTGAAATACGTAGCAGAAAAGGATGGGAACCAGTATCTGCTGAAGATATTCTACAAATCAAGCTTTAGCAGCGTGGAATCCATCTACGGCATCCAAAAACGCCTGGAACTTTTGAATAGCTTGAAAGACAAGCATACCGCCAGGGTAGTGGAGATAGACCCACACCACGATCCGGCTTATATGGTTGCAGAATATATCCATGGCGTTTCACTGGCGCACATAAAAACACATAACCCAGAGCGTTTGACGGAGAAATTCATCCGTCATGTAGCCCCTCAACTGGTAAAATCTGCCCTTGTGATTCACGAACACAGGCTTACCCTTAGCAAGCTGGCTCTTACCAATATCATGGTGGATGAAAACGACAATGCCATAATCCTTTCCTCTGCTGTCACTTTCGAAGACCGCGATCAACGCGATGAGATATTCTCATTGGCTGTGGTTTTGGCCCAGGCTTTGTCGCAACATGCCATGTATAAAACCATCTACAGCTTCGATGCGCTGGCCACCAAGAAATTCAGCTATATCTCCGGGGTTAGCCACAGTTTTAATAGAATTCTGGCTGAATGCTTGCACCGCAATATCTTGCAGCGGTATTCTTCCTTGGAAAGCTTACTGACAGAATTGGTAAATCTGCCTCCTCTGGAAAGCGAGCAAATCTGGACAGTAGTGGAAAAAACCAATCCCGGGGTGTTAGAAGATCTTAGCAAAGCTGATAAACCCAAAACACAGATAGAACTTCGGTTCTGGTTTCTGGTAATCCTGATTTTGGGAATTCTGGTTATGTTCCTTACCACAAACGTTTACAGCGTGCTCTTTGGTGGGAAGGGAGATAAACTGCACTATTCAGGTTTCCTGACCCCCAAGACGGAAAAGGACAGCCTGGATAATCCCGCCAATCCAATTCAGACTAGGGATGATCAACCAATCCGAACCAGTTATGGAGACCTGAAAGCCGGAGTTCGCACGGAACGCGAGGATTTTCGCAAACAGCTTCCCAATACGGATTACACTGCTTCTGCGCCAACTAACGGCACTCAGAAAGCCAAACTTCCCAGCAATATGATCTTCGTCGATGCCAATACTTTGGGCTTTGGCCGTTTGAAGGACAATCTGCATCACAACGTATCACTTTCGTCTTTCTACATTGCCAAATTCGAAGTTACGCAAGCCGAATGGAGCCGCTTTATGAAACCGGCCAATTGTTCCAGTTTTGGCGAAAAACTGCCTGTGGACAACGTTAGCTGGTTTGATATCGCCATTTACTGCAATGGCCGCAGCGAAAGCGAAGGGCTGAAGCCTGCATACACGATTCGGGGTGTAGGAGCTTCGCGAGTGATAACCTGCAACTTCAAGGCAAACGGATATCGCCTGCCTACGGAAGCAGAATGGGAAATTGCCGCCAAAGCAGGTCAACTGTTCAATTACAGCGGCTCGGACAATCCAGATGAGGTTTCCTGGAACCGCGACAACAGCGGTGGGCGCATTCATACTCCGGGAACCAAGAGCCCAAATGATTGGGGTGTTTACGACATGACCGGAAATGTGGCTGAGTGGGTTTGGGATTGGTATGATGCAAACTACATCCGGGCTCTGCCTACCTTTATAAACCCCACCGGCCCCGACACAGGAACGCAAAAAACAATCCGCGGTGGAAGCATCAATAACGGCGAAGGACGCAACCTGAATATCCTATGGCGCGAAAAAGGAGATCCAAACCGGGGTTATCAGTATATCGGGTTCCGCTTGGTGCGCAGCAGCTAAAAGTAATTACTTTTTCTGCTTTTCCCTAAGTTTGTCCCACCACTCAATGCGTTTTTGAATTTCCTTTTCGAAACCGTATTGCCCCGGAGTATAGTAAGTCTTCTCGGTCATTCTGTCCGGAAAGTATTTCTGGTAGAAATAATGATGCTCATGTTCGTGGTCGTAGGCATAATCCTTGCCATAATCCAGCTCCTTCATAAGTTTGGTGGGAGCATTGCGGATCTGCAGAGGCACCCCGTAATGGCTTGTTTTTCGGGCATCCTCGGCTGCTGCGCCATACGCAGTATAAAGGCTGTTGCTCTTGGGAGCAGTTGCCAGATACACCACCAGTTGCGCCAAGGCATTACTGGCTTCCGGCATGCCAATGAAGAGCAGGGCATCCTTGGCGGCTATGGCTTGCACCAGAGCATTGGGATCGGCCAGACCTATGTCTTCGCTGGCAAAGCGGATCAGCCTGCGCACCAGATAGCGAGGGTCTTCGCCAGCCTCCAACATTCTCGCCAGCCAGTATAATCCGGCCTGGGGATCAGAACCGCGTAAGGACTTATGCAAAGCGGAGATAAGATTGTAGTGCTCTTCGCGGTTCTTATCGTAAAACATGGTTTTCTTGGCCAAGGTTGAAGCCAGTTCCGCTACAGGGGGGTGCGGATTCTTTTGCAGGTAAGGCTTTATAAGCTCCAGTTCATTTAAGACGCGTCTGGCATCTCCCCCACAGTTTTGCGCCATCCAGCCGATTATCTCCTCATCATTTTCCAATCCCAATTCACTAAAGCCTCTTTGGAGGATCAGCTTCAGGTCAGCTTCTTTCAGCGCTTCCAAAACGAACACATGGCAGCGTGAGAGAAGCGCTGGAATTACCTCAAAGGAAGGATTTTCAGTCGTGGCTCCGATCAGGATTACCGCTCCGGATTCCACATAGGGCAAGAAAGCATCTTGCTGGCTTTTATTGAAACGGTGAATTTCGTCAATAAAGAGAATACTTCGCCGGTTGCGGGTTCTATGGATGTAATCGGCATCCTTCATCACGGCCTTCACGTCGTTGATACTGGAGAGAACCGCCGAAAAGTGGATGAAATGGAAGCCACTAATCTTTTCGATGATCCGGGCAATGGTAGTTTTACCGCTACCGGGGGGACCCCAAAGGATAAAGGAGTGATATTGGCCGCTTTCCACCATCTGTTGGAGTAGCGAATTCGCCGCAATCAGTTTCTCCTGGCCTTTCAGTTCGTCCAGGCTTTGTGGACGCAGCTTTTCGGCCAAAGGGGCGTCCCGGCTCTGCAGCTCTTCGCTCTCAAACAAGCTTCGTTGATCTTTATCTGCCATTAAGTGGCTTAGTCCTCCATCAATCCGGTCAGTTCAGAGGGATCGAACCAGACCTGTGCTCCCTGCAGACGTTGAATTTCAGCAAGAAGTAGGGTTTTGTGCTCATCTTCTTCTTTCGCAAATTGCATTAATTGCTTTTTCAGCTCAGCTTCCGTGCAGGTTTCGGCCATACTTGTATAGATACCTTCGGCCAGTTCTTCCCGGCTGATGGCAAATTCCAGAACTTTCTGCGGATCGCTTAGGTCTATCCCCTTTAGTTCGCTGATTGTTTCCTCTGGAATAATTAGTTCTTCGGAAGGAAAGAGCCTGGCAAAAGCTGCCCTCATCTTGGTTTCATGATTTTGTTCCAGCAATACCAGTTCAGTGTACATATTCTTGGTTTCAGGATTGGAAAAACTCCTGGCCAAGGCGGCATACATCTTCTGTGCTCTTATTTCGGCTGCTATTACCATCCTGTAGTTGTCTTGAATATTCATTTTTATCTCCTCGATAGATATTATAAGCAGTTAAACTGGTTCTCGCCATTGCTTTTTGGGGTATATGATCATAGGAAAATGGTTGCCGGTATTATGCATTTTTCAATTCTTGGTTATATTGTAATTTAGTTCAGAATTTATTCCCCAAAAACCAGGCAACAACAGAGGATAACATGGAAAACACCAGCTACCCTTCAACTGCAGAACCTGTTAGCAACAAAGCTGCGTCTACCATTGGCAAGAAAAATAGAACCACATTTCTCACTACTCTGGTTCTAGCCCTCGGGCTGGGAATAGTTGGCATGATTTATCTAGCTGGCGAGTTGAAACAGGTGGATGAAAATGCACGTAAAGAACTTAGTTCCTTGGCTGATTTGAAGGTGACTCAGATAACGAACTGGTACACAGAGCGGACGGAGGATGCTAGACAGATCTATGAGACCCAGTTGATTAGGGAGATGGCGGCCAGAGTTCTGGCTAACGGCTATTCCTCCTCCGACCATATCAATCTGAACGCCTGGATGCAGGTATATCAAAGACAGGACGACTATCGCCAGATTGCCCTCTTGAACCTTAATGGGGAAGCTCTGTTGTCGTTTCCCAAAGGACTGAAGAAGTTCTCAATGCAACACAGGCACTTTTTTGATGCTGCCATAGAAACGGGAAAAATAG
>CAZGWB010000130.1:0-6288 GCA_964529335.1 uncultured Candidatus Cloacimonas sp.
AGAATGCCTTTCTCTTTCAGCTTCAGGCAAACATCCCAGGCCTCATAGCCGTTCTTGGGTTCTACCACGATGGCATTCAACAGACCTTTGCCACGTACGAGCTTCAGCATGGGATGGTCTATCTTGCGCAGTTCGTTGCGGAAATACTCGCCCATTTCGAAGGCACGCTCAGCCAGTTTTTCTTCTTTGATCACTTCCAAGGATGCCTTAGCTACTGCACAAGCAAGAGGGAAGCCGCCATAAGTGGAGCCATGCTGCCCCGGCTTGATCTGCAGCATAATTTCCTTGTCGGCCAAAACTGCGGATACTGGTAACACGCCACCGGCCAGAGCTTTTCCCAGGATCAGCATATCTGGACGGACGTTTTCATAGTCGCAGGCCAGCAGCTTTCCGGTACGAGCCAGTCCGGTCTGGATTTCATCGGCTACGAACAGCACATTATGTTGTTTACACAGGTCGAAACAGGCTTTCAAGTAGCCATCGCCAGGAACGTAAACCCCTGCTTCACCCTGGATGGGTTCCACGATAAAGGCAGCCACATTCTTGCCATGCTTTTCCAGGTATTCCTTCAGGGCATTGGCATCGTCATAAGCAACGCGCACTATACCAGGCGCAAAGGGTCCAAAACCCTCGTAGCAATCCGGATCGGAGGATGCGGAAATGATGGCGATGGTGCGGCCATGGAAGTTATTTTCGGCGAAGATAATGATCGCACTATTGGGTTCCACTCCCTTCACTTGGTAAGCCCATTTACGGGCAAGCTTCATAGCCGTCTCCACAGCTTCAGCGCCGGAATTCATTGGTAGAACCATATCAAAACCGAAGTACTCGGTTATGTATTTTTCGTATTCACCCAGCTTGTTATTAAAAAAAGCCCGGGATGTGAGCGTTAAGGTTTTGGCCTGCTCAATAAGTGCATCGATGATCTTCGGATGGCAATGACCCTGGTTCACAGCAGAATAGGCTGACAGGAAATCGTAATAGCGGTTTCCTTCCGGGTCCCACATAAATACACCCTCTCCTTTGGCAAGCACAACCGGCAGCGGATGGTAATTATGCGCTCCGTAGTTTTCTTCCAGTTCCATTGCTTCGCGGGAACTGATACTACCATATTTCAGGTTGTCGGACATGTTTCCTCCATGTTCTTTTGTTTGTTATTCTACCCTAAGCCCTTATTAAAAAAGAGCTTTTTGTGTCAAGGGGAACTTTTTCCTGCCTTTCCGATTATCTGAATTTCTTGACAAAGGACTGGCAAATCTAAGGCTGGCGAAAACCGATTTAGGATGCCTATGAAAGTTCTTTTAATCTCTCCTCGCTCCACAACCGGAGGTTTGGAAAGCCTGCGAAAAGGAAACCAGATTTTGCAGGGTTTGCTCTATGTGGCTGCCTCAGCCAGGGATGCCGGACATCAGGTAAAAGTGGTTATTGCCGACCGGGACACTGTTGATGGCTACATCCAGCATTATCAGCCTGATGTTTTGGGGGTGTCCTGCGTTACATCCACCTATCCGGTGATGCGTGAGCTTTTGATCCATGTAAAAAAGCGCTATCCGGATGTTAAAACCATCATCGGCGGCCACCATGCCACTTTTATGTACAAAGAAGTATTTGCCGATACCGGTGTGGACTACATCTGCCGTGGCGAAGGCGAAGAGGTTTTTCCCAAGCTGTTAGCTGAGTTGGAAAAGGGAAATGTCCATCCCGAGATAGAAGGTATCGTTTACCAGCTCAACGGAAAATACTGTAATGATTCACAAATAGTGATCATGAAAGATATCGAGCATCTGCCAAAAATCACCAGAGACCTCTGTGCGCCAGAATTTACCTTCAAGCCAAAGATCGTGTCATCCCGTGGCTGTCCATACGATTGCTCCTTCTGTTCGATCTCGGCTTTTTATGCCGGAAGCTACCGTAAACGCAGCGTGAAAGCCGTTATCGAGGAGATCAAAGAATACCTTGGCTGGGGCGAAGATACCTTTTGGTTTCACGACGATAACCTTACTCTCGATCCAGCCTGGATGCACAGCTTTTGCGACGCCGTCGAGGCAGAAGGCCTGAAGTTTCACTACAACTGCATGAGCCGGGTGGATACGATCTGCAACAACCCTCAGCTCTTTGCCCGCATGGCCAAAACAGGCTGTTCACTGGTATCCATCGGCATCGAAAGCGGGATCCCGGAAGTGCTGGAGCGAATGCACAAAAAGATTAATATAGCGCAGATCAGACAGGCAATAAGAATCATGAATGGCCTGGCTATCTCCCACAACTGGTATATGATCCTGGGTTCCGGAGATGAATTTGACACCGAAATACACCTCAAACAGAACATCCGCTTTTTCAGCAGCCTGCCTTTGGGCTATGTGGTGATCAGTATCCTTACTCCTTTTCCGGGCACGGAGCTATTCCATAGACTGCTGGCAGAAAACCGGATAAGGCATTACAACTGGGAAGATTACGATGCCATGCACTGCGTTTACCAGCCTTTGGGGATCAGCCCTGAAGCCCTGGAAAAATACCTTCCCAAAGCATATCTTCGGGTATATCTTTCCAAGGGCTGGCGCTTGATTCCGCTTTTTTTTCAGAGCTTCAAACGCAAAGCCATGCCTCCTTCAGCTATTTGGACTGCTATCAAGACGATCTTCCGGCATCTGGTTTTGGGGAAAAACTTCCAGCAGGCCTTGAGGAAATGAGTGATGATTTGGGTGTGGGAAGGTCAAAAAGTGAAGAAGGGTAAAAGTAGAAAAGTGGAACAAGGTTTGATTATAGATGGAAGCAGAGTGTTAAGAAAAATCGTGTTTCTTTTTTTGGTGTTCCAGGGAGTTTTCATCCCTGTTCCATCCTCCCTTGCCACGCGGATGCCTCGCGGACTCCACGCGGACTCCACCCGAATCAGATTAGGGAGGCTTCTGCGTGGGATATGAGTGCCGTGCGGGTGCCAAGGGAGGATCATGACATGGGTGAGCAAAAGGGTGGATAATCCTCTGATTACCTAATGTGGAAGCCTCCTCCGGACGCTTGAAAGATAAGCTGCAAGATGCAGCTTCTACCTTGCCAAATCGGAGTTTTTGGTAGCTGTTTCGGGCGAACCGCAGTTCGCCCCTACGATCTCTGCAAATCGGAGTTTGGAAGCCCCAAAAATCACGGATCAGGAAATATCTTGCTCCAGTCCGGTTCCGGGATATCATCCACCCCAAAGCCGTGGAAGATATTTGCATCGCCGTCGAACCAGACTTTGGTTCCGGCTGGCAGGGGGTTTTCCAGAGTAGCTGTGGCAAAGATTGCCTGGAAGGGGGCTACATAAACGTATTCGTTGGTTTGCACATTGGATAGCTTGTCCACCAGCTCCTTGGTGTAAATCTCTCCTGGTTTCCAAACCACCACAAACTTCCAGTTTTTTAAGGTCTTCTTGCTCAGTTTGGCTTCCATGATGGCTGATTCCAGGGTAAATCCGCTCATTTTACCGTTTGATTTCCAATAGGCATCCACGCTTTTGCGGAGCTCCGTAACGGCGTTTTGGGCAGACAGGGAAAGTTTGTTGTTGCGCCATTTGTAATATCGTGGCAGTCCAAAAGCGGCTAAAACGGCCAACAGCACAAGAATGACCACAAAGATAATCAGCTTGCCTTTCATGCTTCTGGGCTTGAGTTCTGCCTCGTTATTCATCGCCATTTGCTTCCTCTTCAGGTTCTTCACCCTTGCAGAGCGGGCATTTGTTCTTCAATTGGTTTACCACTACGGTTGCCAACACGGACAGCAAAACGCTGATCAGAATCATCAGAATTATCTTCTTGGCCATGGTTCTTTCCTCCCTTGGATGTATTTTTACAAATATTATAAGCTATTTCGCGGCTTTGACCAGCAGTGATTATCAGCCATACACGGCTAGCAAGGCTTTATGCAAGTCCGTAAACCACTCTTCCGCAACTGCAAAATGAGCCTCGATATCTTCCAGTGAGCTGTTTTGCAGCAGCTTGGCAAGTTTTGCGGCTTCCGTAGCAGGATAATCTCGCTCGGCATAGCGAATGCCAAAATCCGCTTTGGCGGGACGATACTTCAGATTCAGCAGCGGCACCAGATGCCGGTAAACATAGGTGGTAAAGTTCATGCTGGCCGCCATCCAGTTCTTTCTGGCCAGGGCTTTCTGCAGCTCGATAGTTCCCAAAAAAGCGGTGTCCGTTGCCATTCTATACACCCTTTGGGCTATTGAGTCCAGCTCATCTTGAGGAGTCGGATCAGCCTTGTAAACATCTTCTTTATCGAACCAGACAATTGCGTTTCCGTGCCTGTCAGGTTCGGTGAACTTATGGGGATTGTCCTTGCAGACAATGGCGATATCGCAATAGAACAAAGGTGGAAGCTTATCCAGCAGATAAAAGCATTGTGACATGCCATGCCACGCCGGCTCCGGCATTCTAAACTTGGCTTTGATGCCATAATGGGCAGTTAAAAAATCCTCCAGCAGACTGAAAAGTTCATCTGCCATGTCTTTCTCGGTAACGATGCCCAAATCTAGATCGGAATACTCGTCCAAAAACCCTGTGGCTGCAGACCCGCCTTCCCAGGCTGCCAGAACCTCAGTCCGGTTCTGCAGAAGTGTTTTCAGTTTTTCTTTCAATTGAACTATGTCTGGATGCATTTGTCAGTCTCCTTTTTGCCAAAAGTATTGCTTGGGAATGCGTTTGCCCTCTTCCACCGCAATCCCTTCGTTTTTCAAAAGCTCTCGCTGTTGTGCTCCGCCTTCTCCAGGCAAGCCGATTTCGCCATTGCTGCGAACCACTCTCCACCAGGGAAGATCGTGCTTTCTACTGCTGGAATTTAAAACTCGAACCACCAGCCTGGCACCTTGGGGAATCCCTGCCAAAGCTGCCACCTGACCATAACTCATTACTTTGCCGGAAGGGATGGACTTGATCAGTTTGATTATGGCTTCGCTGCTGGTCACAAGAACCTCACTTCGATGTAAATACTTCTAATCATTTCTCTCTCAATACCATAAGATTGATTGTGGCCAACATATGGCAGATAATCTGCTACTTCAATGGACAAATTATCCGTCCTAACCTTAGAAATCTTACTTCATCAGCAGGATTTTGTGTAGTCGACTTGAGGTTCCAGAAACCAAACGTGCATAATAAACTCCCGAAGCGACAGGCCGTTCAACTTGGTCTGTGCCATTCCACACACTTCTGTGCGCTCCCGCATCCAGATTGGAATTAACAAGTTCCTTAACCAGTTGTCCTTTGCAGTTGTAGATTTTAAGACTTACTTGGCCACTGGTTGCCAAGCTAAAGCTGAGGGTTGTTTCGGGATTGAAGGGGTTAGGATAATTGCTCAGCAGCAAGGGTTTTGCAGGCAACACCTCGTCCTGGGTGGCAATAGGCAACTCATACTTGATGGGAACGTTTGCAAAGCCCTGATCAAGTATCAAGGTCATGCTGGTAATGCAAGGTCTGTCTTTTCCGCCGCCGTAGTTTTGAGTGAGATTCAGAGTAAACAAGCCCCCAGCTGGAATGGTTGCAGGTAAAGGCGATTGACAACACAAAATCCAGTCATATCCGCTGGTATTTGTATCAAACTGGATTTCCTCCAGAGTGATGGCTTCACTGTGCATATTGATGATCTCAAGGCTGGCAGGGGTATTGGCATGGCAAACCAAAGTATCGGGAACCGTAAATACATAGTTGTAGGGAGCGATATCCACAATAGCACCTTCCACCACGGTAAGCCCATAAGGGATTTGTGAGGGTAGCAGATACCAGCCGTTATATTGGCCGCCCCAGCCAAAATTCAGATGATAATAATCGTTTGTATTGTATCCATCCACAACCACATTGTGCCCACTATCCCAAGCAGGAGTAACCACTGCCAGATGCACCGGTTGAGCGTTTTTGATATTACTGCTCATGCGTGGGTAGAGGTCTGGAGAAGTTTCGGTCAGCAATTCCACATCGGGAAAATTGAACCTCTGAAAACCTTGCAAAGCCTGATTTACACCGAAGGTTCCGGAACCTTCCGAAGAATAAACCTGTTTCATGGCTGTTCCGCATGCGAAGATCAGAGCTGCCTTCAGGCTGTCTGTAAGCTCCTGGCCATAGCGAAAGCGATAATTGATCTGATCGAGATAGCCGTTTAACACTGGGAAGGAGGGAAAGCCATGGGCAGTAAAGTCGTTATCGATCCAATAATAACGGCCTCCATAGTTGTGTAAATAATCATCTGAGTCATTCAAACGGGTTCCGTTTAGAACTCTGTGGTAGTTCAATATCTGGCTCATGGCCACGGTTGGAC
>CAZGWB010000131.1:0-6207 GCA_964529335.1 uncultured Candidatus Cloacimonas sp.
GGCGAGTAATCTAACTTCACTACGGGGTTCTAATCTAAGGTTTGGCCAGATACTTGCTGGTTTATTCCTGTTTATTTTGTAGTAGTTTTCCTTTGTACTCCAGGGCCAGACCCCCAAGCAAGGCAAGCAGCGCCAGCAACAATCCGGTTAAGCTGAAGGCCAGACTGCGCTTGTAGCTGGCTGGAGCAAACTTCAGTTCCAGGCTGTATTTTCCTTTGGGAATCTTCATGCCGCGCAGCACATGGTTCACGGGGTAAATCTCAGTTTCCTTTCCGTTCAGATAGGCTTTCCAACCGGCTGGATAATACACTTCGGACAGCACCAGAAAGGCATCCTTGTCACTGAGGACATCATAGCTCAACGAGTGCAACTCGGCCTTTGTCTGCTGAGCATAGGCGCTATCTGGCCTGGATATGCCATCAATCTGGCTTTCCACGATAGCCGTTCTGCGTGGTTCAAAGTGAGGATCAGCCATCTTTTGCAGGCGTTTTGCCGCATCAGGAATCACCAGCAGCGAATCAACAAACCAAGCCCTGGGCAGAGCCTTCAGGTTTTGATAGATGTGCGCTCCCGTGTAGCTCCCAAAAACCGGTCTGATCTGATTTAACATACTGGCGTAGGGCAAAGAATCCGGATAGATAAAATACTTGGTATTCAGCATATCCAGCACCGGCGTCGGCGTTTCTTTACCGCCACCTTCATAAACTCCCTTCAGATAGCGTATTAGTTCGCCATCTCCGTTTGCTCCACCCTGCAGAAGTTTCAGGACATCGTCGTAGCGTTTCAGCTTGGCAGCACTGTAGCCATCCACGCTTTGATGATAGTAAGCCCATTCGCCGGCTGGCCTGATCTGACCCATGTTAAACGGATAGATGCGATAGTTCTCCTTGTCTTCCAGCAAGAACTGGTCAAAATCCTGCATCTCAAAACGGGCGGTTCTTTCGCTAAGCGGATAGAGGTCTTTCAGGTATTTTCCGGTGTAGATATAGAGGTCAATAAAGGTGATCAGGCACAACAGCACAACCAGTGCCGTTTCTTTTAGCTTTTTTACGGAAAACAGGTAGCCCAGTCCAAGGCTGATGGTCAAAAACAGCAGACTGATGATTCCGCTTTTATACAGCATTCCCAAGCGCAGATCCTTGATCTGCTCTAGCTGCGAAAGGGCATTATTGGCTTGCAGACGAGCCGTCTCAGCTTCCGTGGTAAAGGGAAGTGAACCGAAAACACTTCTGCCCAACAGCAAAAACAGCACAAAGACGCCGCCGCTGATCCAAAAAGCCCGGAAGAGGTTCTTTTGCCATTTGTGATCTCCGGCTTTGGCGATCAGTCCATCCAAACCCAAAGCAGCCAAAAGCACCGCATTAAACTGCACCATGGTAAGTATCATGCTGGGAACGCGGAATTTATTGAACATCGGCAGCACCTTCAGGAAGAAGTCCGACAAGGCCGGAGTGAAACTGCCAAAACTTAAAAGAGTAAAAATGAAAGAGCTTATCCATAGAAATATGGACAACTTACGGTGCTTGCCAAACAGCGCCAGCACTCCCAGGGCCAGAACCACAATCCCGAAGTAGTTATAGATCTGAGTGAAGGGCATATAACCCCAATAGCTTTGGTTTATGCCCCCAAAGAGGTCAGGAATAATGAAAGAGAATACTTCCAAAGGCGGAAAACTCCAAGCCTGGCCATAGCTTTTTTCCAATCCAGCCGCTCCGCCACGCATGGTGTAATGACTGTATTCCAGATTGCTCAAGTATGGATTCATAACCGCCAAAACTGTTAAACCAAAGGCCGCAGCCATCATGACCGTAGCCATAATCAAACGCTTACCCTGCTTTTCCTGGATACTGGTAATGAGCTGGTAAACCCAGAACATGCCTACGAAAAGGTAGAGATAATAGGAGATCTGAGGATGGTTTTCCCGCAGTTGAGTAATCAAAAATGAGGCCATCAAGCCCAGATTTAACAAACTCGGCTTTTCGAACAGTCTGAAGAGCGCCCAAACCACCCAGGGAATATACATAATGGCACGGTATTTGGTGTTGTGTCCAATCTCCACAAGTCCCAGCCAATGGCAGGAAAACATGAAAGCCAGGGCGGCATAAAAGGCCAGCCAGGGGCTCAGCTTTTGCTGCCTGATCAGCAGAAAAACACCCAAACCACCTATGAACAGCAGAAAAATCCGCCAGTTAATCACCTTGTCCGTAAGCCTGGAAAGGCTTTCCAAAAAAGGATAGCGATTCGGAAAAGAGATCATGTAGCTGGGCATGCCGGAAAACATCATCGGCGTCCAAAGCGCATTGTCGCCATGCGTCTCGTTGTAATCGATAATGGTCTTTGCGGCACCCTCCCATTGGGTGATATCAGTGGCCTGGGGTGCCTGGTTCTGATAGGCGATGGGGAAATAGAGCAAACTGAGCAGCAAAAACAACACAGCCACCAAGACCAGCGGCAAATGCTTGGTAAAAGCGGCTAATTTAGGTGCGTCCGGTTTGGCGGGAGCTGCATAGGTGGGTGTATTCTTTTTTGTCGGCTTTATTTTGGGGTTGACATTTTTGGCCGTCATAATATCCTCTGTTTTTTAGATAGTTTTTTACAAAGCAAATCAGGCAGGGATATCGGTCAAGCAAAATCCCGCTTTGCATAAGGATAGAGACATGATTTTTACTTTTAACAAAAGAATCTACGGCTACGAGTGTGACATCTATGGCCACATGAACAACGCCAATTACCTCCAGCTTCTGGAAGCGGCACGCAGCGAAGCGATGATCGATATGAACATCCCTCTGTCCGCTCTGAAACAGCAAAACATCCAGTTTTTCGTTTACCGCGTGGAGTTGGACTATATAAAGGCCCTCGACCTGGAAGAAGTGGCCACCGTAAACAGTTGGTTCTACGAAATGAACCGCCTGAAAGGCAGATGGCATCAGGATGTGTTCAATTCTTCCGGAGAGCTTTGCCTGAAAGCAGAACTATTGATCGTTTTCGCCTCTGAAGGCAAAGCCAAACGCTTGCCAGTGAACGTGTGGGAGGACTTTATGCAATACATTGAGCCGGTTATGCAAGCCTGAGACCTGTCCCCTGTCCTCAAACCACTGTCAACTTAGTCATACCGGAGTCATACCGGATGAGCATGCGGTATGACTCCGGTATGATAGCCCACTGATTGCCCGATTTACCATGCCATGCGTACTGTGTTCTTCCCGATTGTTCCCTGACTATCTCTTACATCTCCTTGACTGATAAGCTTATAGCCAGCCGCCATTTTTTTCTTGCCACAAAAAGCAGGCCAAAGAATCTTGGCAAACCAAACAAACCGGAAAGGAGGTTATCATGATCCACAGTTTCAAAGTGGTTCAGCAGCGTTTTATTCCTGCCATTACAATGGATGAAGCGTTCTGGATACATCTGGAAAACCCCTCTCCGGAAGAAGCGCAAAAGATCATCACCCGCTTTAACCTGGAAGAGGATTTTATCACCGACCTCCAGGATGCCGATGAAAATGCGCGTCTGGAATGGGACGACAACAATATGCTGATCATTCTGCGCGTGCCGATCTATTATAAACACCGCACTGCCAGCGTATCCTTTGCCACCGCACCCCTTGGCATAATCGCCACTCCGGACAAACTGATCACAGTTTCCTATTACGACAACGAGGTGCTAACCCAGTATCTGGACGGCAAACACCGCAGCTTTCCGATTACCCAGCAGAGTTTTTTGCTTAATATCAATCTCCGCACCGCCATATATTACCTGAAGTTTCTGAAGGAGATAAACCGGCGCACCACTCAGATCGAAAACGAGCTGCATCAATCCATGCGAAACAAGGAGCTGATCCGCTTGCTGCGCATGGAAAAGTCGCTGGTGTTCTTCAATACATCCCTGAAATCGAATGAGATCATTCTGGAGCGCTTGCAACGCTCACGCTGGCTGCATAACGATCCTGAGGCCGAAGATATGATCGACGACGTGATCATCGAAAACAAGCAGGCCATCGAAATGGCCAATATCTATAGCAGCATTCTGAGCGGGATGATGGATGCCTTTGCCTCCATTATCTCAAACAACCTGAACGTGGTGATGAAATTCCTCACCTCCATCACCATAATTCTTGCCCTGCCCACCCTGATTGCCAGCATTTACGGAATGAATGTGCACTTGCCCTTTCAGGAAAACAGCTATGCCTTTGCCATCGTTATGGGGATTTCTGTGATGCTGTCCATCGTTCTGGTGCTGGTCTTTATTCGCAAAAAATACTTTTAGAGAGAGCCAAATATGTATTATCTCAGCGTTAGCGATACATTCTCCGCAGCCCACCGGCTTTGCGGTTACCAAGGTGCCTGCAGCAATTTGCATGGTCATAACTGGAAAGTCCGCATCGGCCTGCAAACTGATAAACTGGATGAAATAGGCATGGCCATGGATTTCGGGATCATCAAGACTATGCTAAAACATATTCTGGATGAGCTCGATCATGCCTATCTGAACGAGGTGAAAAGCCTGAATGGCCTGAACCCAACCTCCGAAAACCTGGCACGCTTTATCTTTGAACGCATGGCCAAAGAGCTTGAAGAACAGCCAGCCAGGGTTTACGAAGTGGAAATCTGCGAATCAGAGCGCAGCAGTGTGGTTTACCGCCCATGATCCGCTTTGTGCAGTCCTTCTTTGTAAAAAGCGCCGTGGAACCGGCCGACTATCCGGCTTCAGCTTATCCCGAGTTTGCCTTTGCCGGACGCAGCAACGTTGGTAAGTCCACCCTGATAAATCTCTTAACCGATCATCATGGCTTGGCCAAGACTTCTTCGCACCCTGGCAAAACCAGGCTGCTGAATTTCTTTCTGATTCGTTATAAAGTGGCCAATACAGAGGAAGTCGGATTCCTGCAGCTCACTGATCTGCCTGGTTATGGCTTTGCTGAAGTTGGGCAGGCCGAACAGGAAAAGTGGCGCAAAATGATCGGAAAATACTTCGAACAGCGAACTCAGCTACGCAGTATCATCGTTCTGGTCGATATCCGCCACGCCGCAGACAAGAAAGATATCCAAATGCTTGAAATGCTGCGCTTAAGAAACATAGATCACTGTGTGGTGGCCACCAAAGCCGACAAAATCCCCAAAACCAAGATCACAAAAACAGCCCGGGAACTGGCTAAAGAATTGGGGCTGAAATCCGAACCCCTCTTCCCTGTTTCTGCTTTGGACAATATCGGTTTGGAGCCGCTTTACGCCTGGATTCATAGCAAACTGAGCCAATGAGGGAGTTTTCCAGTAAGTTTGACCTCATCGTGGTAGGGGCAGGTCATGCCGGAATCGAAGCAGCCCTTGCCGCAGCCAGAAGGGGCTTGAACACTGCTCTTTTTACCATCAAGCTGGAAGCCATTGGTCGCATGAGTTGTAATCCCTCCATAGGAGGTCCCGCCAAAGGACATCTGGCTCGTGAAATCGATGCTTTGGGCGGTGAAATTGGCCGCGCTGCAGACCTCACAGGAATCCATTTTAGGATGCTGAACCGTAGCAAGGGCCCCGCAGTTTGGGCTCCCAGGGCTCAAAACGACCGTCAAATGTATCAACAGCTTATGCGCGAAACCTTGGAAAAACAGGATAATCTGCAGATCATTGAAGCCAATATCTGTGATGTGTTGGTCGATAATCTTGCCGTGCAGGGAGTTGTAAGTCAAATCGGACGTTGTTACTATGCTCCAAAGGTCGTCCTTGCCACAGGAACCTTTCTAAATGGCAAAATTCACATAGGCAAGATTAGCTTTCCAGGTGGACGCAGCGGAGAACCATCTGCAGATCAGCTTTCATGCACTCTGGCAGCGATGGGACTGCAAGTAAGACGCTTCAAAACAGGCACCCCACCCCGCATCGACCTGCGTAGCTTGGACTACAGCAAACTGGAAGCTCAGCCCGGAGACACTGATCCCCAAGGCTTTTCCTACTATCGCGACATCGAACTGAAGAACCAGGTTTGCTGCTACCTCACCCGCACCACAGACGTTACAGATGCGATTATCAGGCAAAACCTTGATCAGTCTGCCTTGTATTCTGGAATAATTACCGGCATAGGGCCAAGGTATTGCCCTTCCATAGAAGACAAAATCGTGAAGTTTCCCCAGCGGGACAGTCACCAGGTTTTCATTGAGCCGGAAGGACTTTCCACTTTTGAAGGCTATGTAAATGGAATTTCCACCAGCCTTCCCCC
>CAZGWB010000132.1:0-6040 GCA_964529335.1 uncultured Candidatus Cloacimonas sp.
CAATTGCGCTTTTTCTAATTTCAAAGTTCCGTTTTCCCAACTGCTCTTTCCAAAGCCTGTCCAAACGCCTCGCTAATTTGCAATAATAGTGTCACCAAACAGTCCAAAAACGTCCAAATAGGCGCTTGGACATTTCCAAAGCCAGTCCATCGTATCTCACCACCAATCAAAGCCTTATCCCCACTTTCCCCTTGTGTCACAACTTGCAGCTTTGGGTGTCAGTTTATAATTCCGCAGTGCCATTCTTCAGTGCAACTTCCTGTTTTTCAGCGCTTTGCTTACGATGATTGAACCCTTTTTGCAAGCCTGAGGTGGTAGGCTCCTCACTTTTTTCTTGACCTGCAAGCACTACCCGAGGATTGTTGCCATTATCCTTTGAACGAGGAGAGTAAGCGCTCATGAAGAGATTGATATTTTACGCCCTTGCAGCCCTGTTACTGCTTTTTGCCTGTGGCAATCAAGACACGCGATTGGCGAAGGCAAACCGTAAACTGGGTTCGAAACAGAACCCCATCAAGATGTTTTTTGTCCCTTCCATGGAAGCTGGAAAGGTGGTGCAAAGCGGTGAAGCGATTGCCGGATACCTGCGCAAGGAAACCGGTTTTCAGTTCAAGGTCGCCGTGCCGACCAGCTATGCAGCCGTGATCGAAGCCTTGGGTACTTATCAGGCTGATATAGCCTGGCTGCCCACCTATGCCTATGTGCTTGCCAAACAGAAATATGACGCTCAAGTAGAACTGATGACGGTTCGCAATGGGCTTACGAAGTATCGGGGCCAGTTCGTAGCCCGCACTGATTCGAACATCAAAAGCCTGGCCGACCTAGAGGGGAAAGTAATCGCTTACACTGATGCAGCTTCCACTTCCGGATATATCTATCCCTCTGCAATTCTGAAACAAAAGGGGATAACGCCAAAAGACTACTTTTTTGCCGGAGGACATCCTCAGGCGATTCTGGCTGTTTATAGCGGCAGAGCTGACGTAGCATGCACCTACTGGTCGCCTCCTGATGATGCAGGGAAACCGATGGACGCCCGTGAAAAGCTGCTGGAAACGCATCCAGACGTATTCGAGAAGATCAGCATTGTCGATTATACCGATTGGATTCCGAATGATACAGTCACCTTCCGCAAAGGTCTTCCTGCGGAATTGGAAAGCCAGGTGCTGGAAGCTCTTTACCGTTATGGACAAAGCGAAGAAGGCAAGAAAAACCTGAAAGAGCTATACGACATCGACGGCTTGGAACGTGCCTCAGACAAGGATTACGACGTGGTTCGCCAAACCTTGAAAGCGATGAATATGGATCCTGCAGAACTGCTTAAATGAGTAACATACTACTTCAAATAAACAGTCTCAACAAGAGCTATGACGGAAAAACACTGGCCGTGAATCAGCTAAACTTAAGCGTTTATGAAGGCGATTTTGTAATCCTATTAGGGCTATCTGGAAGTGGCAAATCCACTCTCTTGCGCTGCATAAACAGGCTGATCGAACCATCTCAGGGTGAAATCCGCTTTCGGGGCAACGATGTGCTGAACCTGAAAGGAACCGAACTAAGGCATTATCGCCGGCAGATCGGCATGGTTTTTCAGCAGTTCAATCTGGTAAAAAACCTCACAGTGCTCACCAACGTGCTATGTGGAAGGCTTGGTTATCATTCCGTCACTGCCCCCTTTTCCAAGGAAGATTATGAGCTGGCCCATCAAAACCTGAAGCGCATGGGTTTACAGGATTATGCCCGCAAACAGGTAAAACACCTTTCCGGCGGTCAACAGCAAAGAGTTGGCATAGCCCGGGCCTTGATGCAAAATCCTGCTTTGATCCTGGCCGATGAGCCGGTAGCCAGCCTCGATCCTGCTACGGCAGACAGCATTATGCAATACCTGGGAGAGATAAACCGGGAAGGCATCAGCATAATCTGCTCGCTGCATTTTCTGTCCTTGGCGCGTCGGTATGGAAACCGGGTTCTGGCTTTGAAAGACGGACAAAAGGTATTCGAAGGATTGCCCTCGGAGATCGATAATCTCCGCTTTAAGGAAATCTATGGTCAGGATGCGGAGGAAATCTAGACACCTTTAAGATTCATCAATTTTCTTTGCCCGATAGGAAGGCAGCCAGGTGATTCCGATCTGCCACCCAAATGACAACATAATACAGCTATGTGCATAGACTCCAGAAAACAGAACAAAGGAGCAACACTATGAAAACACTTGGCGAATTCATGCTGCACCTTCAAGACAAGCGCAAAGATAATGAGTGGCAACAATTGGTTGATGATTTTATGCCGGATTATCTTGCCGGCCTTAGCAGCTCTTTAGACAAGCTTAGCTATGCCAGAGGCTTTGCCGATAAGTATGTAGCCGGGGCTGATGATGCGGTGAAAAAAATCGTCCTGCTATTTTGGTACCACGACTTTAACTCCGATAAAGCCATCTCAACGTATCTGATTACTCTTTTGGGAACCCTGGATGTACTGGACAACCAACGAAAAAGAATGGAGCATTTATATGGAAAAGAGAAAGCTGCGCAGATTTTCGACAATATTAGTTTTCCTACATTGGGCAATGACTTGTCCAAATACCCAAGTTCAATAGTAACTTATCTAGACAGAATTCGCAACAACTACAGCTTGGAAGAATGTAGAAACATCCTGGCCGGCAATCACCATGGAATTGACCCATCCGGTTTTGCCAAAGAAAAAGCCTACTTCCAATCCGCTCCTGATCTGCTTTGCTATCTGAAAGACAAGCACTCCAGGCTGGTGCAGGACCTCCAGGAACATAGCGATAACGGAAAACTCTGGTTTGAGCAGCATATCACTCAGGCAGTGGTGGACTATGTGAAATCTGATCAGGAGATACAAACTGGCGTATTGGATGGAAAGCGCTTGTATGTAAAGAAAATTCCATACAATCCGGCTGCCTGGCTATGTGAAACAGATCCGTTAACCAAGCGCTATTATGCCTGTCATTGTCCTTTTGTTCGCGCCTCCATCCTGGAAGGGACGAAAGTTGATTCTCTATGGTGCTATTGTAGCGGTGGATTCACAAAACTGCTGATGGACTACCTGTTCGGCCAGGAATTGGAGGTGGAGCTACTGGAATCAGCCTTGGATGGCTCCGAAGTCTGTAGATTCGCGATTATGCTTCCGTTGTGAAAGGAATATTGAAGTTTATTTCACTAATTTGGAACAATAGTTGCTTGGTAATACCCCAAGGGAGGTAAGTATGAAAAGATACCTAATCTGGTTTGCTCTGTGCGTTAGTTGGCTCATGATACACGGACAGGCAAGCGATAACGTTAGCCTGGTGGACAAACTTCTGCCAGCTTATGGCTCAGCCTGCGACATAGAGATCCGAGGCAATCTGGCCTTGATAAGCGGAACCGAGCATGTCCTAATCAGCTATGACACCAGTAATCCAGCCAATCCGGAATACCTTGACAGTTTTTATCTCAGCGATGCCACTTATGCTGATCCCACTGGAGCCTATGGCAATCTCCTGATCTATGGAAACTATGTTTACTTTTATGTTAGTCCCAGCAGGGTGGAAGTGTTCGACGTCAGCGACACCGGAAGCATCAGCCATCTGATTACCCTGAATAGTTTTGCCGATCTATCCAACCGCTACATGATGCAGGAAAGCAGGTTGTATGCCATTCAAGGCTCGGATGTCTTCACGATTTGGGATTTGTTGAATCCGCTTACCCCGGTGCAGCTAGGCTCATACACATTTTCCAATTGGGTAATGGATTTTGCGATAAATGGCGACTATGCCTATGTGTCCAATCACGGAGGCGTGGCAGTAGGCTATCAGATAAGTGTCCTGAACATAAGCAATCCAGCCAGCCCAGCTTTGCTAGGCTCATACAGCGGATTCTGCCAACGTTTAGCCTATCACAATGGCTATCTGTATAGCACTTCTGGAGCAGACACAGGGCTGATGGTTTGGAACGCAACTGATCCTGCAATTCTGACTTTGGTAAACACCATCTTTTTTCCGCTCAGCGTTTACGAAGCCGACCTGCTGATCGATAATGGCATTTTGGTAGTCCGCAGCGATTATCCTGTTATCGAAGACAAGGGTTTGGGAACCTTCCTGCGCTATGAACTAAGCAGTCCCGCCACGCCAGAATCGCTACCTTTATTGCAGACCGATCAGGCTTATCATGGTTGCTGGGCTTTGGGCAACAATCTTATCTTCAATTGCTCCAGTTATTACCAAATAGCTGTTTATGGTCAGTTAAATTCCCAGACCCCGGTTCAGCTAGGCAGGATATCCGGGATGATTACATCGCGAAGTGCCATCCAGGGTCAATCACTACTGTTGAACAGCGGTTCCATAATAGACACAGCCGACCTCGAAGCAGTTCCGAAGTTTTTCCATAATTGCGCTTATCTATGTGCTGATGAAGCTTATGTTTATACCATCGCATCATCTTATCTGTATAGATGGGTTTTGGATACCGAGGGAAATCCATCTCTTAGTGGAGCGTTCATGATTATGCCTGTGGAATACAGCTTTTGCGCTCCTTTGAATATAGTGGGCGATTACATTTATGCTGGGGGATACTTTATAAAAAAAGACCTTAGCGAAATGGTACAGAATAACGTTCTGGGCAATCCAAACAAGATTGTTTATTATGGAAATTATGCCATTGCGGCTGGGAATGGCCTGAAGATTTGCGATATCAGCTCACCCACCAATCCCCAGTTGCTGGGAACGCTGTTTAATAACACGCAGATATCGGATATTGAAATTCATGGTTCTACTCTGATAATCGCTCTTATAGATGCCGGGCTCACCTTTTACGATCTCAGCGATCCACTGCATCCAACTATGATCGTTTCAAAACCAAATGCTTTGGGAATCCGCGCCTTGGAGATAAATGGGAACTATTTGTTTACAGCCGGAAGCCAGGGACTGAAAATCTATAGCCTTTACAATATCGCCAGTCCTGTGCCCACAGGCTACTACAACCCCTTTGGCCCCTCCATGAATGATATTCAGGTGATGGGAAACCGAGCCTTCGTTTGTGAAGGAAGACATCTGAGCATCTATGATGTTTCGGAAGCCGTCTGTAATCCTGATATCCCTGAACTTCCCGTTCAAAAACTGCAAATTACCAGCTATCCAAATCCCTTCGGGGCCAGAGCTACGATTTCCCTGAAAGGACACAACCCAGCAACTCCCTGCATCATATCGGTTTACAATTTGAAGGGACAGCTCATTCGCATTCTCCTGGATGATAAACTCGATTCCGGGCTTGAACTTGTTTGGGACGGGAAGGACGTTTGCGGGAAGCAAACATCCCCAGGGATGTATCTGATAAAAGCAGAACAGGATGGAAGAAGCAGCTTAACCAGAATCGTGAAACTGAAGTAAGCTTGATAGCTGAGCCTTTCTTTCAAGTCCCTATTCTAAAGGCGAAGCCCTGGCCCTCCGGTATGCAATACTCCAGGGGCTCCACCCTATCTAACCAGATAAACATAAGGTAAGTATTGGGTGAGAATATGATTAGACCAGAAAGATAGCCAGACCAATAGTCAGGATCCACTTTCTGATTGACAAAAACCACATGCTAAAATCATGTAATTTTTCAGTTTGAATAGCATAAAAGCTATACGACAAAGACAGATGGAGACATTATGAAGATCCTGATCACCGGTGGTGCCGGATTCATCGGCTCTCACCTCGCGGAACGGCTTTTAGTGGATGGTCACGAAGTTCACGTGATAGATAATCTATCCACGGGACGCTTGGAAAACGTGGAAACATTTAAAGACAAACCAAAATTCCACCTGACGGTGGGCAGCATCCTGAACCGGGAATTGATGGAAAAACTGGTTGCCGGTTGTGATCAGGTGTATCACCTGGCTGCCGCGGTGGGCGTAAAATATATCATCGAGAATCCCTTGCTCTCGCTGAAAACCAATATTGTTGGCACGGATAACGTTTTGGAACTTTGCAACAAATACAAAGCCAAAGCCCTGATTACCTCCACCAGCGAGATTTACGGAAAAAGTGAAAAAGTCCCCTTTG
>CAZGWB010000133.1:0-5811 GCA_964529335.1 uncultured Candidatus Cloacimonas sp.
ATATGTCACGTAGTTATCCACATAAATGCCCACTTTTTTGGGGGAATGCCTATTTAGTATTCATGCAGGTGATCAACAACCGACTGCCAAGCTGCAATATTTCACCCTTGACAAACATGGCGGGATTGTAAACTTTGTATTTGGTAGACACTTGTATGCCAGTAATGAGCAGTGAAATAATCAGTTACTTAGATATAATGATCATGAGCATCAATTAGTAGGTAGCTAACGTACTGAAACAGATAAACGCAACTAGTTTAACCCCCTTGGGAGGAACCAATGAAGATTAACTATATATTAAAACACTACCGCAAGCTGCTGCTAGTTTGCCTGGCATTGCTGGCAGCCATTGCGCTGAATGCGCAAAACATCGGTGATTACCGTAGCATTTACGGCGGAACAACTTTTACCAGTCCTGCGGGTTGGCAGATTTTTGGTAACAGCGGTTGGCAAAACGCAGCTTCTGCTCCGAACTCGCCATTTTCCAAGACCCTATATCTGGAGCATAGCAGTTCGATAAACAGAGATTTCGTTCTCAGCGGTTCGTTGATCATGAGCGGCAGAGCTGAGTTGACAGTGCAGGCCGGCACTAGCCTTACCATTGGTCCGGATGCAAACCTGGTGCTGACGAAACTAAGCGCCAGCGGCGACGGACGTGTGATAAACCATGGCAACATCACATCCGCTGTTCCAGGTGCCCAGATTATCTTGAATCCTACCGGTTCCACCGGATCCATCCTGGAAAACTTTGGCACGATAAACTTGCAGGACGACAACCGAACCAACACTTACAATTTGTATCTTAATTCCAATGCCAAATATGTTTCTGGAGCCGGCGGCAAGATAATCGGCGATGGCTCAGTTTCGTCCAATGAGAGCGGAGTGTTTTTTGAGATTGCCAATCCCGGGGGATATGACGAAGCCATTCAACTTGAGGGGCCCAATTCCGTCCGCCAGGCTCATTATCTATTCAATGGCAGCACCGATCAGGTTAGCGGCCTTAATCTACCTGATCCGGTTTTCAGTTTAACGGTATCCAATCCCTCCACTTTCCGGATTAGCAAAGACATAGCGCTTAATCCCTGGCAGAATTCCTATTTCCATATTGGTAGCGGTTCCACCGTGGATATGGGATCGTATATTGTATATTCCCAAAACTGGGGGAACGCCAGTTTCCAATTGGACGAAGGGGCTACCATCTATACCGCTCATCCGGAAGGGATTTCTTCTGAGGTGCTGAACCAAAAAATCTACCTTGGCTGCATTCAAACCAATGATGCAAGCTATTCCAGCGGAGCCAATTATGGCTATAACGGCGATCAGCCCCAGGTAAGCGGAAACTTCGTTACCACTCCGCAAAACAACACTATCAATAACCTGATTGTGGATAATACCAGCGGACTTACCCTTACTAACCCTTTGAACGTTACGGGAACCATTACCGGAGAGGGAAACATAGTGAACGACGACACACTGCCTGTGTCTTTGTCTTCGTTTAATGCAATAATGGGAGCCGATAAACAGGTTTTGGTGGACTGGACTACCCAGAGCGAAACAAACTGCCTCGGTTTCTACGTCCTGCGCAGCGAAGAGCCAGATCTGAACAAGGCTGTGCGGGTCAGCCATCTGATCGAAGCGGCAAATTCATCGCAGGGGCGCGCTTACCTCTTTGCGGATAATGAATTGCAGTCCGACGGCACCTATTACTACTGGCTGGAAGATATCAGCCTGGGCTCACAATCCGCCTTTCACGGGCCGATTCAAGTTTTGGTTAATCTTGGCTTCGTGCCAGGTATTCCTGCAGATCAAAGCCGCACCTGCCTGGAAAGCATCTTTCCCAATCCTTTCAATCCTGCCACCAGCATTCGCTATCAACTGCAACAGAATTCAGCGGTTAGCCTTACCATCTTTAACAGCAGAGGCCAGGTTGTTCAGAAAATAAACTTGCCAAATCAGGCCAAGGGCAGCCATACCTATAGCTGGGATGCGCAAAAGCTTGGCTTGGCCAGTGGAGTTTATCTGCTAAGGTTTACCGCTGGATCCTACAGCCAAACCAGCAAACTGATTCTGTCGAAATAAAGCCTTGAGGGTCGTGGGGTCTGGGAGTCTGGGAGTCGGGGAGTCTGGGAGTCGGGGAGTCTTGGAAAGGGTAGCTCCTTCATCTTGGAGGAGAGAAGTGACAAAGCGATGGAGTGATGAGGTAGGTGGAAAAGTGAAAAAGTGGAAAAGTGAAACAGGGCTTGAATCGTGTGATAGCACAGATGACTGGATCGACTGGATTGACAGGATTTATATTGAATACTGATAATGCTGATAAATATGATTTTCATGATTTCTAATGGGGATAATTCTACGATTTCCAACCAATGCTCTACATTCCTCATCTTGCCTCATTTCAATGTTTTCGGTGTTTTCTGCGGAAATAAATCCGTGTTTATCCGTGCTAATCCGTGAAATCCGTGTTCCTATTTGTATCTGGGAGCTGTTCATCACTTAAGGTATTCAAGGCTAAGCCCAGCCCGCAGGGGAGTTTTGAACTGAGCTGTATGCTGTTTTGCGGCAAAGCCGATCACCGAGAACCTGCGAAACAGGTTTAGCCGCAATCCCGCTTCCCAAACAAACATCGAATTTCCATAAGCCAGGATGGGGAATCCCTCGTCCATAATCCCATGGCTTTTCCTGATTCCTGCTCCCGTGTCCAAACCCAGGCCTGGCGCAGCATACAGCTCCAGGCCGTAAAGCCCGAACGAAAGTCTCTTTTGGGCGGTCAGTCTGTTTACATATACCGTTCCGTCGTAATCTTCCACTTTCGTAAAGCCCATGCCGAAAAGGTAGCCCTGGCCCCAACCGCTGGCACTGCGTTTTATTCTGCCATAACGCACAAACGGCATCGCACAATCATACTCCGCTATTTGCACTCTGGTATAGCCAAGCTCGTAGGACATGCCAATTCCCTCTTTACCCAATGCATCGGCCGGCAGGAGGTCTTTCTGATCGCCGCTTTTTAGCAGTTCGTAGGACAGATACAGCTTCAGGCATTCCTGGGTTTTATCGAATCCATAGGCCTTCGAAAACGGCATGGCGTCCTTGGTGTAAAACAGGTTTACTGCGCTGCGGCCAGATTTGCCAAAGGGCTGAGTTATCCCCACGCACAAACCTGCCAGAAATTCTTTGGCATCCTTTTGTTCGTCGTTGGGGATATCGCCATGACTGGCGGTATATCGGGCTTTCTGCAAAAAGCTCAGGTTTGGCCCCGCATACACTTCCATGCCTGCCAGCTTGCTTTTCAGTAACAGGGGAAGCTCCAGATACTGGGCTTTGGCGCTAAATTCTATGCGTCCATAGGGTTCTTCATGCACTTTGTATTCACGCCAGTGCAGATTCGGCTGGGCAGCGAGCTCAAACTGCGAAGTTGCTTGCCAGCCAAGTTTCAGACCGCTGTGATAGTGGGTTCTGCGATATTCGAATTCTTCCACCAAAGCATGATTGGGACTGGCAGCCAATCCGGCCCGGCTGATTCCGAAGCCCACAGCCAGATTCAAACCTGGAATCAGGCTATGAACCAGTTCCTCCAGGGAACCTTCATCCACCAATGGCTGGGTGTATTTTTCGTTCAAAATGAGATACATCAATTGCAGCACATAGCGGTCTTGATACATTCTCCTACCGCCAATTTCTGAAAAAGGCAGCAGGTCTTTGTTATAGAAGGCCAGGATGGACACCTTGTCCGTTCCGGGCCAGGGAATCCGGATTCCGGCATGCACACCTGGAACAAAGGTCTTGGCATCTTTGTAGAAATCGGGGTTATCGGTTAGATCGTCGAAAACAAAGTCATAAAGCAAGATTCCGGCATTTGCCCCGGCAAAGAGATCCCAGTTCTGAATCCTGGCATTCAGGCTAAGCGGAATATCCAGATATTGGCCCATGTGCTGCATCACATTGTCGCCGGTATAGCCTGTGTCGGTGTATTGGTATTCGCGGTGATGGTAATAAGCGCGCAGGCTAAGCTTCAGTTTGCGGGAAAGGGGAATCCCCAGTTCGGGCATCGGAGAGCCGAAATCGCGAAAGAACCTTTCACCTCCATATTGCACCGGCAAAGGATCGGGACTATGCATCGTGCCATGAAAAAAACCAATCCCCAGCCCCAAATCCAGCTTCTCAGCGGCAAGCGAAACACCCCACAAAAGGAGAACCGCGCTGCATAACAAACCGCGCAGCGATATAGCTAAATTGTTCTTCCGCAGATTATTTGCTCTCTTAGCTTCTGTCCTTTTTTGCATGGATTCACTGTAAATATTTCCGAAAAACTCTGTCAATCACAATCTGTATCCCTTGAACCCTTGGTCAGTAGAAGCGGCATCTTGCCGCTTGCCCACCCTTTAACCTTTGAACCCTAATTCGGAACACGGATTCCACGGATCAGCACGGATAAACACGGTTTTTTTCAGCCGAAAACACCGAAAACATTGAGATGAAGCAAGATGAGGAATGTGGAGCATTGGATGGAAATCGTAGAACTATCTCCATAAGAAATCATGAAAATCATAGTTATCAGCTTTATCAGAATTCAATTTAAATCCTGTCAATCCAGTCATCTGTGTTCCATCACACGAATCAAGCCTTGTTTCACTTTTCCACTTTTCCACCTACTTCATCACTTTGTCACTTCTCTCCTTCAAGATGAAGGAGCCACCCTTCCCCGACCCCCAGACCCCAAGAACCCAAGACTCCAAGACCCCAAGAACCCATGACCCCATGACCCCATGACAAATTAAACCCTCCATGCAAGGTTGGCTCTCATGAATAATCTCATCATCACATCCTTGAAACTGATTTCTCCCCAGGCGGCAGAATTTGTAAAGCAGAATGGCTGCGAGATACTCTGGTCAGGCTTGATTGAGGGATACCAAAGTTCCGTAGTTCAAACTGGGCTGGACAAAATGCATTTGGTTTATGCCTCACTTCCCTCATTGCCTGCTCTTGAAGCCAGAGATATTCTCAAAGGGGCTCTTCAGAGCCAAATCCTGGCCAGGGGACATACCGAGAAGTGCTTCAATTGCCGGGGTGATGATATGCCAAGCAGGGAGCTGGCCATTTCGCTGGGTTACCGTCTGGAAATGGCAGGTTATCAGCTTAGCCGAACCAAAGCTGTGGAAGAGCTTTCTGGATCATTGGTCCTGCAGCCCTATGCTGAAAACGACCTTGAGGCCTGGATCATTCTGCTTAAAGCGGCTTACCGTCAGCTTTGCCTGGAAAATTCCTGGGATCTGGACTGCGGAACCAGAAACAAGGAGAAATTTGGCCAATTGATGCTACAGCGCAGCTTGTCTCATGAGGTTTTCAGTTGTTTTTACCAAGGGAAACTGGTGGGAGGATTCCGGCTTTCGGGGGCGTATATCGAGGACATGGCTGTATTACCAGAATTTCAAAACAGGGGGATCGGAACCCATCTGCTGCTGAGTGCAACCAAGATGCTGCATCACAAAGGATTTCCTGAAGTGCAGCTTAGGGTGGCGGAATCAAATCAAGCAGCCCTACGCCTCTACCAAAGGAATAGCTTCATTATTTGCGGGCGTTTTGCGGAGCATTATTACCCCTGTTAGCCCTGGCAATTCCATATCAAGCGAATCCCTTTTTGCAGTCTGCTGGCATTTGCTCAACTAAAAGGTATCTGGATAAACATATAAGTTGACAACCTATGCACTATCTGAGACAGGGTATACTGTTGAAGATTTATCCGGTGGAGGAGTAAAGAAAAACTCTGGTAAAAGCGGGATGAACAGTTTTGTTTTTTCGCTTGGGTTTACTCCC
>CAZGWB010000134.1:0-5687 GCA_964529335.1 uncultured Candidatus Cloacimonas sp.
GTTTGTCCATCTGCTTGTCTTTTATCAGATGGTTCAAAAGTGAATTCACGGTCATGGAAAGTAGCGCACCGGGAACGCCATGGCCGGTGCAGTCGATCAGGGCAAACCAGGTGACTCCATTCTCAGACCTATGTAGCCAGTAAAAATCACCGCCGACAGTTGCCCGTGGCTTCCAGAGCACAAAATGCTCTTTGAAGGCTTCGGCCAGGTCAGCTTCCTGAGGCAGGATGGATTTTTGTATTAGCGAAGCGTAATCGATGGATTCCTGGATGTGCCGCTGGCGTTCCTGCAGTTCATGGGTGCGTAGGGCAACAGTTTGCTCCAGAGAAGCATTACGTTTCTGTAATTGCTTTATCCTCAGCTGGTAAAGATACCGTCCCAGGAAGAAGAGCCCCAGTATATATATTACGAAAGCCCACCAAGTGCCGTAGAGCGGGGCTTTGATAATGAAAAACACGCTTAAGGGCTTGGCCTGCAAACCGGTGGGTGAAGTGGCATAGATTTGAAACTCATAACGTCCGGGAGGTAGCTTCGGATATTCGATCTGAGGTGTGTAATCACGCTGTTTCCAGTCCTTTTCATAGCCCAGGAGCCGGTAGCTAAGCTTCATGCGCTCCGGAAACATGGTGTTCAGGATGTCCACAGGGATTATCAGATTATTGTTATTATGCTTTATCCGGCTCAAGAGTCCGGAAGAAAAGCGACGTTCATTGGCCTGAATCCAGGGAATGACCAAAGTAGCTCCTTCTTCCTGTGGAGAGAAGCGATAGATGCCATCGGCAGCCACCACATAGTAAGCTCCGTCGGTGGCATACATGGCAAGCATCTTCTCGGGCAGGCCATCCCGGGCCGTAAACTGGAAACTCTCTTTTCTGGCCATGGAATAGCGAATCAGAGTGTCATCATAAACCAGCCACAGATCCTGCTCGATTTGCTTCAGATTTTTCAGTTCTCCCAAAAGTTCAAAGGGCTCCAAGGACAGCTTGTCCCATTTATCCTGATATCGGTAATAAACCTCATCCTCTACTTTTACAAAAAAAACATCATAATCTTTAAATATCCTATAATTAGGGAGGTAGTTTTCTTTTAGGGGATAGATGAAGTCATAATCTTTGGGGATGACGTTTTTGTCTTGATATGCACTAATCCTTAAAGACTTCTGTTTAGCCTTGGTATCTATGTAGAGAATTTTCGATATCTCCTCATCGCCTCGCTGAAGAATTATCGGCTCAATCCATTGGGGTCTTTCATAATGCTTATGATGCCTCAGATCTAAGAGTAGGGACACGGTTCGAAATATCTTGTTCTGCTTGCCCACAAGCTGAGTTCTGAGGGGAGGCAGGGGATTTTTATCATAATAACTTTGAATACCCGAGAGTTCCTGTCCTCCTGAATTATTTGTAATTACAGGATAGCTACTGGGTGGTATAAAGATAGTGTCGTCATCTATCAGTATTCCGGAAAACACACTTTGAAACAGCCCTGAACTAATTTTGGCTGGGACTAAGTATTTATCATAATAGGCCATTATTGAAGAAAAATCACTCTTCAAATCAGGTTGGCCAGGCTGCCTTAAGACGTAACCCAGATTGTTCAATTCTAATAAACTTGTTTCATTGTAAGAATATGCATATCTCGCAGTCTGTTCTTTGAGCTTGGTTTTTTGTACTTTACCGGTTTCCAGGTCAATCTTATATTCATACAAAAGCTTATCGTTGCCAAGGCTGATAATTGAATATCCATCAGTTCCAGAACTCCCAGTTGTTCCTCGAATCCTCTCAAAGCTGCCAAGTTTCTTTATCTTTCCTTTATGGTGTTGAATGATTGTGTATATCCAGTTAATATCTCCGTCAAACGAAGGAAAGTTCAGCAAAAATCCACCTTTCGCAGAAAAGGTTAACTGGAAGTTGCTAGTATATTTTACATCAGGAATGCTGAGCACTTTACTGATCTGCGTGCCATGATTTATGACTAAGATACCGTCTTTCCCCGCAACCATTATGCAATTACTATGGGGATTGTAGTCCAGTATTTGTAAAACTTCAGCTTCATCGACTATTTCCAGCTTCTTAAGGGTATTAGTTTCGGAGTGTAGCAGGTAGAGCTTATGAGTATTAGAAATTGTTTTGTTCGCTTCGCTAAAACCGATCCAACCAGCTCTGGTTAAGCTAAGCCTATCCCATGTTTCAGGAGTTGCTGCCGGATTTAGATAATCCACCCCTTCTATGGCTCGCAGCAAGACACTGTTCTGGTTCCAGTCAATTGCTGGCCCAGAGATCGTGATAACCTTGTCTTGGTGAAAAACCTGATATCTTTTGCTTTCAACGAAGCCAGGATAGTAGTATTCCTTAGTATCAGCATCGAAAACCGAGCCCTGATTGATGAACTTCAGGAAGAGAGTGTCGCTGCGGCAATAGGCAAAGGCATTCCGCGCACCGCTTCCATCTGAGTATAGCAGGTCGCCGTCTATCCAGCTTGCTTTTACTAAAGCTGCTTTATCCCTATCCAGAAAGTAAAATTCCGGGCTACCCAAACAAAGCAGGTATAGGTCTTTGCTTTGCGTGAGTTTGAACACCGGACGAAACAGTTTTCCCTTGGTATAAAAAAGCTCCCTTAGCCGTTGTTGGGAGATACAGGGCAATGTTTCTCTGCCTTGCTTGCTGTATCTAGTAATGTTAAAATCCGAATCAGGCAGAAGTATCTCTTCTCTGAATTTCACGAAATTCCATACTGAGTCATAGTGTAGCTGATACAAGCGGTCTGTATAGTCTAAAGCAAATCTCTGACTTGTCTCTTTTACAAGCATATTCTTTTCCGATGCATATGCATTGAAAGTATAGCCGTTAAATCCATCATCTGAACTATAATGCGTGATATGGATGGCTGTGTATTTCCAGCTATCCCCCTTCAGCACGGCATAGCCTTTATCGCCTACTGCCAGGATACGGTTGTTCAGGCATTGGTATTCTCGGATCCGGTCTCGTTTGGGAAAAATGTACTTTATAAACCGATAGCCATTCCAGCGATAAACGTAGTTCCGGCCGATCAGATGGATGGTCTTATCGTCATCGCTGAAAAGTGATCCCTTGATCAAGGAGTCCCGTTCAGCTTTGGGAAAGGATGCACTCATTTCGGTGAACGCAACCCCATTGAAGCGATAAATCCGGAAGGCATCGGTAGCCAGCCACAGATAGCCAAATTGGTCTTCCTCCACAGTGTAATAATTGCTTTTCGGTGCGCCGTCATCATAACGGAAGAGCCGGCTGTTTTTGGTTTCGGCCTGGATTTTACGGTATTGGGTTAGCAGGTCATTTTCCTGGGGTTGGGCGGCTTGGATGAAGGCCAGTAGGAGCAGGAAGATGAGAAAAATAACAAGTAGAAAGGTTTTTTTCATGGCTTAGTTCCTTGGGGAAGTGAGCAAACATTGGGTGGGCAATTTCCGTATTGCCCAGGTAGAGCGTCCTCTGGACGCTTAGGTAAGCTGCAAGATGCAGCTTCTACATTTACCAAGGTAGAAGCGTCCTCTGGACGCTTAGGTAAGCTACAAGATGCAGCTTCTACATTTACCAAGGTAGAAGCGTCCTCTGGACGCTTATGGAACAAGCTGCAAGATGCAGCTTCTACAGCTGCCAAATCGGAGTTTGGTGGCCCTATAGCAGGCAACCAACAAATCCGTGTTAATCCGTGTAATCTGCGCAAATCCGTGCTCCTAATACAATCGCTCCTACAACAGCTTTTTGATCTCTTCTGGGCTGATCTTATTTTTATCATAGCGGATCAGCAAGCCTTTTTCCTTATCTTCGATCACCACTTCCCTGGCCTGCGAATCTTCAGCCAGTCCGAACACCTCATAGGCCAGTTGAGCTTTGGCAAAGCCTTTCAGTTTCAATCTTTTAGCCTCGGAACAGCGAAACTGGTTTTTTACCAGACCCCAAGTATCATGCGAGATCAGAATCTGGTCGGCCCCAGCAGCGGTTTCCAGCCGGGAAGCCAGATTTACAGGAGAGCCGATGATCGTGTAGTCCATGCGTTCATCGCTGCCAAAGTTACCCACGGAAACGTAGCCGGTGGAGATTCCCATGCGAATGTGCAGAGGATCGGAATAACCCAAACGGAACCAGTCTTCCTGCAATTCGGTCATTTTGTCGCGCATGGTAAGAGCCATTTGCACGCAGCGGATGGCATGATCGGCATCGTCGGTAAAATCCGGATCGCCGAAGAACACCATGATCGCATCGCCAATATACTTATCGAGTGTGCCTTTGTAGTGGTTCACGATCTCGGTCATGGCACAGAGGTAGGAATTCAGAATCGTGGAAAGCGCTTCACCCTCCATATTGGCGCTGTGCGCCGAGAAATCGATGATATCGGAATAGAAGATGGACAGCTTTACCCGTCGGGTTTTATTTAGTTCCACCCTTTCCTGGCCAGCCACGATTTTTTTGCGCAGGGGCGGAGAAACATAGCGGGAAAGCCGGTCCATAATGCCGTTCAAGCGTTTTTCGTCCAGATCGCTGAGTCTGGTAAGCTTGGAGGTTTGTTTCAGCAGCTTTTCGTAAGCAGCGGCAAGCTGAGCATATCTGGCTTTTTCGACGCAGCCGGAATCGGAAAGTTGGCTGAGCAGGCTTTTTGCTTCAGCCAGCAGCTCCGCTTCTTTCCAGAAAATATCTTTCTGGTCGGGGCTCATGCCAGTCTCAGTCTTTGAAGGGGCTTATATTATAGTTAAAGGAAGCATCTTCCAGGAACATTTCGCACTGTTCCTGCCAATCCAGATCCCCTTCCGGAAAGAACCAGGTAAGCTTAATCTGGTGTCCGGCATCATGATAGCCCTGCAGAATTCCGATTATATCGGTCAGCATTTTTTTGCTGGAGGTGCTTACGAAATCAAAGTTGAATTCGATCTGCAATTCCTGAGCAGGAGCTTCGAAATATGTCTCCAGTTTCAGGATAAGAGGTTGATATACTTCCATGGCGTTTTCCGGGTAGGAATCGCCGGTGATGCGAAGATAACGATCCTTGAAGGAAAGCTCTATCTGGGGGGTGTATTTTGTGTGAGTGATAATGAAGTTTTCCATTCTATTAGTCCTCGACCTTAACATAGATTTTCAGTTCAAAAAATACATTTCCGTCTTCCAATGGTGAGAAATTGTATTCCATAGGCCGGTCGCTCTTGCGAGCAACTTCAAAAAGACCCAGGCCAGCGCTGCCATCAGCGGCTATGGTGCCTTGCTTTAGCTGTTGTTGATAGCTTTTGTTCAGTTCGTCGCGGGTAAGCTGATTGATATGCACCAGTTTTTCTTCCACGGCTTTGGCTTCGTTGGGGCTAACGATGTTTCCGGAGAACACCAGGAAAAGGTCAGCGTCAGTTTTTCCGATTCCGATCAGACCTATCCCTGTGGCTTTGTTGCTTTCGTCCAGATAGGTTTTTTCGGTAGAGTATTTCAGGATGTTATGTGCGGCTTCCACCAGCACAGAAAATACGCGCCGCACCACTTTGGCATCACAATCGTCCCGGTGCAGCTTTTCCTTGATCGTATCGCCCAGGGAAATAAGCACTTCCTGCGTGATAGGCCCTTTGTAAGAAAACTGGATATGGTTGTCATGCATCAAGCGGTAGATAGCATGAACGTCAAAATTACTGCTCATCTTCGTTCCCCTTTTTTTAAACAGTGTTGAGTCCCAAATGT
>CAZGWB010000135.1:0-5482 GCA_964529335.1 uncultured Candidatus Cloacimonas sp.
CGAAGTGAAGTAAAACACCACCATCATAAGCGGTAGAGGCGCAATCGAAAGCAAGGTTAGCTTCGCATTTATGCTAAACATAACGGCTAAGGAAAAGAGGATCATACTGAACGAATTGAATGCTCTGAAGATTCCCGAGCACAAAAACCAGCTGATCTTTGGGTAATCCGAAAGATCATCGGTCAGCCGGGTTACTATGTCTCCCGTGCGGTATTTCTGGAAAAAACTGAAATCCTTGCGGGTTATGAACTTGAAATACATTACCCGAAGGCTGTGCTCGAAGCGCAGGTTTACCCAGCCTCGCACTCCTGGATACAAACCGGTGAATAGCTGAGCGATCCCGATCGCTAGAAACAGCATGACCACTCGGTTCACCTGGATCATTGGTTCTGGATAATTGGCGGGATTTAGCAGTATATCCTTTAGCACGTCCAGAAGCTTTTTAAAGGCCCATGGATAGGCGATGGAAACTGCTGAGGAAGCTAAAGTCATGATCACCATGATCACCACGAACCACTTTTGCGCTTTCCACTGGGTATATATCCACTTCAAATTGCGGTTCATTGTTCCCCCTGCAAGAGCTGCAGCTCAACTAACTTACGGTAATCCGGTGAGCTTTGCATCAATTGGCTGTGCGTTCCTCGTGCTGTAATCTGCCCTGAACTGAAATAGAGAATCTCATCTGCATCCAGCACTGAGGTAAGCCGGTGCGCAACGACGACGGCTGTTTTCCCGCTGAAAACCTGCTGCATGGTGCGTTGGATCTTGGCTTCGGTTTGCGGATCGATGGAGGCCGTAGCTTCGTCCATAACGATGATCTCAGGCTGAAACGCCAAGGCCCGGGCAAAGCTGATCAGTTGCTTTTCGCCCTGGGAGATGTTCTGGCCTCGTTCGGAAAGTTCCGAATCCACCCCACTGGGCAGATTGTGAATAAAATCATCCAATTGCACGATCGAGATGGCTTCCTTTACTTCGGCTTCCGTTACACTGTCGTTGTAAACACGCACGTTTTCCAGGATAGAGCCTGGGAAAAGGAAAATGTCCTGCAGAATGAGCCCAATCTTCTTGCGCCAAGCTTTGAAGTCCAGTTCGTTTATCGGCTTGCCATCTACAGTGATCCGACCTTTCTGAACCTGATAAAATCCACACAGCAGGCTTACAGATGTTGTCTTTCCACTGCCTGAAGCTCCCACCAAGGCAATCTTTTTGCCTTTGGGAATCGTGAAAGACACATCCTTCAAAATCCATTCCTCGTCCTTATAAGCAAACCACACGTTTTCAAAGCGGACTTCCTGGTTGAATTCCGGCATAGTATTTCCTGTAAATTCTGCTTCTTCAGTAGGCAAACCGGTAAGCTCCAGAATTCGTTTAAGCGATACAAAGGAACGCTGGATCTGCATCACGTTTTCGGATATATGCATCAGCGGCCAGATCATCTGGTATATATACTGGATAAAGACGATCAGGGTGCCGATCGTCACCACTCCGGCAATTATCTTCGGAGCTGAAATAAGAATTATGATGATCACAAAAACCACGTTTGAGATGAACATAAACACGCTTTGCGAGCCGTATTCGATTACTTGTGTCCTGATCTCCAGATTGCGCTTTTCCAATGATGAGCTTTCCAAATCGTTGATTACGGTCTGCTGACGGTTTAGAGCCTGAATAATCTGCATACCCTGCACATAATCGGTTAACTTCGCAGTTACATTGGCATAGCGTTCCCGGATCTGGCGATAGTATTTGGCCAGATATTTGATCAGATAACTATAACCGATAATCGCTACTATCACCGCCGGCATCACATAGATCGTGATCTGCCATTGTCGTATAAAGAGCACTGTGAAGACCCCAATGAAGAACATCACGTTGCCAATAATCGTGATGGAAAGATCGGAAAACAGGGCCTTTACTCTTTCGCTGTCGCTTTCCACTCTCGCAATAAGCTCTCCTACCGGTTGTTTATTGAACCAGGGAATGGGTAGCTTTAACAGATGCCGGAATACATCACCCTTGAACTTGGTGATTATCTTGATCCCCAATCGCGATAGCAGCACGATCTGCAGATAGGACAGCAAACCCGAAAGCAGCACCACTCCTACGAAATAGAGTCCGTAGCGATACATCTGCCCCATATCCTTTTCCGGAATGCTGTGGTCGATGATCTGCGCCAAAATAAGCGGATGTAAAAGTCTGAGACCTGAGGTGACAAGCATGGCAAAAAGGCCAAAGAATAGCAGCCCCAAGTCCTTTTTCACAAACGGATAAAGGAGCTTCAGGTAATAGGAGGTTTTTGGCTTGGGTTCTGGCATCTTTTGTTTCTCGCTGGTTTTGTGTTTCTTCTTCTTGATACATTGGTGTTTTTGAGTTTGGTTTTCACAGCTCACTTCATAAAGCATTGCTTTCCTTGTGAAACTCTGGCTCTTTCTACAGGTTAAGCGGATTCATCCACTTTTAGAATAACGGGAAACCTGAGAAAACAACTCACCATATTGACTGTAATAGTGATTGAACAACGACATAGACTTAGTAAAAGAACTGGTCGGGATGAGAGGATTTGAACCTCCGACTTTTCGGTCCCGAACCGAACGCGCTAACCGGTCTGCGCTACATCCCGACCGTGATTAGGCCACACTTTACGGGCTTGGTTTTCTGTCAAGCAGAGAATTCATGCTAATGGAGCACTATATGTTATAGCTTAGTTTCATAAAGATAAGTTTAATTTAGTCCCCTACATACTCTGAATCCCATATATTCTTCTCTGTCTGTGACCTTCGCAAAACTCCGTATAGTCAACATTGAGCTGATTGCGCTATTTCTGAAGCTACCCCCTCTCCTGGAGCACTTAGTACCGACATATTTACCTTTATAATTATCAAGAATAGGACTGGGATAATCTCCATATATATCCCAACACAATTCACATACATTACCGCTCATATCATAGATTCCAAGTTCATTGGGAGCTTTATTTCCAACCCGATCTGTAGAGAGAGAGTTGCAATTTGACACAAGACTCACAATGTAACCTCCACTATAGAGAAAATTCTTGGTTTGTAGCCCACCTGCTGCAGCAAACATCCATTCTGTTTCAGTAGGCAGCCGGTAACCATTGGCTTTCCAATCGCATTCTATCAGGCTACGTTTTTTAGCTGATTTTTTCCAATAAACAGGCCATAGATCTGGGTTTTCTCCATATATAGAGAATTTATAACACGGCTTAAGATTCTCCAGAATACTCCTGCGATTGCAGTATTCAATTGCATCATACCAGCTAACCATGTTAACGGGATAATTCTTCTTTTGCTCATAATCATCTCCCGTTTCAAGTTTTGAGGGATTGATGTTCATTACGTCGAAGTATTCTGCTTGAGTAGTCTCATATTTGCCAATCAGGAATGAACCAGTTCTAAGTTTCAAATCCCCCAATACTATCGATCCTCCAGCAACCTCGATCATCAAAACGCTGGGTATCTTCTTCATTTCTTGTTTGTGCATAGTGGTTAGAGGTTTTTGATCGGGCTTCGAAGCTGTTTGGGCGGTGAAGGAATACTCATTGGCTTTGCTTATTCTCTCTCCCTCCACGCAATAGATCCGAAAGGCGATAATCCTCTCTGACGACTGAATGCTTTTATTGGACGTGTTGTTGCTTAGGCAGAACGCACCATTTCGCCAGCTACCATCCTGGGTTTGATAGTCTATCAAGTAAGCATCTATGTTCTTTACAGCTGACCAGACCAGATTATAACTATTTGCTTTTGATATAGTAACGCTAAATGACTCAGGATATTGCACTCTCAAGGAGGGGCTGAGGTTATTCACAGCATTTCTAGGCAAAATAAACACCTTTACGCTTGTATTATCCTTTACCGAAAGATCAAAATGATAATCGAGATAATCTGTTTTACTCACTTTAAACAGGTAGTTCCCTTTCTTCAGATGGATCGCTTCGTTGTATAATTCAGATAAAAGTTCATTCTGATTGGCATCTTTTACTGTAACCATGAAGTCACTTATCTTGGAGATGAGAGAGATAGAATAAGTTCTTTCAACAAAAACAGGCGTAACAATCCTTTCTTCCTGGTCGGCGAGTACTATTTGCTGTTGCCATGGGTCATAGCTATCCTTTCCTTTGCCAATATACTCGATCTTGATATCATGGCTTCCTGCAGAAACTTGAATCTTTTTGCCAGAACCAAGAGCATCGTTCAATACCCCATTAAGCCATACTCTGATCGGCCACAGCTCCGCTGTTATCTTGAGTTTGGCTTTCCCTTTTACCGCCATGGAAGATTTGGGATCAGGCACAAGCTTTGAGGCAAAGCTCTCATAAATGGTTTTATTCTTCTCGATCACGATCTTCCTTACTAAATTGTGATCATGGCTTCGCAACTCCAGTTTATGTTCACCAACAGACAATGAGTCCAGATTGATAACTTTCGCAGGTGAAATATCGCATAGAAGATCATCATCCAGAAACAACTCACCGACAATGTCGCTATCTACCTTAACCGAGCCAGTATGGTATTCTGTCCCAATTTTCACATTGGGTCGAGATACTACTGCCTTACTTTCTTCAGGTATCGTCACGGGTGCCTTGTTAAAGTAAAAATATGTGCTCAGATTTCCTGCTGTCCAGGGAACCTGATTTCCAAAGGTCTTACTTTTTACTTCGATGGTCACCTGTTTCATGATGTTTTCGATTTGATCGTGTGAAGACTCAATATTCTTGATAAAACTCTCCGTAAAAGGACTGTGCTCTCCATTGCCGTCTTCTGCGGTTTTTCCTACTTCAGTGCTATAGATTATGTATTGGCTTCCGGCTTTAGCATCCATAATCGCCAATCCTTTATCCATTGACCGCACTCCTTTGAATGGATTATTCCGGCAAGCATCTAAAATGAAAATAGTAATCTCGGCTTTCTCAAGTTTCTTTAAAACTAAATTTGCGGGATAAGCCCAACATTCCAATTCATTTTCATCATTTATATGCATTCCTACCGGAATCAGGTAATTCTTCCCATCTACATTTGCACCATGACCGCTGTAGTAAAATAAAACCTCGTCACTAGCTTTAAAAAGTATTGATGGCATTACGCATTGATATTTGATCTACATTTGTTACAAGCGCGGTCATGAATCCCAACTTCTTCAAGGTAGCTTCCATTGCTTTTGCATCACTTTCAGCATTCTTTAAAGCATCTTTGGGATCCGGATATGATGAGTTACCTATGATGAGAGCTTTTCTTGCCCCGAACATATAGATGGTAGCAATCAGAAGGGCAACAATACAAACGATTCTCTTCATATCTATTACCTTTATACGTATGTCACCCATTCCTTGAAACGAAATAGGTGCGACCACTGTTTAATTCAACCTGAATTCAACTGGAATTATTATTAATGAGTTAACTGCTTTGCCATTACTTAATCCAGGTTTAAAACGAACTCTTTTTACTGCGTCAATTGCAGCTTGATC
>CAZGWB010000136.1:0-2473 GCA_964529335.1 uncultured Candidatus Cloacimonas sp.
GGAACCGGCTCCTGGAGTGTAAGTGGCCGTCAATGCCCCATTCACTACATCATAACCGATCACTGGGGCACCCGCAAAGGCTTGACCCCAGTCGATCCAAACAGAATCGATATAGGTTTTGAAGGTAGCGATCACACTGATAGTATCGTTGATTTTCAACAACCGTAATTGGTTGTCATCGTTTACTCGCAACCGGGATGTCAAAATATCGGTTGCATCCATGGGAGGAACAACATTCACAGTGTATCCGGTGGGATACTCTACTGTGGTCGATCCATCCCCATTGGTGGCTGTAACGGAGAATTTGCGGTTGGGAGCATTGATCGTTCCCAGGACGAGTGTGTATATCGCCCTCCATTCTCCAAATCCCGGCTCATTGGTAATCCTTGTCATTACCTGATTGGCCGGGCCACCAAATTGAGAAAAATCACATGTGGCTGAGCTAAAGCCGCCTGCCTGAAGATTCAGGTCATCTTTCACGGTAACTCTCACTACCGATCCAACAACCAGGGATCCTCCAGGTCCGGCATTCTGAATTGTAACGGTAAAATCCGATACATCAAAGGCCGGAGGCGCGGCAAATAGCGCTGTAGCCGCAAGAACAAACAACACTACCAATAGTAGTGTACTGCGAACTTTGCTTTTCATTTGCACCTCGCTTTTTTTGAGTTAAATACTGTTGATTTTGGCAATAAAGCATTAAGTAAAACCCGAGTAAATTTCGTTTTACGTTTCTCTTTAATCATGATATCTCCTTGTGGGACGCACCTGCAGATACACAGAGTTCCCTGTTCTTTATTTGCGAATATTTTTGCCAAAGGAAGTGTGTGCGCAGATAACGGCGCGGTGATAGCACACAACTGCAACACATCAGCTCTACTTCCCATTCCTGCACCTCGTAAAGGAGAGATAGTCTCCCATAGACTTTTGCTGCAACGGACCCCGGGAAATGATTCTCCCATTTGGTGTCCATCCTACTAACCAAACTTCTTGTCTCATTCTTCTGTAATTCCAATTCCCCTTGTCAAGCTTTTAGGTTTTCGCGTTCAACTGTCTTTTGCTGGCCTTTTATCCAGCGTTTCTTAAATATATAAATCAACTCTCGCATTCTCTTTTCAGGAGCCTTTTTTGATTCCTTTGCATCATTTCATTAACTGGGTCTAACTTTCCATTTTCTCGCTGTTTAACATCTCTATTCCATAAAAACTAAAAATCCCGGCTTTTGCCGTCTGGAGCTGAAAAAACTTCAACTCAAGAGCACACTAATAGCATAGAGATTATTTGTCAAGAGATTTGATAAGCCATTTCCGATACCGGGCTATTATGCTGCTAAATAGTTTCTTACGAAGGACAAGCCGCTAAGCTTATACATTAGCATGGCTTAGCCGATTTGCATTTATCAGCCTTGATTTTGGCCTTTTTTGCAAAAATTTTCGCTCCTCTTCACATCGAAATTCACAACATTGCTTTTCGAGGGTTCCAGAGCCCCAAAAACGGGCAAATTTGGAAATATTTCACTGGCTTGACCTCCCCGATCACAAGTCTTGCCTGGCTCCAGAAATTGAAACTTCCAACCTATTAATCCCACCCAAGTTCAAAATGCCTAAGCAATGCGAATGAACTGTCAATCCCATCCGTATTTCATCCGCATTGCATACGCTGTTCAAGCACGCTCATGTTTTCTATAAGTTCTCACCCAAATCTGCAAATCGATATCACATGTCACAGTGGTCGTATGGGTTTATGAGGTAGAGAAATAGATAAGACTGGCTTTGGATTGTGTCACAGTGGTCTTTGGACGTTTCTGGACGTATTTGTATCACGATTATTGCAAATCTGCGCTGGTTTTGGACTGGTTTCGGATGATCAGATTTTTTGGAGAGCTCATCAGATTTGTTAAGGCTTTTATTGTCACAGTGGTGGGTGGTGTGGGAGAGCTGGAACAAGTCTGAATTCGGTCTAAAGTGCTTTGAGAAAAGTCCTTATGCTATTTATTTATGGGCTTTGAACAGGGGTTTGCTTCACTGGTTCTTATGCTTCTGTCTGGTTCTTGAGGAATAAAGGATGCAGGGTCTAAAGATAAAAGATGGTCGGTTCACTAACCAGGATTAGTGAGGTAGATTTCTTGTATTCTCAGCGCATTCACGGCAGAAAGGACTTCCCAACTTATTGCAGTACAGAATAGTAGAACCTACTATTGTAATAAGGGAGGCGCTGATGAAAGCGACTTTTGAAGCTCATCGGAAGGGTGATTTATGGCAAGACCACTGTGACAAATTAAGCACTGTGACAACTGTCACAGTGGTTCAGGAAGAACATGAAATGCCGGAGATGCTGAATGGGAGAGGCTTTGAGCGCTGTGACATATTATCTCCCGAGAATTGTGTCACAGTGCCAGGTATTAATGAACCCAAAGTTGGTTTGTGTGGTGAACCAACTTTATCTCAGGATGGGCATCAAGATATCACTGCTG
>CAZGWB010000136.1:2573-5361 GCA_964529335.1 uncultured Candidatus Cloacimonas sp.
TATCTGCAATCGGACTACAACATGTTTGCTCTTGTACACAGCAATTGGAACACTATCCGGAAACGCAGGGTATCAGAGCTTGAGAGCCAAATCCTGCTGAGCATGCTACTGCATCCCAATCGGGTTAAGATTGGCTCTGCTATCAAACTGCTGAAAGCACAAGCCCGGCTTTGTTACTTTGAGTCGAGGAGCAGCATTCCCACCCTGAGAAGGTGGTGTACAGACTTCAGGAATAACAATCCAGATATCTGGCAACAGGCTCGCATGGGCAGCAAGTTTGTGGCAGAGCATATCATCAAGACCATCCACAGAGACAGCAGCTTGCTCAAGGTTGGTGATGTCTGGGTTGCGGATGGACACAAGCTTGCCTTTGATATCCTTGATCCCAAAACCGGTAAGGCAAAGCGGATGATGTTGATTCTGGTGCTGGATTGGGCAAGCCGTTATCCGGTGGGAGCTTCTCTTGCCTTTACCGAGGATAGCCAGCATATCCTGGCTGCCTTCCGCAACGGCTTTCTGAATACAGCCCAGTGGCAAGATAGGGATAGCAATACCAATGTCAACGCCAGAGAAGAAACCAACCAGCCCTTTGCCTTCTTACCCCGATATGTCTATCTGGATAATGGCAAAGCCTTCAAGAGTAAGCTTTTTCATGACAAATGGGAAACCCATGATCTGGCAAAGGAACTGGGAGGTATCTTTCCCAAGCTGAAGATCGAGGCGGTGTTTGCCGAAAGCTACAATGCCAAAGCCAAGGTGATAGAGCGGTTCTTTCAGACCTTTCAGGAGCAGTTTGAACGCTTCGTCTCATCTTTCCGGGGTGCTTCAGTTGAGGATAAACCTGCCACTCTGATGCGTAACGAGAAATGGGCAAAGAAACTCTACAAGGCCGAACCACCTACGATAGAAGAAGCCATGAGTATGATCGGTTTCTACATTAGACATATTTATGGTGAGACGCCGCATTGTGCTTTGGCTGGCAAGACACCCTGGGATGTATTCAGGACTGCTGAGATCGCAGGCGAGCGATTCATTGAGCCCTCTGAACTGAACTTCCTGATGCTCTCGGCAGAGAGAAAGGCAGTTCGCAGTGAAGGCATCATCTGGGGCAAGCTGCATTACTGGCATCCAGAACTGATAACTAATCTTTCCTACACGTAAGTGATAGATAAATGGTTATAGAGATGTTCATAACTAACTATCTTGCAATGCGGTAGGGGAACCTGGGGAAGTCGATATTATCTGCTTCTTGGATTTTATCTTCAAACCACTGTTCTTCCAGGAAGCGTTGAATCAAATCATCATAAACAACCAGCAAATCAGAGATACGGTCGAACCCTTGTTGCATAGCGAAGTATAGGAAACTTTTAGCTTGTCTTTGGAAGACCAGCATACAAAGGATATCCAGGCAGAAATCCTGCATTTCGTTGTAAAACTCCAAGAGTAGCTGTTCTGTAGTCTTTTCCGGTTGACGGTAACGCAGAGAACAAAACATAATGTAAAATATGCATCTGATAGTCAGGTCTGCTACCTGAGGGCAATACTTGGAGGATTTGCTGCAGTCAAATCCAAAATACTGCTTCAAATCTCTAAACACCACTTCCACTGACCAACGCCTGAGATACAAGCTTAATATCTCTATCTCCGATAGCTCTATCTGAGTGCTGATGATGACTTTGAAATCTTGTTGCCCGGCATATTTGAAGAAGCACATCTTTACCTGCCCCAAGGGTAGCCTGTCCTGTGGGTTTTTCTGCCCCTGTTTATCCAGAATTGTGACAACAACTGATTTGTATCTGATTTCTGTTTCCGGCTGAGTCTGCCATTTGCCGGACTGACAATAGATTTCATTGACTGTCAGATACTCGCCGGACAGCAAGTATTTCTGGTTGTCTCTCTTCAGCATAGAAATCAGATGAATACCCTTGGGATGAAGAACCTCATACACTAACCGCAAACTCTCATTACAGTTGTACCAGCTATCCCACAACACGTATCGAAAGGGAAAGCGTCTTTGCAGAGCTCTTCTGATGAACTGCATCGCGATTGTAAGTTTCTTCTGCTTGCCCATACGCTCACGCTGTGCTATGTGGGTACCCCTGAGATAGTGTGATCTGACTGCATGTTTGATTCTGGCTTTACCAATCTTGATCTCCGTGTCGATGGGTATAGAGACAGTACCGTTTGACCAGACTGCCATCACCACCTGGAAACCCTTGTAATAAACCTTCTTGCAATGGTCGATAAACCAAGCTTTATGCTCTCCTTTACGACCGGTCTTGACTTTGGCTGTATCATCAATTATCAAAACCGGTATATTGCCCTCTTGCACCGGGCAAAGCTTGGCATAGAGTCTGGCAACTTTGTATAATAGCCGACGCCAATTATAGTTCTCATTGTTAAGCATACTGTTGATGGGTGTTTTCAGACTTTCTTTACCTAACCGGCTTATACCTGAAAAGACTGACCGGCTGTTCTCCAATATCATCAGCAGCATGATGAACAACATTTCCAGCGGTGTATGTCCCTTTTCCTTGGTAATGCCAGAATCCTTTAGTAACTGATACAGTTTGAATCTGGAAAACAGCTTTGTCACATTGTATTGTGCCATTGCTGTAGTTTTGACTTGACTAAATTGGGCTAATTTAGGATATTCCACTTCAATACCTCGTCTTGATTATTGCGTTATTTAACAATCCCACAATATCTTACGAGGTATTGTTGTCAACACTTATTTTTGCCTATTTTATTGCCCCTCAATTGATTAACTCTACTGGGAAAGATTAGT
>CAZGWB010000137.1:0-5309 GCA_964529335.1 uncultured Candidatus Cloacimonas sp.
ACCTTTTTCTTCATCTGGCGTCACCAAATTTACACCAACCTTTGAGACACTACCAAATAACACAGCACAACAACTAGGTGATATCAATAAGCACATAACTGATAAAGAACTTAACTTATATGGATACTGTAGTCGTTTAGAGGGAAAAAAAGGGAGTGCTGCTGATAAAAAGGTACCTACATGATTCTCCATACTCGAGTTATACAAATAATAACTTGTTGTAGGACATATAGAATAATCAACTCATTTTTCGTTATACCTGCCAATAGTCAATGCGACATTATGGAGCACTTTTGTACAGATTTCTACCTGTATTGGCTTTTTTTCCGATTTATTCAATCTGTTTTGTTTATTTTCTGATTTGCGCAGAATTGCCTAATTGTATATTATCCATTCTGAGCAAATAGCACGTAACAATAATCTGCATCTATCAAGAGGTATATGATGGCAAAGGAATTGACAAATTCAATCATCGATCGTCAGAATATTCTCAATAATCAATTTGCCGTAAACGAAATCCAAAAGGCAGTGAATATCGCTGGAATTGTTTTTGAGGGTAGGATGATATTTTTTAAGGAGCAAGTTGCTGACTTCTTTGAGGTTACCACCAGGACCATTGAGAATTATCTGAAGCAATTCGAAGAGGAACTAACAAAAAACGGTTATGAGGTTCTTCGGGGAAGACGTCTGGCTCAGTTAAAGTTGCTGATAAATAAAATTCATGACACCGAAGGTTATTTCGGTAACATAAAAATACCTCAAATTGGGATATTTGATTTCAGATCGTTTCTGAATCTGGCAATGCTGATGGTGGAAAGTGACAGAGCCAGACTGCTCAGGCAAGCAATTCTGGATATTGTGATAGATACTATTAACATCCGCACAGGTGGAGGAACCAAGTATATCAATCAACGCGATGAAGATTTTATTCAAGCGTGGTTTTCTGAAGAAAACTACCACAAGCAGTTTACCTCAGCTCTTAGTTCCTGCGTTGATATGGGAAGTGTGAAATATGCAATATACACAGACAAAATCTACCTAAGTATATTCAAAGAAAAGGCATCAGAATACAAGGCAATTTTGAAACTGAAAGAGTCTGAAATAGCCAGGGATACATTCTATTCTGAGATTCTTGATTTAGTTGCCTCATACGAATGCGGATTTGCAGATTGCTTAATGCAGGAATCCCAAAAGTTAGGAAGAAAGTTATCTGCTTGGGAGGCTGATAAGCTGTTTATGATATTTGCCAGTCAAGCTCACTGGAAGCCTTTGATAGAAAAAGCCAGAATGAAAATGGCAAGCCGTGATCTTGCTTTTCGTGATGCCTTACACTTGCAACTTGAAGAATATATTACACCCTTGCAGGCAGAAGAGTTCGAACGCTTCTTGGGTGAGAAAAGCATGGAACTGGCTAAGCGACTTGAGGAAGCCAAAGATGTAATGAAGCGCTTAAAGAACAGAGAATAATGTCTTACAACTATATAACTTTACAGCAGGCAATTGATACACATTTGTTGACTGTTCAGATCAGCGGAGGTGGAGACACAAACATCATTAACAGCGGACAGCTTAATAGCGTTCTGACTCATATCCAGAATGACGATTATTATCCAAGTTTCGAAGATAAACTTACTCATCTGATTTGGGGTGCATGTAAATTTCATTGCTTTGCCGATGGTAACAAGCGAATAGCAATCTCTTTGGGTGCGCAGTTTTTACTGATCAATGGCTATCTTGTTTTGGCGGGGAAGTTTATCCACTATATGGAAAATATATGTTATCACGTAGCTGCGGGAAACATTAGCAAAGACTTATTGCATAGAATATTATGTGCTTTTTTAAGTGGAGCAGAAGAGGATGAATCGCTAAAACTGGAGATTTACAACGCTATAAGTGATGGCACATGATGATAATACCATTGCCTTCTATGGATAGAAATACTCTGTTAAGATTGATCGATACATTGTGAAGAAATCATATAGCTTATAAGAAAAGGCACCAACTTTTGGGACTCAACAACTCCACAATTCCACTTTTCCAACAACCTCATCATCTAAATTTCCGAAACCAGCATTTCCCAACCGGGAACGGGGGATAGCAGACCTGCTTGGACGGCTGCCGCTACGCTTTTACATGGTAGGTCATTGGTATAGATATCGCTGCGGGAAAGGGTTCTCAGGTTTGTTTCCGGATAGGCTTTGGCCATGCGGTTCATCAGGATCATGTAAAGATTAGCCCAGGACTGGAAGGGCTTGTTGCCAAGCTCGTTGGATAGCAGCAGATATACCTTCAAATCGGCTTTATAGGCTTCGGAAGGGGCAAGGGCAAAGAGGTTGCGGCTGGTTTCTGCCATCCGGGTATTTTCAGCAGAGGGCTTGGGAACGCAGTAGCGGCGGGCTAAAAGCTTTCCGGTTTTCCTGTTGCGGTAGAGCACCAGATCGTCCACTGTGCCGCTTAGTTCGGACAGGCAATACTTCAGTTTGGTTTTCATGATTAACTCCTTTTTGTGTCTTCTATAAGAATACAGAGGACAAATTGATAGGTCGCGGGACAAGAAAGCGGAGTTTTCTATTTCAACACAGAGAAAAGCAGAGGAAAGAATTTAAACCACAGAGAAAAGCAGAGAAAAGCAGAGGAATTTTATGAAGATCTAAGGAATGGAAGGTGACAAGGTGACAAGGTGACAAGGTGACAAGGTGACAAGGAGACAAGGAGACAAGGTGACAAAGTGACAAGGAGACAAGGAAACAAGGAGACAAGGTAACAAGGAAACAAGGTGACAAGGAAACAAGGTGACAAGGTAACAAGGAAACAAGGAGACAAGGAGACAAGGAGACAGAGAGGCAAAGTGATATGGAGATTACGAAATGAGATCATTATGACAATATTCTAGAGCCAAACGTCCAGTTTTCTCTCTGCTTTTCTCTGCTTTTCTCTGTGGTTAACAAATAAAAATCTCAGCGCTAAATCCAATTCTCGAATCAAAACCTGCCTAGATGGGGCTATACACCTACAGCCATAATAATAAGTATCTTTCCTCCAAGCAAAAATCAATCTTCTTTTCTCTCTTTATTTGAATTTCAAAATGAAATCTCTGCTTTTCTCTGTCAGCCTCTGCTTTTCTCTGTGGTTAAAAAATAAAAAATCTCAGCGCTAAATCCAATCCTCGAATCAAAACCCGCCTAGGTGGGGCTATATACCTAACGCCATATTAATATGTCTCTTCCCTTCAAGTAAAAAACAATCTTCTTTTCGCTCTTTATTTGAATTTCAGAATGAATTCTCTGCTTTTCTCTGTCAGCCTCTGCTTTTCTCTGTGTTGAAAAAAATCTCTGCGTTTTATCCAATCTACAAATATAAAATCTGCTTATCTTGCCCAAGACTCTTATACACATAGTATTATGTTTCATTTCGTACAGTAAATAAATAGAGTCTATGTTTCTCTGAATCTCTGTGTTTCAACTGAAACCTTCCTCGCCACGCGGAAGCCACCGGGAGTCCACCCGGAAGCCTCCCTAATCGGATTCGGGAGGATACTGCGAGGTTAGGCAATGGCATGCGGGTTGAAAGGAAGTAAGGCACTTTCTCTGTGTTCTGCTGTAGAAAAGTAATAGCCGGAACGATTTCCCGGGCAGAGGAAGTTCTGCAAATCAGCTATCAACTGGTTGGGCCAGTGGTTAGTTTAAGCTTTACTCCGTTTTCAAAACGGTCTGTAGTCTTCGGATCGATTCTTCCAGCCCCAGGATGGCCAGAGTGGTTGGCAAATCTGGGCCATGTGGCTGGCCGATCAAAGCCAATCGCGAAGGAGTATAGAAGTCTTTGGCTTTCACCTGCAGTTCGGCTATCCCGGTTTTTGCCAGGGTGTTCAGGGCCTCGGCTGGCCAGTCGGTTTGTGCGGCCAGGGCATCGGCAAACCACTTTATTACTCGCTGTGAGCTCTCGGTCTTCAGCAAAGCCTGGTCATCTTCGGAGAGCTGATTACTAACATAAAACATCCGGCTATACTCCACCAGTTCGGGTAGAAGAGTGCAGCGTTCGCGGGCTGCTGTCAGAACACGATGGAATTTCTCTATGTTTCCCGTATCGATATCGGCTGCTTCAAAATATGGTTTACTACGCTCCGCAATGGTTTCCAGGGGAAGGTTACGAAGATAGTGGCCATTCATCCAATCCAGCTTGGTAAGATCAAAAACCGCTCCGGCCTTGTTTACGCGTTCCAGACTGAAGGCTTCCGACAGTTCGGAAAGACTGTATAGTTCGCGATCCTCGGCCGAATGCCAGCCCAAAAGCGCCACAAAATTTACCAGAGCTTCTTTCAGATAGCCTTTGGCCAGGTAGCTTTGCACCGAAACATCGTTCATCCTCTTGCTAAGCTTGCTGCGGTCGGCATTCAAGATAAGGGGGAGATGCACCCAAAGCGGAGCTTCCCAGCCGAAACATTCATAAAGCCACAAATGTTTGGGGGTACTGGAAAGCCATTCCTCTCCGCGGATCACGTGAGAAATCTGCATATAGTGATCATCCACCGTGGCGGCCAGATGGTAGGTGGGAAAGCCATCGCTTTTGATCAGAACTTGGTCGTCGGATTGGGATGAATCCATTTCCACCTGTCCACGGATGATGTCCTGAAACACAAAGCGGCGATTATCTGGCATTTTTAGGCGGATAACGTGCTTTTCACCTGCCTGCAGTCGGTTTGAGATTTCCTCGCGAGAGAGAGACAGACAACGGCGGTCGTATTTTACAAATTCACCTTTGGCCTGCTGCTGTTCGCGCATTTCGGTCAGCGTTTCCGGTGTGCAGAAGCAATGATAGGCATGGCCACAATCAACAAGCTGCTGGGCATGCTGGTGATATAGCTGCAGCCTTTGAGACTGGATGTAGGGCTCATAAGGGCCACCCAGGCCGGGGCCTTCGTCGAAATCTATGCCAAGCTGATGCAGGGAACCGATGAGATTTTCCACGGCTCCCGCCACTTCCCGGCTCTGATCGGTATCTTCGATGCGAAGTATAAATTTGCCCCCCTGGTTGCGGGCAAACAGAAAATCATATAATGCGGTGCGCAGACCGCCAATGTGTAGAAAACCTGTGGGACTGGGCGCAAAACGGACTCGGACGGGTTTCATGGTATCTCCTTAACTCAGCAGTTGGGGTATTTTCTCGCTGCAGTTCAGATGCAGCAATCTGTAATGGGGGTGGTAGTTTTTTCGGTAGCTTTCCGAATGAGAAGGGAACTGCCCTTTGGCGGCCAGTGTGTTTACCGCTTCCCAGGCTTGGGGAGTGGCTGGGAAAAGTTCTTCCAGAATCGG
>CAZGWB010000138.1:0-5260 GCA_964529335.1 uncultured Candidatus Cloacimonas sp.
ATTGGGAAGACATGGAGATAGATTTCATGGGCGAAAAAGGTTCCAAAGCCTGGATCGCCGTTACCAGCCGCATCTCGCAAAACCTGTATATGAATCTGAAATTCAGAAATAAAACATTCCAGGACAAGGAACTGCGTATCCGCAATTACAACCTGTCTGATGACCCTGTTCTGCTGGATGACCCTGTATATTTCCAGAGAGTGGAACACAGCGAAAACACAGTTCGCTTCAGCCTTGATTATCGCTTCTAACGTGGAGGAAAACATGTTATCAAATAAATCAATGATCCTTTTTGCCCTGCTCCTTATCGCTTCAGCGCTTTCGGCCTGGAGCATCACCGACAGCTATTTTGGAAACCGCATTGGCAGCATGGATGCCCGCATCTACGCTATGGGAAGTGCCGGAACTTACAATAATGCCCGTCCTTTTGGCATTGCCGATAATCCTGCCAATCTGACTCTGATGAAGAATCCCAGCGGAATCAGCGTTGGAATGCTTTACAACCGTAATGAAGATAACCGCGCTCTACCTTTGTATAACTCATTCGACAACTATGTGGATGATGCGGTTTATAGCTCAAATATCAATTTCTACGACGACTATGCCGGAGCAGCATATTACTCCCGCAAGCTTGGCATGGGCGCTTTCGGAATAGGAGTTTACCATAAACCCCGGTTGAATTTCGACGCCAACTACAAAGAAGAAGTCCGCAACAACCGCAATACCGACAATGATGCTTATCCCGAGTTAATCGCCCTGAATACCATCGAAAGCGAAGGAAACCTCTATCAAAGCGGCTTCGTCACTTCCCTTGGCTTCAACTTCGGAGATGATTTTAATGTGAACTTGGGCTTTGATTACAGTCTGCTGAGAGGCCGGGTGGAAAGCGAAAAGGCCATCCGTTGGTCAGATTGGGCAATCACCACTGTAGGAGACACACGCAACCTGCCTTCCCTTACCGAAACTACAAACTATGACCTGAGCGGCAGCCAGCTTCGTTTGGGTTGGGCTGCTTTGTTAAGCTCCCGCCTGGGCACAGCCCTTACCTATAGTCCTAAAACCACGCTTACCCGTGAAGGTGATTACTTATACCTGCGGGAAGCTTATTACAATGCTGCAGAGCAACGCGTGGAAAATCCCATTTCGGAAGATTACGTCCTGCCCGCAGAAATTCGCTTTGGGATAAACTACGCTCCACGTAACGTAATGCGCACCGTGTATAACCTCGATCTGGAATATGTACGTTGTAGCGAAATCCATAGCCGTTACGACGACCAACTGAATCTCTATGCCGGCGTGGAACACCACGTAAGCAACCGCATTCCTTTCCGCCTGGGCTTTAATGCCGTGAATAACTATTTCTTCACCACCGAAGCAGCGGTAGACGGCGATGGCAATCCCATTTCCGTGTATTACACGAAGAAAGTTCTTACTCCCATGATCACCGCCGGCAGCAGCGTTCAACTGATGAAAAACCTCACTGCCGATCTTGGCTTTGGTTATACCTGGCGTGAATATGAGGCAACCGACTTGTTTGGCGATGCCTATTACAACGATAAAACCTACACCGGCTCATCTTCTTATGCACTTTGGCCAAACACCCATATCCAGTTGGCCAACCGCGGCTGGGAAAATCCTGATAAAGTGCGTGAAAACAACATTTCCTTTAATGCCGGTTTAAGCCTTAACTGGTGATAATATGAAACACCTGCTGATTATCTTTGCAGCCCTGCTCTTGCTTGTATGCACAGCCTGGGCTGAAGACCTGAGGCTCGATCTCCTGTGGTCAAACGACGTACACGGTGGAATCGACCGCGCTCAGGCAACCTTCATGAATCCCGAATTTCCTCCCCAATTGGGAGGGGGTGCTTCGGCAGCCACTTTGATCAAACAAGTGCGCAACAATAGCGGCCAAAAGCGCTCAAATTTACTATTGGATATTGGTGATTTCTTTCAGGGACGTCCGGTGGGAACCGTTACCAAAGGCCGTGCCGTGATTGAATACATGAATGCCATCGGCTATGATGCCATGACCATTGGCAACCACGAATACGACATTATGGAAGATGAGCTGATTCAAACTTTGAAACAGGCGAGGTTTCCCATCCTAACCTGCAACGTTTTGGACAAGCGCACCAATGAGATACCCAGCTATGCTCAGCCCTATACCATCGTGAACCGCTTGGGACTGAAGATAGGCCTCTTGGGCTTCACCACCACCGACACGGAAAAGATGAGCTTTCCAGAGCATATCAAAAACGTTATCTTCCTCTCCGAAAAGGAAGCCGTAGCCAAATACGTCAAGATTTTGCGGGAAGAGGAAAAGGTGGATCTGGTTATCGTGATGGGTCATGCCGGCCTGCCTTATGACATCGTTCCTGGCTATCTTTCCCGCTACGACAACCAGGGAAATCCCCTCTCCGAAAAGCGTTATGCCGTTTGGGGCTACGACGCTCAGGAAATAGCCCGTGAAGTGGAAGGCATAGACATCTTCCTCGGTGGACACATGCACCGGGGTGTGGCTCAACCCTGGATCGACCCCGTTACCCATACCATGGTTATTCAAGGCTATGCCTATGGCTCAAACCTGGGCTGGATTACCTTGAAGATAGATCCCGTCACCAAGACCGTCAGCGGTTATGAAAGCCCTGCCATGCGCGAAGGAAGCATGATCACCCTCTTCGAAGACCAGTTTATTCCAGATGAAGAAATTGCACCTATGATTCAAAAACAGGTGGACATAGCCGAGAAAGGCATGGACGAAATTATCGGTAGTGCCGGAGTTTACCTTTCCAGAACCAACGTGGATGCCCAATCCCTGATGGGAAACACCATCGTGGATGCCATGAGGCACGAGGTTAACGCCGATTTTGCCTTTATGAACCTGGGGGGGGTCCGTGCCGACATTAAAAGCGGTCCGGTAACCTATCGCAATGTGTTTGACGTAATGCCCTTCGACAACATGGTGGTTAGCTTCAAATGCAGCGGGGAATTCCTGCGACGCATCATCGAAACCCGTGTGGAAGGCGGACGGCATGGCATGATCGTTTCCGGCGGCAAGGTGGTCTATTCCAAAAAGCGTAAAAACTTTGAACGAGTAACCTCATTGCAGATAGCCGGGCAACCCTGGGATCCGAACCGAATCTATACGGTAGCCACCACAGACTTTCTGATGCAGGGAAATGCCGGGCTTACCCTTTTAACCCAGGTTCCAGCCGAAGACATCACCAACCACCAGGTAAACCTGCGGGATGCCATCGTGAATTATTTCAGGAAAAACAGCCCCATCCGCACCAGGATAGACGACCGCTGGGAACGCAACGACAATGCCCAACCAACCAAAGAGATGATCCAATGAAGATAGCCATTGTTCTACATTCCCAAACAGGCATTACCCTGAAGTTTGCCAATAGCCTTAAAGCCCGCTTGTCAAATGACGGGCATGAGGTTTCGCTTACTCAGCTTCAAACCTCCGTTCCCATCAAAGGTGGTAGCGTGCGTCAAAAAATGGACATCAAGATCAGCAACCTGCCCGATGTTTCAACAGCCGATGTTGTCCTTTTGGGTGGCCCGGTTTGGGCTTTTGGACCTTCACCGGTTATCTGTGAAGCCATCAGGTTGATGGATAGCCTGAAGGGGAAACGCATCCTTTGCTTCGTTACCGTGGGCTTTCCTTTCAAGGCCTGGGGCGGCAAGGCTGCCCTGCGCTGGATGGACAGAATCGCCGGTGAAAAAGCTGCCCAGGTTTTACCGGGTAGCATTTGCCGCAGAGGCAAACTGGATGAGGAGATCAAGCAGGAAACCGAGAGAATCTCAGCCCTGCTGCTGTCCTGAACCCAATTCATCAAAAGATATTAGATTATAAGCCCCTTTCTTAGCGTGGAAAGGGGCTTTTCTTCCCAAACAGCTTATGGGTTTACCAAGTTCTGGAATCAACGAGCCTTGGAGCTCTTTCTAAGTAGCTGAATGTAGGCAAAAATGAACAGAGAGTAATAGCAGATGTCTGAAGTACTTATTCATAAAACCCGGGGACAGGTGGTGGAATGCATCCATCGGGGTGACGTGGTGGTGGTTGACAGTAGCGGTTCCATCGTGGCAAGCTGTGGAGACCCCTACAAATATACCTATATGCGCTCGTCGGCCAAGCCAATCCAAGCTCTGAACGTTCTGCTAAGCGGAGCTGCTGAACATTATTGTCTCAGTCCCAAAGAATTGGCTATCATCTGCGCCTCACACTATGCAGAGGATATGCATCTGGAAACCGTGCGCAGTATTTTGGCCAAAGCCGGACTATCAGAAGCGAATCTGCAAAGCGGCAAAGCCCTTTCCATCAAACCGGAAATCGCTATGCAGCAGGTAGCAAGGGGCATCAAACCAGATTCCATACACTCCGATTGTTCAGGTAAGCACAGCGGAATGCTGATTACCTGCAAACATCTGGGACTACCTTTGGATAGCTATCTTTGCCCCGATCATCCCTTGCAAAAACAGATACTTGGCATACTTTCCGAATTGTGCAGCTTTCCCGAAACGGAGATCGGCATCGGTGTGGATGGCTGCAACGTTCCGGTTTTTGCCCTGCCAATTCTCAATATGGCATTAGGTTATCTGCGCATGGCCAATCCGGAGCTACTGCCAGTAAGATACCAGGCAGCCGCCAGAGTTGTGTTCGATGCTATGAATGCCCATCCGGATATGGTGGGTGGAACCGGAAGCTTTTGCACAGAACTGATGCAGGCTACCAAAGGCAAGTTGATCGGAAAGGTGGGTGCCCAGGGAGTTTATTGCATCGGAATAAGGGAACCACAGCTAGGCATTGCCCTTAAGATCGAAGATGGCGGGGCCGGCATGGCTCAAATGGCCGCCATGCAGGTGTTAAAGGAACTTAAGCTGCTCTCAGCCAGCGAATATGAAGCCCTTAAATCGTTTCACCTGCAGCCAAACCTGAATGACGACAAACACGTGGTTGGATATATCGAGCCAGTATTCAAGCTGGTGTATTAAGAGGACTGGTTCAAACCTTTCCAAACACTCCACATGTTCCTTGCTGGCTTCGCGGATGCCTCGCCAACTCCTCGCAAACTCCTCCCGAATCTCATCCGCGTGGCTTCCGGGTGGATTCCGCGTGGCATCCGGGTGGCGAGGAAGGAAGCTTGGCAAAGCAGAGAACACAGAGACAACCTGTGTGGAACATCACAATGTCAAAGGTTGTGCTTGACAACTTCTCATGGTATCGCAATTATTGATTCGTGTGGCTGGG
>CAZGWB010000139.1:0-5064 GCA_964529335.1 uncultured Candidatus Cloacimonas sp.
CAAGCAGATGGACAAACCGGCTGAGATATTACAGACCATGCACCGGGAAATTGGCATGGCCTTGCATCAGGACAGGGCAAATACTCAGCAGGATGGCATCGAGATCGCTCTGCTAAGGATGCAAAATCAGCAGCTTATCTTTTGTGGGGCAGGCCTGCACCTGCTGCATTATGACCTTCAAACCCGGAGTCTGCAACAGATTAGAGGAGACAAACACGGTTTGGGCGGTCTCAAATGGCACAGTGAGCTTGTTTTTGCAGAGCATGCTTTGGCTTGCGACCCCCAACTGCGCATCTATCTATACACAGATGGCATAATCGACCAGCCCCTGCCTACTGATGATCGTATGCAGCGTTTGGGTCATCCCCGCTGGCTGGAACTGATGCAAAACCTGGCCCAAAGAACTTTGCCAGAGCAGCTTGATGCTTTGGAAGAAAGACTGCAGGTGATGCTACAATACCAAGAACAGCGTGATGATATCACGATTATCGGGCTGCAGATAGGATAATAGCCATGAGGTTTGGGAAAAGCAGGAAAAGTTCAACGCACGTGGTATTTATGGATAAGCTGCTGACCGCAGTTGTCTCGGTTTATCTGTATATGGCGCGCACTGCCAAACTGAAAGGGGAGGAGATCAACTTCATCGATCGCATTCTGCACAGCATGTTTGGCAACGACATCCCCCTGTATAAGATCGAACAGGCGCGTCAACAGGTAATCTCCGTGCGGGAAGCGGCCAACTATCTGAACTTACATCTGGGCTCGGCAGATCGCACCAAGATAATCTTGAATCTGATTTCTTTGGCTTACCACGACCGTAGTAAGATTCATGTGCTGGGCAGCCTGGAAATTGTGGAGCTAACCGATCTGCTACGCTTGGACGTTAGCAGTCTGGATGCCATATACGACCTTTTTGAAGGAAAAACCTCGGTGATCGACCTGCCGCTGGCGGTTAGCGACAATGGTCCCAGCCTATTGCGTAACTCCATGGTCTGGTCTTCAGTTGGTGGTGATTTTCGCTATAACGGCTGTGATCCCAAGGGCAGGCTGCTGTTCATCATGATCGAGAGTCTGCTGCTGTTCTATTATGAGCAGAATTCTTCTTGTCCCCCTTGCAGAATCGCAGAAGGCAATCTGGAGCGGAGTCTTGAACCACAGAGGTTTCATCGCTTGGGGAAGGGAAACCGGATTATTCTGCAGGGGAAAAATGGAGAAATCAGCCTGACCAGCAATGACTTGTGGTCAGTTTACAATTATGGATCTCACCCCCGTGAGCTATACTATCCGGAAAACACAATGATCAAGCTTCGCTACCGAAACCGAAAATTCTATCTGGAACAAAACGGCAAAGCAAAATTGAGCCAGGCCAGAGAGCTGGCTTTGGACGATTGCCCGGAGCGGAATTTGAGCCTTTTGGAGATCATAACCCGCGAGGGAAGCCAAAGGGATATCCTACCCCAAGACCTGAACTATTATCTGTGTCGTGATCGCCAGGGCATTTGCCTGAAAACTGAAGCTGGATCAAATACCTTGCTGCAATTCTCGGCGGATGAAGCTGGGCTTTGGGTGCAAGCGCTATCGGAGCAACCTGTCTTTCTCAATCGCTTGCCGTTGAAGGAGAAACAGAGCTTTACCATAAATCAGGACCTGATATCCATAGCTGAGGCAAATTACCTGATCAACCGCAATTGGGAGTTGATCGAAATCCCCATCCAGATAGGCGAAATCAACGTTGCAGAGATATCACATAAATTCAAGGAGGGCAACACAGCCTTATCCAGCGTGTCTTTTCGCCTGGCCAAAGGTAGCATGATGGCCATCATGGGTCCCAGCGGCAGCGGAAAAACCACCTTGCTTCAGGTGCTCTTGGGAGAAACAACTCCCACTCACAGCATGATTAGCATCGACGGGCTGGATTTCTCGGCCAATTTTGCCTTCTTTCAGCAGCACATCGGTTATGTGCCCCAGGATGATCTGCTTTTTCCCAATCTTACAGTTTATGAAAACCTCTATTACCGCATCAGACTTGCCATTCCAGCCCTGAAGAACGAAACTGAGATCAAGAGCCGCATCAATAACCTGCTGCATAGCGTTGGCCTCTACGACCAGCGCAACATGCTGGTGGGTGATGTGATGAACAAACAACTCTCAGGCGGTCAAAGGCGAAGGCTGAATATTGCCTTGGAATTGGTTATGAATCCCATGATCATCTTTCTGGATGAGCCTACCAGCGGGCTTTCGTCCAAAGATTCCGAAAGCATTACCGAGTTCCTCTGCGAGCTGAAGGAGCAGAACAAAATAATAATCTGCACCATTCATCAGCCAAATCCTACTGTGTTCAAAGCTTTTGACAAGGTTTTGCTGCTGGACAAGGGAGGTCGCCAGGTTTATTTCGGTTCCAGCGATGAGGTTTTTGACTACTTCAACGAAGAACTGGAAGACAGCGGCGGCCGCAAGGAAACGCTAAAAACCAAAAAACAGCTGCAAATGCCGGACTACTTCTTCGACCTTATCGAAACTCAGGATAGGGGAGGGAACAGGCGCTGGAATCCGGAATATTGGGAACGGAAATACCGCAATCACCGCTTCCGGCAAGCCATGGACATTGAAATGCTTAGCAGTGATAATCTGGAGCAAGCTTCTTTTAACAAAGCACCCAAGCCGGGAATATTAGCCGGCTTGCACAATCTTTACTACCTGCTGCTGCGAAGTTTTGTAAATAAAGGCCGCAGCCGGATTAATCTGCTGATGACGCTGTTGGTGGCACCGCTGCTCTCAGTGCTTACTTCTTTTGTGCTTAGGGGAGTGCCGGATGCCAAGCCCTACAGTTTTTGGGATAACCAAAATTCCTGGCTTTTTGGTTTCATCTCGATCATTATCTTTATCTTCATTGGTCTGGCTAATAGCATTGATGATATCCTTAGTGAAAAGCGCAGTATCAAACGTGAGCTGAAGCTGAACGTTCCAGCCTTCAACCATCTCTTTTCGAAGAGTCTGGTGCTGTTTTTCATGACTTTTGTTCAGGTGTTGCTGTATTACTACATTTCTGCCGGAATTTTAGGAATGCGGGGATACCTTGTTCCACATGCAATATTCCTGCTGCTCAGCGGAATGACGGGTTATAGCCTGGGTTTGCTGTTTTCCAGCATGATCAAGGATCGTAGCGCGGTTATCAACATCCTGCCTCTGGTGATCATTCCCCAGATTATGTTCAGCGGTGCGGTAATCCAGTTTACAGAGATGAATTCGTCCTTGCGGCTGAACCGCAAAAGCGAGATCCCAGAGTTTTGCAACGTAATCCCTTCTCGTTGGCTATACGAAGGCTGGATGCTGGCTTCGGGGTCATTGAACAACTGGCAGCGGGAAAAGGATGAGTTCTTGAAACAGACCAAGAGCGGAAACCTGGGCTACGAGGACTATATGAGAACTGTGGAAAGCTACAACCTGTTTCTGGAGCGGCATCCCGACAGCCACTATCAGAATTCGCTGATCCGCAAAGCCTTGTCGGTAGCCCATGGAGACTATCTGAATAACAAACGCAATACCTTTATGTCCCACCGGATCAATTTGTTTGGCAAAGAAAGGTCTACCCTCACTCTGGACATTGCCGTTTCACTGCTCTTGATATGGATATTTGGCTTTGTAACCTGGCTGCGGCTACGCTTCTTCTTCTGAACTTGAGGTAAGCATGAATATCTACATCAGAACCCAGGACAACGACCTCTTTAAATACTTTCCAGACCAGGATTATGCATCTGTAATGGCCAAAGCTGAACCCAACTTTTATAAGGCCGGTGAGATCATCTGCGAAGCCGGAACCACTCCCGACAGCTTCATAATGGTGCAGGAAGGGGAACTGGAGTTATTCAGCGGGCATAGCATCGGAAACATCTTTCCGGGTGAATTTTGCGGTGAGCTCTTTTTCCTTTCTCCGGAGCCCAGCCCCTTTACCTTGCGCGCGGCCAAAGACTCCTATGTGCAAAAAATCAAGTTTGGCGACCTCAGAGAAGCGATGGAAGACAATCCAGAGCTTTTGGCCAGGCTACATGCCGCGCTGAACGACTCTCTCTGCCTGAAGATAATCCGCCTTACGCACAGGAGAAACAATGGATAGATACAGCGACCATCCGCTTTACTGCTTTTTGAATCCTGAAGAAAAGACGCTGCTGAAGCAGGTGCTGAAATCTCAAACCTTTGTGGCGCACGAGAAGATAATCAGCATCGGGGAACGTAATCGCGACATTATCTGCCTGGAAGAAGGCAGCGTTTCCGTGCAGGTGGAAGACCTTGATGGCAATATCCGCGAAGTGGCGCGTATCCACGAAGGCAGCCTGGTGGGTGAAATGAACTTCATTATCCCAACCCGCAGAACCGCAAATGTGGTAGCACTTACCGAAGTGGAGGCAGACCTGATCTACTTCGATAAACTATGTGCCCTGCTAAAAGAACAGCCTGTCCTGGCAGGGAAAATCTTCGCTGCCTTGAATCTGCAACTGCGTGATAAATATCTGGGGATGATGGGATGAATGGGATGTAACTCCGTCAACTTGACGGAGGAAAAGTGGAAAAGTGAAAAAGTGGAAAAGTGAAACAGGGCTTGAGAATAGTTGGCGAGTAGATTCCTTCCCTATGGCTGCCTGTTTGTGGGCTGCCAAACCCCGATTTGGTAGAGGTAGAAGCTGCATATTGCAGCTTGTCTGAAAAGCGTCCTGAGGACACTTCAGGCTGTTGACAAAGTAGTATTGTGTGGTAGAATCAAATTCTCTTCAGAGGATTTTTCACCAAAAGCGGTAGTTTAAACCACTATCCAAGGCATTCTTATAACATAAAAAGGATTTACCACGGATCAAACCAACCAAGCCCGAAGGGCGACAGATTATAGCGATGGGTTCGGAGCGTAGCGAAGACCCTCGATAATTGTGAACACAGCCAAGAAAGGCATCAAACTCCCCTCCCCTAATCCGAAAGCGGAATTTCCGTTTTCGGATTAGGGGAGGGGAGTAGAGGAAAAATAAAGGCCTATCAAATACTCCAAACGAGGGGTTCCACAAGGCTTAAAAGCCT
>CAZGWB010000140.1:0-4865 GCA_964529335.1 uncultured Candidatus Cloacimonas sp.
TAATGCTGCCGACCTGCATCTGATTGCGAATGATGTAATACTGCTGCAAATCGGGATAAAGGCCTCTTTGCACAGGAATCACCACATCTGGGTCTTTCACTTTCAACCGCAGCTTCCAGTTGTGGCTCAGTCCATAGGCGTTTTGCAGATTGCTCCAGGCTCCGTCCACATACACCAGATTGGCATTCTGGTGCGCTTCGCAGGAATCGTCCATCCACAAGCCGCCCAGACCGCTAATCTCGATTCTATAGGACACCATGGGGTCATCAAAAAGCATTCCAAAGAACTCCACGGTATTCCATTCTCCCGGCACAGGGTCTTCCACCAAGATGGAATTTACCAGAAATTCTTCCGTTCCACCGCAATTGTATACATTAATGGTGTAAGTGCTAGAGGAAGCCGGAATAAAAGCCAGGCAAACAAATTCCTTCTGTCTGGCAGGAATCAGGTCGCTGGGATCAAATATCACCGCTGCGCTGACCTCCACTCCTTCCCCAAAGACCTCGCTACGTCCGGGAGCATCTTTGGCGATTATGTATTTGCCATCAGCCGGCCTCTGCCAAGCCAGGCTTACTCCCAGCGGGCTGGTAACTGCGCTTAAACCGGTCACCGGATGCAATACCGGAGTTCCTGCCACCACCTGAACTTCCTCGCTCCAGACCTCGCCTTCAGTATATACAGCGGCAACATGATAACCGTAAACTGTGCCAGCCACAACCTCAGTATCCAGATAGTTGGTGCCGGTTTGCATGCCGGGAATGGCTATGATCTCGCCCTGCTCAAAACGCTCCAGCTTGTAGCCAAGCAGCTCTCGCTGAGGCAAGTGTGGAGCTGTCCAGGAAAGCTGCACGCCTTCAGAAACGCCATTTGCCTGCAATGCCAAAGGCGGCAATAGCAACCGGTAGGTAGTGCAATGGCTGGCCAGCGTGCTTCCATCCGAATAATGAGCCAACAGGCTGTATTCCACCGGCGAATCCAAAAGAAGCTGGTAATCCCGATGAACTCCGGTGAATTTATGGGGATTGGGGCTGATATCCGTGAAAGTGTGAAGGAGAACTCCATCTTTGAACAATTCCAAGTGGGTCAGCCCGCCCCTGATGTTATAAGCTTCCGCCAAAATGCTGAGATATGGTGCCTGCTCATCTGGAGCCATATAGGCAATGTTTCCGATTTGCAGAGGAACTACCGTAACGCTTACGCTATTACTGGGATTGCTTTCATGCTCTCCATAAACAGCAGTAACATAAAAGATATGCTCTCCCCAGCCGGGTTCCGGAATCTGCACATAAGACTCCAGTAGAGGCTGGGAGTTTAGCTTTACATGATTGTGATACAGGTTATAGCCGGAAAAGCTGCGGGATTCCCAAGGTTCAAATTCCTGACCCAAAAGCCTGATCATTGCCGCTTCGCCAGCCAGGGTGTCCCAAGGCTCGCTACCGTCCACGCAGTACCAGCTTGGATGATCGGACGTTGAGCCCATACCCAGACTGTAGAACTCGCCCGGCTGAAACTTTAATCCAATATAGACGGGTGTATTGGGTGGAACAGACAGATATAGAGGAACTTGCACCCATTCTGGATATGCAGGAACAGTGGGTTCAAAGAGAAAGTTGAACGGAGCATCAAACACAGGATTATTAAGATCAGGATGGCCATCCTGTTCAAAAAAACCCACAATCTCCACGTTGGTAGCTCTGGGCGACTGTAAGGCCAGCTTGATTGCTCCGATCCCCAGTTCCATTGGGCTGGAAAATCTGGAAAGCAGATATTCGCATTGGTTTATCATAAAGGGTCGATAAAAATACAGAGCAGGCAATTGATCGTAGCCAAGCTCCATAATGCTATCTCCCGGAGTTTCATTTACCCTCTGCCAATATACGGCAAGCTGAGGTCCATCCGTTGCATAATCCAGTGATACCCCCAACTGATAGGGATCCAGATAGCCGCTCTCGGTAGCCATAGTAAAATCCTGGTTATAGCTAACCCCGCTGGCAACATCGCCCACAAGCCTCAAACTGTCGTCATATCCGAAGGCTTTAACCTTCAGGCTGCAGTTTACATCCGGAAACACCAGCAGCTCATAATGGCCGTTGGCATCGCTGCGGGCATGATCCCTGCCATCGGTTATCCACGCTCCGGCGATAGGTTGGGAAAGACTATCGATGATGTTACCACTGATTATCGCAGGCGGAAGATAGGCCTGATCATACAGAAGAATATCATCAATTGCCCAACGGATCAGACTTACGCTGTCCTGGCCAAAAACTCTGAAGCGAAGCTGCAGACTATCCTGCCCCAAGGCTGAATCGAGGCTGAAAGCATAGGTTTGTAAAGGTGCAGCAGGATCCAGAAGCTGAGCTTCCAAAAGGGCAAACTGAATCCAGGGATTGCTTCCGGCCTTGTATTCCAAGGCCATTTTTTCTGTGTTGCAGGCTTCGCTAAGAAGCCCCTGGCAGGAGAATTGCAAAGACAAACTATTCACTCCGCTCAGATCAAATGTTTTGGATACCAAAGCATAGCTGTAGTCCTGAGATGCCGGATATCCATTGAAACGAAGCTGATAACCGGCCGCATTCTGTATCTGCCAGTTTTCACAGGCCGGATCGAGGCTCCAGTTATTGGTATGCATACGTCCCGACTCCCATCCTTCACGCAGATAAACTGCGTGAAGGAGAGTGATCAGGGAGAAAAGACCGATTAGTAATAATCTTCTCATCTTAACCTCATTTTAGAAGAGTGATCTTGTGCGAAAGCAGCAGGTCACCCTGTTTTACATTAACCAGATAAATACCGCTGGCACAGGGTCTGCCATTATCGTCCAAACCGTTCCAGACCGCCTTGTGCAAGCCTTGGGTTAGATTTTTGCGTTCCAGGGACTTTACGGCCTGACCTCGGCAATTGTAAATAGTAACTTCAGTTTCTCCACCGCTGGGCAAGGAGAAGGATATGGTAGTTGTAGGATTGAAAGGATTTGGATAGTTTTGAACCTCTCCCTTAACAACCGGATTCAGTTGATCATCGCTGTCAGACCCGCCATAACTGAAGCAATACAGCCCGTTATTATATGGGTTCACCCAGAGATGGCCCTGGCCATCGGAAGCTACAGCCTTTATGCTATGGGTTGGCAAAGGGCTGTTTCCCCGGTTGTAATAGGTATATACGCCATCCAGGTAGCGAATCAAACCATGGCTGTCCGTGGCAAACCATACTCCCTGCTGTTCATCCAAACTAATCCCGTTTATATACATACCGGTCAGCTGGGGATAAAGCTGCCAGGCATCATAGTCCAGAGTTACCACACCAGAGTTCGTTCCGATCCATAAAAGCCCATTGCTGCCCCAGGTAAGGCAATTAACCTGCAGAGACGGCAAAGAGCTGTTGCTTGGCGTGTAATGCGTCCAAACATAGTTTTGGGGATCAATGGTATTCACCTTGTACAAGCCTGCCGACGTGGCAATCCAAACCAGGTTGCGCTGTGGTACAGACAGAATATCCAGTATTGTATTGCTGAATAGATGAGGGCTGTTTGTGGTGGTGTAGGTAGTCCAAACACCCTGACGATAAACCGCCAGCCCTTCAGTTCTGGTTCCGGCCCAGATATCGCCAGCAGAATCCACCGCCACTGAACTGGCATAAATAAACGGATATCCTGTATTGGGATTATCATATTTGAACCAGCCCTCAGGTGTAAGCTTGCATACGCTGCCATACATATCAAACATGTCCGCAGCGTCGGAATTGGCATCACCAGTGGCGATGTATAGCGAACCCTGAGCATCAAAGCAGATATCGTTCACAACATAGTTTTGATACTCGTCGTAACCAAAGCTATACCATTGCTCGCCACTCCGCTTGAGGAGTGAGGTTTTACGAGGCAAATCACCCCAAACATACCAGCCGGTGCCAAAGTACATATCTCCGTTGGGAGCGGCACAAAGGTCATGAAAGCTGTTCATGCTCTTGAGTGCAATATCCGGATTCAAGGCAGGCGGATTAATGACTCCATTTTGCCAGGTGACCAGCAAATCGTCGTAAAGAGCGATCCACAGCCGGTTGTTGGATTCCATGAAAAGATTCTGCAGATAGCGGTCGGCCAGGAAGCCATCGGGATCACTGAGCGTTTCCCATTCTCCGTTCTCAAAGCGCATAACGCCATTGCTGATTGTGTTTACATACACTCTGTCCTGCGAATCCAATTGGACGTCCCAATAGGAGTATATATCGGCATAACTAAAGCGTGTAAATGATTCCCCATCGAATTTGAAGAGTCCGTAGCTTACACTTCCGGACAAACCAAACCACAGGTTTCCCTGGCTGTCCTCCACCACATTCTTGATATACCAGTCCTTTAGAACCACATCGACGTTATCGGCAATCTGAGTGTTGTAAACCGTCCAGCCGTCGGAATCGATGTGCAGCAAACCACCACCCACGTATGGATCGGGGTCTACATCCCCTGAGAAACAAATCCAAAGGCTGCCATCACTTGCCTTGGTCATGGACATTACCGTGTTTGAGGGCAAGCTTGAGTTATTCTTGTTGTAGTGATGCCACTGCCCCGTTTGGGGATTATAGCAGCCCAATCCACCCTGGCTGTAGCCGTTCATTGCGTAGCCAACCCACAACAGGCCATTACTATCAAACTCCAGACAACTAAGGGTGTTTGAACCAAAGGGAACGTCCTCATAGTTGATTTGATCCCAGCTACCGTCGGGGTGCAAGATGCTGATACCCCCGCAAAGATTGTTGTCCATGGCAAAAGACAGATGTGAAAACCAGTAGTTGCCCTGGGCGTCCTTCGCTATATCTGATACGAAATTTGAATTAAGACCGCTCGTTGCCGTATTGAATAGCCTGGAGCTACC
>CAZGWB010000141.1:0-4830 GCA_964529335.1 uncultured Candidatus Cloacimonas sp.
ATGATTACCTGTCCTACCGTTTGGGTAATAGCTCCCAATGCCGGGATGCCGGAACTGCTGATACCACAGGTTTGTTTTTATCTGATTATGACCTTTATGGCAATCCCCGGATCTACGGGTCGGCAATTGATATCGGCTGCAGTGAATGGAGCTTTCCGGTTAGCCTCGATGACCACATTATCCCTTTGGGTATGGTGGTATCAGCCTATCCCAACCCCTTTACAGAAAGTGTTAACATCAGATACGACCTATCCAAAGCCGCCAGAGTAAAGCTGCAAATCTACAACCTGAAAGGGCAATTGGTGCGCACCCTACTAAACGAAAATCAAGGTAAAGGCGAACAATTCACCCTTTGGGAAGGCTGCAACGACAGCGGCAGACCTGTGGCTTCAGGCATCTACCTGCTGCTCACAGAAATTGATGGCAGGATGCAGAGAATAACCAAACTGGTGAAGCTGAAGCAGTAAAGTTATAGTAAAGAGCCCACTCAAGAGAAACATACTTTATACTGGTGTCATTTGTCCTTGTATCAGTACTCCCACTTTCTGCTTGACAGTCTGCGGCCAGTACTCAGGATTGTAAAAGATTCTGAAATGGGAGGAACCATGAACAGAATGATAATGTTTTTGATGTGTCTTAGCATTTGTTTTGGCCTTAACGCCAAGCGAAGTCTGCTACGAAGCTTTACCGACAAAACCGGCAAGCAAATCGACGAACGTTATGTTCCCGATACTCCGGTCCATTTACGCAATCCCGGTCCTGTAGTGCAGCGCAACCGCAGTTCGGTGGTGCTGAATGAGGTTCCGGCCTTTGACTGGTGCTATGGATGCTCTGCCACTTCCGCAGCCATGATGGCCGGATATTATGACCGTCAGTATTATCCCAATGCCTATGCAGGCCCGGCTAATGGAGGTGTGTGCCCTCTTACAAATTCGGTTTGGGGCGCGGGAGAGAGCCCACTCAGCGCCACACATCAAGGTTACGACGGTCTTGCCACAGCCGGGCACGTAAACCGTTTTTGGGTAGCCTCTGGAAACAGCGGAAACGATCCTTATGGCTCCGGCAACCCCCAAAGTACCTATGCAAACTGCACAGCAGACTATATGGGCACCAATCAGGACTACTGGAACAACGAGGATGGGGGCACCACCTTTTATAGCTACACCGACGGAAGCCCCTTGTACAACTACAGCGCCTGCGAAAGTGAGAATCCCCGCAAACGTGACGGTATCAGGGGATTGCGTTTGTTTTTTGAATCACGCGGTTATAGCGTAACCACAAACTACAACCAATACATCCAGGGATATGATGGAAACAGCCAAGGCTATACGCTGGCCAATTACCAAACCAGTATAAACTCCGGAATCCCAGTTTTAATCCAGATAGCCGGGCATACAATGCTGGGAATCGGCTATGAAAGCGGCACTTCAACCATCTACGTGCATGACACCTGGGATTACCAGATGCACAGCATGACTTGGGGAGGCTCTTACAGCGGTATGCAACATTATGGTGTGGCCGTTATCCAATTGGTTTCGCTTTACAGCACCATTACCTGGAATCCCGGTTCTTTCAGCCAATCGCTGGAAAGCAATCAGAGCGCCAGCCAAAGTCTGGTGATCGGCAATAGCGGTTCCGCAGCCTTAACCTATACCTGCAGTTTGCCAAATCCCGGTTTGGTGCTCAGCGAAAGTTTCAGTTCTTCTGCAATCCCCAGCGGATGGACTCAACAACATGTGTCGGGGCTAAGCACCAGCTGGACATTCATGAGCGGCGGAATAAACGGCCATCCATTTGCTGCCTACGATGGAGCTTACAATGCCGTGCTCTACAATCCATCCACCAGCCCCAGCGTGGAACGTTTGATAACTCCACAGTTGAATCTAACCGGAGCAAGCTCGGCTTCACTTAGCTTTTGGCATGCCCAGGAAAGCTGGTTTGGCGATCAGGATGAGCTGAGGGTTTATTACCGGACAAGCGCTTCAGGAGCTTGGAACCTGCTGGCCACCTATACTTCAAGCATAGTCGCCTGGACACAAAGAACCATCTCTCTGCCATCCATAAACGGCACTTATTACCTGGCTTTCGAAGGGACTGCCAAATATGGGTTTGGAGCTTGCCTGGACAAGGTTGTTGTCACCAAAACCGTGAGTTCCACAAACTGGCTTAGCATAAATGGAGGCTCATCCGCCAATGGCACGATAAATCCTGGTGGTGCCAATCAGAGCATCAGCTTGGGCTTCAATAGCGCTGGTTTGAGCCCCGGAATATACCACAAAACTATTTACCTTACCAGCAACAGCTCCACCAATTCCGCTCTGGAGATAACGGTTAGCCTAACCGTTTTACAACCGCTTAGCATTCCCCAAGATCCGGCTGTAATCCAAAATCCTGCTACTGGAGCAGTAACCCTTAGCTGGTCAGCTTCCGGCGGTTCGCCAACGGGCTATATAATCAGTTATTGTCCTCTGCCAGATTTTGGCAGCGGAGTGATCGTTTTGGGATCGGTTCCCTCAGCCCAAACATCCTATGTGGATAATGCCGCATCTACCAGAAGCAAAGGGTTTTACCGGGTTCAAGCCTACAGAAACTAAGACGGGAAAAGCCATGAACTGGTTTTTATCACGGCCGGCCTTTGCCAAAAACTCCTTATGGCCGGTCGTGTTTTGCAATTTGGGTTTCTGGCTTTCGGCAGGGGTTTTATCGGCCTGTGCCATGAGTGCTGTTATTGCCAATGAAGGGTATTGTCTGGCCGATTTTCCTCAGCAAGACCCAGGCTACCTGTACAGCCAGTATAACGATCCCTGGGATTATCTGGGCTTCGTAATGGCAAATTCGCGGCCAAGCTCAAATTCAGACGGTTATGGGGCCATTGCATACAGTGGAGACAGCCACATGTTGGCCGACGCTCATAAGTGGTTCAAAAGGATTATGCGGCCTGCCGATTTTGATGCCGTATACTACACCGGAGCGTTTGTCCGCCAAGGACTGAATGAATTAAACTATCCTCCCGACGTTCTTGATGTGGCGATGTTCCAGATGAAAAATCCCTCTCAGGATATCGCCATCGCTCTTTGCCATGCCCGCAACGCCACAGGGGTAACCCTGGGAAATCATCCCTTCTGGTTCAACCACAATGGCCGGAGCTATACTCTGATGCACAATGGAAACGCCAATAGCGCCAGAGCTTACATGATAAGCCGCATCACCCAGATGAATTCCGAAGTGGACTGGTTCAATGTGCATCCCTCGAATTTCTTTGCAGATTCCGATCCCTGGTCCTGGGTTGATTCCGAAGTGCTGTTGCACTACATCATGAGCTATGTAATTTCCTGCCACAATGATACCCGCAAAGGAATCATTACTGCCATGCAAGACTTGCGGTTCTATCTGAACACGGTTGGCTGGGGAGTGTATAATTTCGTGTTCAGCGACGGTGAAAAACTCTATGCCTTTCGCAGCACGCCCATCAGCGGAGCTTATGCGCATTATCAGCTTTCCTACAAGGATTCGCATGGATTCTACGGGATCAGAACCCAGGCTCCAGGCCCGGGTTTTATCCAGATGCAAGCCAAAGAACTGGTGGAGTTTTCCCGCAGCGAGCGACCCCAACACTTTTTGATAGACACCCGTCAATACCTGTCTGACGCAGGCTTTCTTCCAAATCCCCAGGCCCAGGCTCTGGTTCTATATCCCAATCCCTTGCCTGTGGACAACTCACTGCGGGTAAAGCTGATCGCCGATCTTCCCAAAAATACCCGCATGAGCCTGGAAATCTATAATCTGCGCGGGCAATTGCTCTGCCGGCAGGAAATTGAAAAACTGAACAGCGACAATACCCTCGAATTCAAGCCTGGAAATCTGCCCAGCGGAGTATATCTGCTAAAGGTTCGAAGCGACACCTTCTGCCTCGGCAAACGCTTTACAGTAGTCAAATAGCACTTCCCGGCAGCCATCTATCTGGCAAACTCAAGTCCGCGTGAGACTGGTTACCACATCAAGGGTAGAGCCTTGCTTGGTCTGGCAACCTTATCATTTATCCCTGATATACTTATCCTATGTTTATAGGATGGGGAGGACTGCCAAGTCATACCGGGGTCATACCGGAGTCATACCGCATGACCATCCGGTATGACTCCGGTATGATATAGTTAAGCGAGATAAACCCCTGGCAAAATGAAGAAAGTTCTTGACAGAAAGCCAAGGCTGTATAGATTGAGTTATATAACGATTGCATAGCATTCCCAATTTCCCGAAGACCTTTATAAAGGTTCCTATATGGAAAAAAAGCATTTAGAGCAGCAAACCAAAAAAAAGCAAGCCTTGCAGCTTTCTAACTATTACTAAACGTGTAAGATGGCAAAACAGCCAAAACTTACGAAGCAGGATACATGATTAAAGAAGTGGGACGTCTGAACATAGACGACTATAAGTTTCTGGACGCGGCGGTGGAAAAAATCTTCCGCAACGTAGAGAAAGGCAAAAACTCCCTGGCGGAAAAACAAATAATCGAACTGGGCAATACGGCAAATTACTTTGTGCGGGAAGAACTGGGCAAAAGGCTGGCCAACTATGGCGGCAACGGCGAAATGGACGACATCTGTAACAAGCTGTTGGAGCATTTTATCTACGGAGTTCGGGCCACGGGGCTTTTCTATTTTTACTACAAACACCAGGATCATCCTGAGATAATCGTGAAAACGATAGAGAAAACCTTCGAAAGCGTGCCTTGGGAATCGGAAACCATCTGCTTTGAAATGTGGAAAAAGGCTCCCGAGGTAATGAAAGAATACATGCCTTTTTGGGCAGAATCGGATAACGAAAAAAAAC
>CAZGWB010000142.1:0-4821 GCA_964529335.1 uncultured Candidatus Cloacimonas sp.
ACAGATACCAGACGCCTTTATCCTTTTTGAATTTCAAGGTGTTTGCCTGGTCGAAAACCTCGATGGTCTCGATGGACAGGCTGTCCAGATCGAAAACCGGACGCAATCTCTCTTCCGGGCCTCGCAGTCTGAGCACCAGGTATATGGCCAGCAGCGCCACCAGGATGGCGATGAGGACGAGTTTATTCTTTTTCATACTTATCCACCATTAGCTGTTTGCGGCGCAGTGCCAGAAAAGCTCCCAACCCGATCAGCAGCAAAGAGGGAAGCACTACGCTGGCCAGCTTGATGCCTGTTTTTATATTTCTTTCGATCTTATCCGGGTCGCCCCAGATGATTTCTTTTTTCTCCATGTAGTATTGAATGTTCAGAATGCTGGATTGCAGGTGCCGGGAGCGGATACTTAGCATGGAATCACGCCCCAAAAGCCAGTCCACGGCATTCAAAACTATGTAGTGTCGTTCGGCGTATTCTCGTTTGTCGGAGTCGATGTAAAGCTCACGGTCTCCAAAGATCACCAGCTTGCCCTGTTTGGTTTCCGAAACGAAGCCGGGCTGCTTGCTTTCCGGTTTACCGTTAAAATAGCTCTGCATACGGCCTTCCACCACCCCGCCCAAAGTGATGGGAGGGCTCTTGAAAAGCTCCGGATCGAGGTCTTGGAAAAGCTGGGTGCTTAGCACGTAATCTGGGCCAGGTAAAAGTGCACTATTTGGCGATGTCGTAAGAATGGAGGTGTATTTCAGTCCCTCTCGTTTAATAGCTCCGATGCCGGTGGGCATATACATCACGATGCCGGAAATATTGCGCGTGATGGGATGTTCCGAACCGCGCAACACAGGATAGATGGGAAACGGCAAGCTTGTTTCGGTGCCCATTTGCCTGATATCGCAAAAGATATCCATGGCTACGGCATCGTCGAAGCGGACTCCGTAGTGCTCAAAAAAGTCGAAGATATTGCTTTGCAAAGGCAGAATTCTGCGGCCATCGCTGAAAACCCTATCCTGCAAAACCACCACACTGCCACCCTTCATGATGTATTGATCGAGATTGTAAAGCTGCTGAGTGCTAAGGCTGTCGATCGTGCCAGGGAAAACCAGCACTTTGGTCTGTTTGGGCGGAGTGAGCAATTCTGTTTCCACAACGTTGAAATTGGCGTTCAGATCGCGGTCGAAGGTGTCGTTTGGCACCATGGCATATAGCGTATCTGCATACAGCCCGATTTCAGGAAGGGTAGTTCTGGCCAGGCTTTGGATTTTCAGGGTAAGCTCGTATTCCAAGCGTGATTCCAGCCTGGGGCCTACATTCAATGAGGTCGTATTGCCCTGATATTCGAAAACCAGACCATAGATCACCTCTTTTGTAGTGGTTTTATCGTTCTCGTAAATCTGAAAAAACATGCTGCCCAGGCCGTTTTGCTGAGCCTGGTTGCGCAGTTCGTCCAGCGAGAGATTGCGGATAATCTCATAGTGAAAACGGCCTTTTCCGGCATTCTGATATTCGGACAGCAGATCTTTCACATAGCGGTCGATGGAATTCATCTGAGCCGGAAGTTCCTGGCTGCTATAGAGCTTCACCACCATATTGTCTTTCAGGCTTTTCACCGCTTCCCGGCTGGTTTTGGACAGCGAATAAAGCTTGTTCCTGGAAAAATCGACCCGCAAACGCAGATAGGAAGCCACCAGCAGGATCATCAGGATGATCGCCAGTTTCAGCAGCAGAGAGCCCAGTATGGAACCGGTTTTGAAGTTGGCTTTCATCTATCTCTCCTGCATCAGATTACGGGATTGGAGGTTGAATTCCGCCAGCAGGGCAAAAACTATGCTAACTGCCAAAAAGAAGAGGATGTCCCGGGTATCGACCACCCCTTTTAAAAAGCTGGCCAGATGATAATCGAAACTGAGATATTGAACAGGAGCCAGGATAGCCAGAGGAATAAGGGGCAACAAAAACTTCAGGATATAAAAAGCAACGCTGATCACCAAAGCCAAAACGAAGGCCAGAATCTGGTTGCTGGGCAGACTGGAGGCAAACACACCAATCGAGATGTAGGCCAATGAAGCAAGAATGATGCCCAGGTATCCGCAAAGGATTGCGCCATAATCGACCCCTTCCCCGAAGATCACGACGATCACCAGAAACACCAGCGTAAAAGCTATCAAGACCAGCATTTGCAGCAGCGATGCCAGGATTTTGCCCCATACAATGGACGACAGCCGGATCGGCAGCGTGGAAAGAACTTCCAGGGTTCCGCTTTGCCTTTCTCTGGCGATCGAACCCATGGTGATGGCGGGAATGTAGAACAACAGGATTACATGCACCACTTCAAACAGCGAACGCAGCTCCGCCAGCCCGATCTTGAAGACCAGGGAGCTGAAAAACAAACCGGCGATCACTAAAAAAACCACCAGGATGATATAGGTTGCAATGGAGCGGAGGGCAAGCTGAAATTCCTTGCGGGCGATGGTCCAGATGGTTTTCATGGCTGTTCCTCCGTTACCACAGGTTGGGCTTTGGCATCTCCGGTCAGCTCGTGGAAGATGTCTTCCAGGCTTTGCTGTTGGGTATGCATTTCCAGGATAAGCCAATTGTGGTTTTGTATATAGGCGGCCAGTTCCAGCCTGATATCCTGTTCGGATTGGCTGTTTATGCTCAGCTCATAAAGCTCGTCTTTGGGGCTAAGCTGCAGTTCCAGCTCGGGATGTTCCGCCGCAAAAGCGCTAAAATCGATATCTTCGCCTTTCAATAGCAGCTTCAGGCTGATTCCTTTGTTCAGGTAACGGGGTAGATTGCCGATCAGGTCGTCCACGATGATCCGGCCTTTATTGATGATCACCACCCGGTCGCACAGGGCTTGCACTTCCTGCATGATATGGCTGGAGAGGATCACCATTTTTTCCTGTCCCAGTTTGCGGATCAGATCGCGGATTTCCAGGATCTGATTCGGGTCAAGGCCAGATGTGGGCTCGTCCAGAATCAGAATGCGGGGATCGTGCAAAATGGCCAAAGCCAGGCCGGTGCGTTGACGGTAGCCTTTGGAAAGGGTTCCGATCTTCTGGGGCAACACCTCTTTCAGTCCGCAGTTTTGCACTACGTAGTCACGGCGTTCGGAAAACTTGGCCGGTGCTAACCTGCGCAATTCGGAAAAATAGGCCAGGGCTTCATCCACGCTCATATCTTCGTAAAGCGGATTGTGTTCGGGCAGATAGCCAATCTGGCGGCTGGTTTTCAGGGGATCGGCAAAGATACTTTCACCGTCCAGGCTGATTGAGCCGTTACTGGGCTGCAGATAACCCACCAGCATCCTGAGTGTGGTGGTTTTGCCGGCGCCGTTTGGCCCCAGAAAGCCCAAAATCTCCTTGTCATGCAGACAGAAACTGATTCCGTCCACCGCTTTCAATTGGCCAAAATGGCGGCTAAGATTTTCTATTTTGATCATTTATTCGGGTTACATCCTCATTCCGAACCCGACCGTGGTCTGCGGTTCATTCAGCAGGATTTTATCTCCTTCTTTCAGTCCTTCTATCACTTCCACGTTTTGCAGGTCGTTGGCTCCCAGTTTTACCGGGGTGGCCACTCCGCTGGCTTGGGGCTTGGCGTCTTTTTTGGTTTTCTTGTCTGGAGTGGCTGCGGGCTTTTTGTCGCTGGCCAGGTAAACGATATCCTGGTTTTTATCGTTGCTGAATACGGCACGTATTGGAATTACCAACACGTCTTTGCGGGAATCGGCCAGAATGCTTACATTGGCAGTCATACCCGGTTTCACGGTTTGGCCGTCGGCATTTATGCTGATCTCTACGGGAAACACCTTGGCGTTGTTTTCTGTTATTGCCTGAGGAGCGATTTTTATGATGCTGCCGGCATATTGATCGTAGGGCAGGGCATCAAGCCTGATTTCAGCGCTTTGACCCAGCTTGAATTTGGTGATATCCACCTCGTTGATGTTGCTTTTCACCACCATTTTCTTCAGGTCGGCGATCTTCATCACCACAGTCCCTTCGCCAAAGCTATTGAGGCTGGATTGCACCATTTCGCCTTCGTTTATGTTGCGTTCGATCACTACGCCGCTGGAGGTGGCATAAACGTGGGTCACCTTGCCTGGAACGTCCAGATCGCGGATCATTTCATATTGACTGCTGGCCTGGGCATACTCGATCTCCGCGTTTTTCAGTGCATCACTGGCCTGGTCATAGGCTTCCTGGGAGATATACTGCTTTTGCAGCAGAACGCTTTTGTCGGCGAGGTCTTTGCGGGCATTGGCAAGCTGCATTTCGGCTTTGGCGAGGCCGGCTTTGGTATTGAACAGCGTATTGGCCTGATTGTAGTCCGGCTCGATATCGGCGATGATCTGTCCGGAACTGACATAATCATTTTCAGCGGCATAAAACTTCACGATCTTTCCGCTGACTTTGGATTTTAGTGAAACCACGGTTTGGGGCATCACTTCTCCGGTAATCTCAATCCGCGAAGCGATTTCCCCGCGGGTAACCGTAACCGTTTCCGATTCATCAGCCTTGGGTGTTTTTGCGGCTTTGCCTTTGCCACAGCTTCTTACCGCAACCCCAACCACCACGATCAGCACTGCGATCCCGATTATTAGCTTCCATTTCTTGCGCATAAAACCTCTCTGGAAACATTGTATGCAAATTTTAGTCCAAGCCGGCAAGAATTCCGCTTTATGTCAAGCAGCTTCTTTTCCGGATCATGCGGAGAGGGGAGGATGCCTTATTAAACGGTGCTTTGAGGTTTCTTTGATGGCTTAAGGGATAGCTTTGCCGAAGCTGGTCACACCGGAGTCATACCGGAGTCATACCGCATGATCAT
>CAZGWB010000143.1:0-4781 GCA_964529335.1 uncultured Candidatus Cloacimonas sp.
TCTATGCATCGTGAATTCGTGTGCAAGATATTCCTATTTTGAAGAACCAAAGGATACTCCACCTGATTTCCAAGGGAGAACGCTGAGGCTTTTTTTGCCAGATAAACCGGAAGCTGCATATTGCCTGAAGGATCTTTCATTTCAGGATAATGTGATAAAGGGTCTCCTTACAAAAAACACCTATCTGCCAAACTACAAAAATCCCCAGTTGATAAACGTGTATCTGGGCAATGAAATTGTCTTTCCCGATTCCATACCTGCGGAATTCAGCTTGCCCCTGGATCAGGTGAAGAAGCTGGAAGTGTATGATCTGGATTTGGGTAAAACGGTTATTACTTCAATGCTTGCCTTCGTGGGAATAAGTGCAGCATTGTATATAATTGCAACCATAATAATTCTTCTAACCAAGGAATCCTGTCCCTTCATTTATGCTTACAATGGCACAGATTTTGAATTCACCGGAGAGATATACAGTGGTGCGATCTTTCCCAATCTGGAGCGGGACGATTACCTGCTTTTACCGGGGCTGCAACCCAAGGATGGCGAGTATCAGCTAAAAATGGCCAATCAAGCGGAAGAAATCCAATTCACGAACCTGGCGGAATTGCAGGTGGTTGATCATCCTGAAGGAACAGCCGTGATTCCGGATCGCCAGGGAAAGCTGTGGACTCTACGTTCCCCTCATTTGCCCACAAAAGCGTTGTCGGCAGCGGGAGAAGACCTTTTGCCCCTCTTGAAAGCCAAGGACAATCTGAAGTTTATTGGCGACGACACTACCGACCCCCTAGTTATCATGGATGCCATGGAGCTGAGATTTGAAGTTCCCAAAGGCACTACCGAGGCCAGGCTGATCTTAAAGGCACGCAATTCGATCTGGCTGGACTGGACTTTGGGGCAGTTTCTGGATATGTTTGGCAGCCGCTATGACCGTTGGTATGCCCGTCAATCCAAACCCGATAAAAGTATCGATCCCCAGTGGGCGCAAAAACAAGGCATCCCCCTGGCTGTGTATCTGAAACGGGATGGGGCTTGGACGTTGGTGGATCATTTTCCGGTGATCGGTCCGGTGGCCGACCGTGAAGTATTGATGCCGCTTAATCTTTCCGGCTTTGAGGGCGAGACTCTGGAATTGAAGCTGGAAGGGGGTGCCAGGTTCTGGGAAATTGATTATGCCGCTCTTGATTATACAGCCCAAGAGAGGGTTTTCAGTCAGGATGTTCCCTTAGAAAAAGCCACCACTACCGAAGGCAAGGACGTTACCAGGCTGCTAACCCAAAGCGACCGCAAATATTTCATCCAGCCCAAGGTTGGCGACAGCGCTTTATTGCAATACCGCGTGCCCCAAACCAGGGAAGGCTACTCGCGGACAGTTTTGCTGCATAGCCGCGGGCATTACAAGGTAATCCGCAAATCCAAGGGTGAACCTGATCTGGCACGGTTGGAGCAGTTCCGTCAACCAGGGGCATTTGCAGCTTTTTCGCGGCAAAACTACCTTAAAATGAGAGATAGATATGCAGCGGGAGAATAAACCGGATGATGCATACTAATTCAGCGGACGATCCCGGAAAGCTGGTTTGCGGGTGGCAGAGTAAGGCACTTTCGGTTGCTTTCAGGCTAAATGTGCTTTTTCAGGCTTTCAATGCCTACCGGAATCCCTGGCTTGCCCTGAAAGTGTTAAGGTGCCTGGTGGCAATGAAGAGAAACCTGGTCGGCAATGTGAACAGCTTGAAATGGCTATGCGTGGGAGGCCGTTATTTCTGGAACATTAGTTCACCAGGCTGGCCGTCCAAAGCTTTTAATGCCTTCATCTTACACGAAATGAACCGGATGCTTCCACTTACCAATAAGCAAAACCAACTGCAAACGCTTATCATGTCCATCACCAGTCGCTGTCCCCTTGCTTGCAAACACTGTTATGAATGGAACAATCTGGCAGGCCGGGAACATCTCAGTTTGACTCAGTTACAGCAGATTTTAGCCCGCTTTCAGAGCTTGGGGGTTAGCAACATAGAACTCAGTGGAGGAGAACCGCTCAGTCGTTTTGACGATCTCTTAGTGCTTCTGCGGGGAGCAAGAAAGACAGCGGATTTCTGGATTCTTACTTCTGGTTACGGGCTGGAGATCCGCAAAGCCTGGGCTCTGAAAAAAGCCGGATTAACTGGAGTAGTGATCAGCCTGGATCATCATGAAGAAAGAAAACACAATGAATTCCGGGGAAATCCAGACTCATACTCCTGGGTATGGAAAGCAGCAAAAAATGCGCAAAGCGTGGGCTTGGCAGTTGCTTTGTCCCTTTGTGTTACCAAAGAATTCCTCAGCGTGGAAAATTTGAAAGATTACCTGGAAATGGCCAAGGACAAGGGAATCTGGATGATCAGAATCCTGGAACCCCGAGCGGTGGGGCATTATCTGGAGCGGGATATTGAACTCAGCGAAGCGCAATTGAAGATTCTGGACGATTTTTATCTGGAAATTACCAATTCTCCCGCTTACCGCAGCTACCCCATCTTGGATTATCTGGCTTATTATCAGAGGAGAAGCGGTTGTTTTGGAGGAGATCGTTATCTATATATGGATTCCCAGGCCAATCTGCATGCATGTCCTTTTTGCCAGAGCCCAGCAGGCTCAGCTTTGGATGAGTCTCTTTCCCAAAGCTTATTGGCATTGAAGCTAAGAGGGTGCCACAAGTATCCCAAGGCAGAGGCCATTAATTGTCTCGAGGGGTAGATCACCCTGCACATAATGAATTGATTATAAAGATATTAGGAGAATAAAATGTTCCACTCTAAAACCAGAATGTTATGCCTGGCGTTTGCTTTGTTCAGCTATATAAGCTTATCTGCCCTGGCTGAAGTGCGAACCTGCCAGTTAATCAACGCAATTCCGGCTACGGGAGTGAATTTCATTTTTAGTTCCGCCTTTGCGGGAAGCAGCGTGTATGACGAAAGTAAGCCTGAGCAAGGCAAGGTGGTAAAAAGCGTGGCAGGGGCAACCTTTGCGGTGAAGCTGAATCCCAGGCTGGAACTATCGGCTTGGGGATCGGCCTACAAACAATCCACCCTGGTCGAATTGCAATCCAAAATTCTGGTAAAGCAGCGGGCTAACGAATACATAAGTATTGCTCCCAGGATTTACAATTCGATGGGAAGCAAAGGTGGTGGGAATACTACGCAATCCGGCTATGAGGATAGATGCAGTCTAAATGGCTTTGCCCTGCCTCTGATTTTTACTATCGACACAAAAAGAAATGTACTGATTAATCTGAATGCCGCATTTAACACCGAATGGATCGCTGAGAAAGGCCATTATGCCATTTATAACCACGATACACATCAATATGAGAGAGTCTACTACACCCTGGATACCGTTCACAGCAATCGCGGGACCATAAACGTTGGCCTTACTGCTTTCTCGGGAGCGATCAACTTCACGCCTGAGCTTGGGATCAGCTTTGTCGATGCGCGTAAACAGGGAAAACTGCGTTTTTTGAGCTATGGGGTGTCTTTCGGAGCCAAGCTGTAGTTCATAGAAATTCTGAGCACCAGAACAACAGAACTGGGTTCCCTCCAGATTCCAGGCGTCAGTCACAATTCCCATTCCATAACCATAAGGTATATGCGAAGTGCATCGACAAGAACATAGATTAATAGGTAACACAGCCTCTTCAGCCGGTCGTTTATGTTTTTCTATAATGGTCTTCGCTTCGCTCCGAGCCCATCGCCATAATCTGTAGCCCTTGGGGCTTGGCAGAACGGTGCCCGCTAACCTGAACCCATCTCCGTAAGGATGACGGAGCCACTGATGTTCTGCAGCAAACTCATCACTTCTCCGTCGAGACGACGGAGCTACCCATGATCACCCTATCATACCGGAGTCATACCGGATGATCATCCGGTATGACTCCGGTATGATAGGGATGAGGTGTCAGTTTTCAGGTGTCAGGGGCTATTAAGAAGAGACGGTTGCACCTTTGCAGTTTCCTCGGCTAAATATTAGAATCAGCAAACCCCAAAAAAGGCGTAACCTATGTCCCTGTGCTCATGTGTTACCGATGTCTTTATCCCACCGGATTTCACCCCTAATGGGTTTGTAAACAAGCTGAGCTCTGGAAGAGCGACATCCTATAGCCTGGGGTGGAGCGAATGCGGAACCCCAGGTAAGCATCCAACCCCAGAGAAACCCTGGAAGGGTGACACAGAAATGAAGGGTGTTGGGTTTTGTGGCACCCCTGACGGGGTTCGGCCGTTGACAAAGAAGAATTGCATGGTAGAATCAAATCCTCTTCAGAGGATTTTTCACCATAGGCGGTGGTTTCAACCACCGTTTCAGAGGTAGGTGGCAAAGAATATCCGCGTAGGATTTTCAACATCTCCGGTGGATTTATCCACCGGATTGGTTTATCCGGCCGCTAAAGCAGCCGGAGATGGTGAATACCCCTGAAGGGGTATCATGAGGTTATCTGCATCGCTAAACGGTGGTTGAAACCACCTCCTATGGAGAGAAACCCCCTCTCGGGGTTAAGGCTTCTGTCGCCCTCCGGGCTTAATCAAACCAGGGTTCGATTTCGAGGGTCTTCGCTTTGCTCCGATCCCATCGCTATGGTCTGACGCCCTGCGGGCTTAGTTTGCCTGCGCCGTGGTAAATCTAATGCAATTTGTGATAGTTAAGCATTTGTCAACAGCCATAATCCCGAAGGGATGGCATATTTTAGCCTGGGGTGAAGCGAAGCGGAACCCCAGGTAGGTATGCACCCCCAGAGAAAACCCTGGAAGGGTGACACA
>CAZGWB010000144.1:0-4636 GCA_964529335.1 uncultured Candidatus Cloacimonas sp.
TGCGGATGCATTGCGCATGAAATACGCATCGCATCCGCAGTTCATCCGCATTGCTCAGGCCATAAAAGCAAGTAGATAATGCCTGAATTTGCTAATGGACTCAGAATGCGTTTTTTGGCACTGTGTCTTTTGGCCATTGCGGAGGTTACCCCGCAGAGAATGAATTAACGAAGATAGATAGCGCGAAACCGCTAAATAAAACAACCTGAAAGGAGACTAAGATGAAACTTCTTAGCAAACTCGCAGCCGTATTGGTGATCATTGTATTGCTGAGTTCCTGCACAATCAACCGTCCCGTTTGCGCCACTTCCAACCCAATGGGAACCAAAGTGGGAACCTACACTCAAACCGGTATTCTGGGCTTCCCTCCGATGGCCAATAAGGAAGCCGCGGTTGCCAAGGCAGCTCAAAACGGTGGGATCACCAAGATTTCCACGGTTGACTACAATACCACCTGGATGATTTTTATCATGCAATACGAAACCATCGTTACGGGTGAATAGTTAAACCGTAATCTCTATTCTTGCGAGGCTTGCATATCAATCTGGTGCGGGCTTCGGATTATGCGGGAGAGAGGCAAGACAATACCATATTGCATTGCTCTCCCGCCTTAATTTTGTGATTCTCACATTTTAGCTTGACTTTCTCTGCCACAGGCATATATGATGACACGTTCATAAATTTGATATAATTCAGTATTAACAAAGGAGTTAACACAATGAAGAAAATTCAGCTATCTCTGCTGCTACTCACGATTTTATCACTAAGCGCTTCGCTTTTTGCGGGCGGTTTTGCCCTTAGCGGAGTTGGTTCCCGCGCCACCTCCATGGCGGGTGCTTTCCGCGGTTTGGCCGATGACGCTACGGCCATGTATTGGAATCCTGCCGGGCTTGCCTTCCTGGAAGAAAATCAGATCGACTTGGGTGGAACCTTTATCATGCCATCCAGCACATGGAATTCTGCTGGAACCCAGTATCCTAGTATTCCAGGTTTTAGCTCCAAGGAATTTGAGGCTGAAAAAAATTACGTGCTTTTCCCAGTCTATTTGTAACTATGGCCAAACATCCCAAGCTGAAGTATGGCTTGGGCGTATATGTTCCCTATGGCTTGGGAACCACTTGGGATGTTTACAAACTTCCGGCTGCACATCCTCTGCACGGTGCACTTACCTATGCCGCAGGTTTTCCTGAACAAGAATTACTGAGTTCGATAGCAGTTTTTGATATTCATCCCTCCGTGGCATACCAGTTTACTCCACAGCTTTCTGCGGGAGTAGGGCTTAGCGTGCTTTATAGCACTCTTGATCTGGCCAAAATATCCCTTACCAAGACTGATGCAGCGGACACACTGAACAACTATGTTTTCCAACCTTTCAGTTCTGATATGACAGGCGATGGGATTGGTGTGGGAGCTAATTTCGGTTTACTTTTCCGTCCAACCCCCTGCCTTTCTATGGGCTTAAGTGGAAAAATACCTTCCACTATATCCATGGATGGAGAGGCAGAAGTTTACAGATGGCTACCCACTCCCATGGTTTCTGCTGCTATGATGAAACTGGGTGGAAAATCTGACATCGAAGCAGAGCTTAACCTTCCTGGTGAGATTGGAATGGGATTATCCTATAAAGTTATGCCCAATTGGGCGGTGAACCTGGACTATGCCTACACAATGTGGAGCGCATTGGAACAGGTGGTAATCGAAATGAAAACCCCCATTCCTCAGCTGGGAACCACCTCTTCTACTCTGAACTTCAACTGGAAAGATACTTCCCGCTTTAGCCTGGGCACTGAATACACCATGGGATGTAATTCAATTCGGGCCGGTGCATATTACGATCAAAGCCCCATTCCCGAAAAAACGCAAACCCCTACTCTGTCTGACGTTGGAAATAAGATTAGCGCAAATCTGGGCTATGGACGCATTATGGGTAAGTTTTCCATAGATGCAAACTTCCAGTATGTGATGTTCACCGAGCGCGAAATAAAAGCCAATGAACAAACTGCTGATAACATGGCTGGAGTTTATAACGCCAATTCCATATCCGGAAACATCGGCTTAGGATACAGATTCTAAAGTTTTTTCACTGCTGATCTGGGGAGATTATTCGCTCAGATAGCTTTTGATTGTCTCTCGCAGATTTCGCGGATAAGTCAGATACAAGAATTACTTCAATCTGGGTTGTCTGGGCGATCTGTGAGAGATTTTTTATTCAACACAGAGAAAAGCAGAGATAAACAGAGAAAAGCAGAGATAAATCAATCACAATCATCTGCGTTCTACTCCATCAGGCAGACCAGGTATATCAGGTTATCAGAGTTCTATTAATCTGTCCTGCTAGATCGGAATTTGGTAGCCCTCAGTTCAATCTCCCAGCGCTATTCCCAGGCCTCTGGCGGTTCGCACAAGGTCGGAATTCACATCCACGAGGTTGTAATCCTGGATGGCTTCGGCGATGGGGACGGCCACAATATTAGGATGTTTATAGGCAACCATGTGCCCCCATTTGCCTTCCAGCACCATCTCAAAGGCTTTTACGCCAAACTGGGAAGCCAATATCCGGTCAAAGGCATTGGGACGTCCTCCCCGTTGCAGGTGGCCCAGAATGGTTTCTCTGATATCGATGCTGCATCCTGCTGATTTCAATTCTTGAGAAAGCCTCAGTCCTGCTCCACCCAGCCTGATTTTCATGGCTCCGGGTTCGTCATTTTCTGTGTAGCTCATCTGTCCCTGCAAAGGAGTGGCACCTTCGGCGATCACGATATTGGCAAAGCCCTTCCCGCTGTCGATGCGTTTGTCGATGGCTTCCATCACTTTGTCTATGCTATAGGGGATTTCCGGGATCAGGCAAACTTCCGCTCCACCTGCGATCGAAGCGTGTAAGGCGATCCAGCCAGCATAGCGTCCCATCACTTCCAAAATCAGGATCCGGTGATGGCTTGCGGCTGTGGTAACCAGCTTATCCACTGCATCCGTAGCGGCATCCACGGCGGTTTGAAAGCCAAAGGTGAAATCGGTATCAGAAAGGTCGTTGTCGATGGTTTTGGGCACTCCGATAATCGGGCAACCAAGCTCGAAAAGCTTTTGCGAAATGCGCTGAGAGCCGTCGCCACCGATATTTATGATGGCATCTATATTCTGGTATTGCAGGCGGTTCATAAAGTCCTGCGAGCGATCCACGGTTGTCCATCCGCCCTCGTTGTTTTTCACCGGCCAGGCAAAGGGTCCGCCTTTGTTTGTGGTTCCTATGATGGTTCCGCCCATAACGTGAATTCCGGCCACTTTGTCCGGGGTTAGTTCCACCAGATGCATCGGATCGCGCATCAAACCGTCGAAGGCATCTATGCTGCCCAAAATTTCCCAGTTGTGCTCCAGCGAAGCACGTTTCACGATAGCCCTGATTACAGCGTTCAAACCTGGGCAGTCACCACCCCCAGTGGCTACCAGAACTCTTTTCTTCATCTCTCCTCCTTGTTTATTCGGATAGATTACGCTTTATATAGGTAAGATAACCCTCCAACTCGGTAAAACCGAATTTTTTATAGAGATGCCGGGCTGCCGGATTATCCTGATGCACTTCCAGCTTTGCCTGATAACCCAGTTCTTTGGCGATGGCCACGCATTCCTGCATTAGCAGCGCTCCGATGCCATTATTCTGCCGGGCTGGCTTTACGGCCATGTGATGGATGTAGAGCCTGCGATAATCGTGATTAACCCAGGCAGTTCCCACCGCTTGCTGGTCATCGTAAGCCATGATCAGGGTTCCTGTATGTTCCAGGCTGAAGTTCACTGCGTCAAAGCTGTCGTTGCGCTGGGGATTGCTGATTCCGGTTTCCAGCCATAGCTCCATCGCTTGTCGATATGCTGCTTCGGTTAGCTTTTCGATGCGGCTGATGTGGATCATAGTCCGTAGCCCTTTAGCTTGAAGGTGTCGGCATTGCGGGTAAAGCGGTAAACGCTGTCGTTGGCTACTATAAAGAGCACGGAGGGGTCGCTATCCACCATCAGGATGAACTGCTGTTCGTTGTATTTGGCAAATTTCAGTTCTTGCTTGCGATTGTCGCTTAGGGTAAGTTGCACAGTCCAATCCGGGCTTTTTAGCTTATCGAGCACCTTTTGGTCGCCTGCGTCGATGAAGATATAGGTATCCAGATTGGCCAGGATGTTTACCACCTTCATGATGGCCAGGTTGTTGGCCGGTATTTTAAAGCTTTCCCGGGCGTTTTGGTAATGCCAGTCATAGCCTTTACGGCTAAGCTTGTAGGTATTGTTTTTGCTTATCACGTCTATTGCCAGCAGTTCTTCCTCACTGTAGTTTACCACATGAGGTGAACGCCAGTTTGCCAGCTCTGTGCCAAACACATTGAACACCTTGGTTTTGATCTGATACACTTGGTTTGATCCGTTATAGCGGAAATAGTCGTAGGGATTGCCCATATTGCTGAACATGGTATGGATTTTTTTGCCTTTTCCGTTTACCACAATATGCAGAGCGGTGCTGTCCTGCAGTTCAAAGCGTTTAATGGCCTGGCTGCCTTCACCCATCGGGGTTTGTGAATACTTGGCAGTAAATACGTCGCGAAACAGGACATTGATCCTGAGCGTATCGGCAGGCCACTTAACCGGCTCATACAGATAC
>CAZGWB010000145.1:0-4529 GCA_964529335.1 uncultured Candidatus Cloacimonas sp.
TACCGGAGTCATACCGGATGAGCATGCGGTATGACTCCGGTATGATACCCCTGAGAAATCCAGTCTCGAACCTAAAATAACGCCCCGGCCGAGACCGGGGCTTTTTACCTCAGCAGTTACACAGGCCCACTAACTGCGGTGCCAAAAACATCTATCTGGTTTCGTTGAGACCAAGGTATGGCCAGATAATTTAGGCCACCATACCCTATTCAACCAGGTTGGGGTGGGGTAAACTTCCTGACATGAGTAGAAGCTGCCGCCACGCGATACCAGCAATAAAAACAATTTGCAAATCACAGGTTCGGGCATTAGCAAAGCCTTTAGCTACGTCTGAACTCCAACGGCCTTAACCGGATAAGCAATTATCAATATTGAAGTTGGTCTTCATCCAGGTTTTGTCCTTTTTCCCAGATGTCTCTCATTTAGCGTTGCATTTCGGTTTGGAGTCTTTTGGGTCATTGCATGTTTCAAGGTGCAGTTCACGCAGGGCACGAGTTCTGCGGCTTTGCATCAGAGACAGGACTTGCTGGTATTCTTCCTGGTGGAAATCCATGGTTATGTTCTCGATCCTGCCATCCGGATAACAGATTGTAAAACCCAGATAACATGAGTTTTCATCACTCTCGCGCGATAAAGTGAATATCTCGCTGACTTTCGTTATTGCTGGGCAATTTCTCTTTTCCATATCTGGTATTATATCAGGGATTGTGCCGAACGAGCATAAACTTTTTGAGCTTGTTCCATGTGCATGCGATACATTCTGTTAGCTCTTAGCTTGGCCAGGATGAAGGAGTATCCGGCGCATCATAAACCACTGCAATTGCATTATTGGATTGCAGTTCCGGAATGTCGCCCGCTCCGCAGAAAATCTCAGGCTTGCTGATTATCAAAAATGAACCCGGCGTTTCCACCGGGCTCGATTGGATGAGAATCATGGGTTTACTTGCTGATAACCATTTTTCTGGTCTGGTTCAGGGAAGGGGTGCTGAGCTTGTAGAAATAGATTCCGGAACTGCAGCTAATGCCCTTGCTGTCCTTGCCATCCCAGTTCAGCAGATTCTGTCCTTCCGACACAGAATAGCTTTTCACGCTTTGTCCGAGGACGTTGTAGATAGTTAGTTGTCCCTTTTCGCCTGCTTTCAGGAAAACCTCTATGCAGGTGTTATCACTGGGTCGGAAAGGATTTGGATATGCGTTTCGCATCGTGGTATATTCAGGTAGAACTGGGGGAGTATCGCCCGTAACCAGCACATTAACCGGCCCGTGGAAATCGCTGTGCCCCATATCCACGCTTTCCAGCCAGTAGTAGTAAGTGTTCCCGAGCACCACTTCTTCGTCGTTGTGGGTGTAGATTTGGGTTGTGGAGGTGTTCGTGGCAGGTATCATGACCGGAGAAATGTTTGTGGCGTCTGCCTGATTTGCAGTATCGCTGCGATAAACCCGATAACCAAGCAGACCTGTTTCGCTCTGGCTAACCCAGGTAAGTTTCACATAGTTTTGGGCCGTGATGGTTGCTGTGAAGCTGCTTAGCTCCACCGGCAAGGTGGGGGGAACGGATTCCCAAGATGAAAATGCGCCCCAAGACCACCCCGCAGAAGTATTAACCGCTGCAACATAGGCATAGTAGTCTGTTCCAGCCACGATTCCAGAGCTGAGTATTCGGATGTAATTGGTTGGAGTTTCGAGAGTAAAATCAGATGCGTAACTCCCGGGGACATTCCACGCTGGATCACAATAGCTGGGAGGGAACTTCTGGTCGGTGGTAGGATACAAACCGAAGTAATAGTAATCCGTAACGCCCAAGGGATCCACTGCCCATCTCAGTTCACCGGTTGTGTCGCTGGTTCGGGTAAAACTAATCCAAGCTGGAGGATTGGGCGTTTGGGCAAAGCACATACCTGCCAGAATGATCAGGCTTAAAATCAATAAAAAGTGTTTCATTCTTCTTCCTTTGTCGGTCTCAAGTTTTTTCCATACAGAAAAAGACCGTTGCAACCGATAGCGCAAAGCCCGTGCCAAATGCAGTTCTGATTTTATCGACTTGGTTAACTAATTAGTATTCATGATGATAAGAAGCGGATTGGATATTCTGAGCAGTTGGGAAAACTCAGAATTACGGCTGCAATTGCGAGCATGCATTGCAAGAATGCAATTTTCCGGCTTATCTTGTGATGCCCAGGCGTTTTTTATGGCGGGACAGAGTGCTTTCGGTCATGCCCAATAGCTTGGCTGCCTCTTTTTGGACCCAGTTTGCCTTTTGCAAAGCCTCCAGAATTATCTGGTATTCGGTTTGCTCCAGATTTGCCTGGATGGAACCGGATTGCAGGCTCGTTTCGGGATTTTCGTTCACGAGACCGTCCAGCAGGCTATGATCCCAAACAAGCTTTGGCTTCAGGATGAAAATCCGCTCGATGATATTCATCAATTCCCTTATGTTTCCGGGGAAATGGTATTTTTGCAGACGCTGGTAGAAGCTGTCCTCCAGCTTTGGAACTGGAAGGGCAAATTCTTTGGCAAAGCGCTGCACAAAGTGCTCGCACAAAATCTCCAGATCACTAAGCCTGTCTCTGAGAGGAGGGAGAAAAATCTCCACCTTGTTCAGGCGGTGATAAAGGTCTAAACGGAAGAGATTCTTGTGGATCAGTTCACTCATCTTCCGGTTTGTGGCCGAGATAATTCTGCAATTCACGGCGATTTCTTTGTTGCCGCCAACTGGAGTGAAGGAACGGGTTTCAATTGCCCTCAGCAGTTTGGCCTGCAATTCCAAGGGCATTTCAGAAATCTCATCCAGAAACAGAGTGGATTTGTCGGCCAGCAGGAATTTTCCCTTGTGATCGCTGATCGCTCCGGTAAACGAACCTCGCACATGCCCAAATAGCTCGCTTTCCAGCAGGTTTGGCGGCAAGGCAGAGGCATTCACGGCTACCATTGTCTTGTTGCTTACGCTGTTGCAGTGTATCAAGCGGGCGATAATCTCTTTTCCGGTTCCCGATTCACCGCTAATCAGAACGTTCACATAGGGGTATTTGGCAGCCTGTAAGGCCATGTTCAGGGCTGCTTTCAATTTGGGATTCTCTCCGATCAGGGTGGTGCCCAGCAGTTCATTTTCTTTCAGATTTATGGGGTTGCATTGGCTGCGGACCAGCATATACTCTTTTCGCAGGTCTGTAATGCGCCGGGTTAGCTTTTCGGACTGGCGGTTGAAGCTCTGGCGGAAATGCAGTTTGGTAACCTGGTAAAGCTCTTCCATACAGGAAAAGGCTTCCTGGTAATTCTCCTGAACTTCGTAGAACCGCGCTTTGCACAGCCAGGAGTTTTGCAGCAGGGAATAGTTTTTGTTCTCGGTGTAATAGGCGATTGCTTTGTCCAAAAGTTCTTCGGCTTCTTTAAACTCACCTTTTTCGATCAGCACATCGGCCAGATTTACCCTCAGCATGTTTTCACGTTCCGGGTTTTTTTGTTGTCTGGCTCTGATCAGCGCAGCCTTTTGCATTTCAGCCGATTCATCCAGTTTGCCTTGTTCGCTCAGAACCATGCTCAGATTGGTGAGGACTTTTTCGGCAAGCTGAGAATCGCTGGCCTGGCAGCTTAGCAGCAGTTCATTAGCTTTCCTGTAATCCTCTACGGAAGCAGAGTGATCGTTTTTCCGCCGGTTAAGGATGCCGCGGTTAGTTAGCAAACTGGCCGCCATAAAGCGATAACCGTGCTTTTCCGTAAGGTTCAAGCCCTCTTGCAAGCTCTGTTCGGCCTTTGGGTAATTTTGTAGCATGAGGTTGTTTATGCAGAGGTGATTGAGCATCAAGGTGTGATAATAGGGGTGCTGTGCGGGGTCGCTAAGCTCCTGCAATATTTGCAGATCACGGTTTGCTGAGTCTGGCAGCAATTGGTTGTGGTATAAAATGATGTAGCTGAGATGCACTTGAATAACCGGTTCCAGCCGACCGGTTTCCATGGCCAGCAGCATTGCCTGATGCAGACAGTCTTCGGTATGGGTAAGCTCATTATCGTTCATTTGAGCCAGGCACTCGGTAGTGCCTAACTCGCATTGCAACATTATGCTGTCGCAGCGTTTAGCGTATTTCTTGGCTTTGGACAGCAATTCGCCAGCCAGCTTGGGATTTTGCTGAGCGGAAATGACGGTATAATGATGCAGCAGATGCAGTTTTGACAGCAAAAAATCATCGTAGCTTTGTTTGCAGAAGTTGTCCAGGGTTTTTAGCTGAGCCAGCGCCAAGCCAAAATCGCCCAGCGATAGGTAGGCCCTCAGTTTCAGGAGATTCGTGGCGTCTTTGGACAGATGTGGCAAAGTTGATTTGGTGGAGAGAGATTCTAAAAAACTAATGGGGAAGTTTATAGCTCGGAATTCATTATCATAATATGTCTGTTCTGTAGCAATCACAGTCATGGCAATAACCTCATCACGTTGATTGTGATATGATCTAATCTCCCAAGCTTTGTGTCAAGCTCTATTTTGTTGGCATTCCCCCATTTTTTAATCGAACCTAATCTTGATTTGCCATTGGTCTCGT
>CAZGWB010000146.1:0-4518 GCA_964529335.1 uncultured Candidatus Cloacimonas sp.
TCATACCGGAGTCATACCGGATGAGCATGCGGTATGACTCCGGTATGATAGGGTTGAGTGGACAGGGGACAGGGAATAGAAAGGTGTCAGGTTTCAGGTGTCAGGTTTAAGGATTGAAGGCCGGACTCCAATCCTTCAGCACTCCAGCACTCCAGCACTCCAACACTTCAACACCCCAGCACCCCAGCACTCCAACACTCCAGCACTCCAACACTTCAACACTCCAGCACCCCAGCACTCCAGCACTCCAACACCCCAGCACTCCAACACTAAGTAATATCAGGATAAGATATTGAAATAATGGAGATTAATAGTTTTCTGGGCTTGGATATGGAAAACGAAATTAGCTAAATTCTGCTTGACAGGATTCTAAACTTGTAAACTTTACAAATATAATCTCTGTTCTGGAGGCTAAATGACAAGAGATACCGAACAGGACTTCTTTTTTAACCTTTTGGAGCCGGAAGAAGAAAACCGGCTGCAGCGCGAAAAGTTAAGACTTAAGGAAGGCGAACGAAGGGAAGTAAGCATCCTCTTTGCCGACGTGAAAAATTCCACTGTTATGGGCAGCCGGCTCGATCCCGAGGTATTTCATCGCAAACTGGACGAGCTGATGAAGCGTTTTACCCGCTGTATCACCTATTATGGCGGTTATGTGGATAAATACATGGGCGATGGCATCATGGCGCTCTTTGGGGCGAAAAAAGCCACCGAACAGGATACCGAGCGCGCCATTCTGGCAGCTCTGCGCATCATAGAACAGGTGAAGCAATACAATCTGGCAAAACAACGGGATAATTCTTCTCAGGAAGAGCAAATCGGGGTCAGGATAGGCATTAATTCCGGCCTGGTGCTGGTTGGCAAGGTAGGCGAAGCCCGTGAAGGGGATTTCACGGTTACCGGTGCGGCCGTTCATTTGGCGCAGCGCATGGAAGCCAATGCACCCGTGGGAAAGATCCTGGTTCCGCTGCATACCAAGCTGGCTGCCGAACGCTTCATTGAGTTTGAGTCCTTTGGCAGTATTCAAGCCAAGGGCTTTACCGAACCCATCGAGACATTTGCGGTGCTGAAACCCAAGCTGGACAAGGACAACCGCTGGTATCAAAGGCTATCCGTTTTTGTGGGCAGGGATACCGAGCTTGCTCTGCTGAACAAGGCATTTTCAAGTTTGGAACGCAGAACCCAAGGCCTGGTTGAGGAAAAAGATGAGATCAGAGTAATCGGTCTATGTGCCGATGCAGGATTGGGAAAATCGCGTCTGGTGCACGAATTTACCTCGCCTTTGATGAACCGCAGCCTTGTCCTGACGGCCACCGCTTCGGGCTTGGTAAAGACTCCCTTCAATCTTTTTAGCAATCTTTTGGAACACGAATTTGGGCTGCAGCTTACCGAAGACCGGGCAAGCAAACAGGAAAAGCTGGAAACAGGCTTCAAAAAACTCTTTGACAGCCTGCCTGATAGCAATGCTCCAGCTCTTTGGGATTGTCTTCCGCTGATCGGATTCCTGCTGGAAATTCCCTATTCCGATGTGCGTTTAAAATTGGGGGGACCCGATTTGCTCGCCCATCTGAAGATAGCCCTAAAAACGGTTGTTTTGCAGATTATCAGCCAAAAAACCAGGCAGGGTAAACCCCTGATCCTGATCCTGGACGATCTGCATTGGCTGGATGAATCAAGCGCTGCGGTGCTGGGCGAGCTATTGCAGATCTTGCTGGACTCGCGTGAAAACGAGGTTATTCTGCCGGTGCTGATCATCATGCAATACAGACAGGATTACCTGGTTCCGGAAGCGATCTCCAAACTGGACAGCTTCCGTCAACTGGAGCTGAAGCCGCTGTCCGACAACGAAATAATGCGGCTGATCAGGTTTCATACCCAAGGCCAGCCAATACCATCCGAGATATTGGAAAAGGTGCGCATGCTAAGCTCGGGAAACCCTTTCTACCTGGAAGAATGGTGCAACTATTTGCATGAACTGCCAAAACACGATCTTTACGACCTTCCCGTACCCAATAACCTGCATGCCCTGATTCTTTCCAGGCTCGACCTGCTGGATTCTGCCATCCGGATTCTACTGCAAAAGGCTTCCGTGATCGGGCATGAGTTTCTGGTGGAGATTCTGCGCTGGATGGAAAGCAAGCTCTATAATCCCAGCGACTTGGAAGATACGCTTATAAACTTGGAACAGCAGTCCTTCATTCTGAAGCTGTTGGGTTTCGACTACTCGGCCTATTTTTTCAAACATATCATCACCCGCGATGTGGCTTATCAAACCCTGTTGCTGGAAAACCGCAAGATATTGCATCACCTTGCCGCTCAGGCAATTGAAGAGCTCTATCCCGACCGCAATGAGGAGTTTTTGTTCCAATTGGCAGATCACTACCACCGCGCTGAAATCCCGGAAAAAGCTATTTTCTATCTGGAAAAAGCCGCCCTGGCCGCCAAAAAAGCCTATAGTAACAAGCTGAGCATCGAGCTCTTTGAAAAGCTGCTGATATGGGTGAAGGAAGGTTGGAAAGATGGAAGGTTGGAAGGTGGAAAAGTGGAAGGTGAAGAAAGTGGAAAAGTGGAAGGGTGGAAAAGTGAAACTGGAATGCCGGCTTCCGAAAGAAAGCTCAATGAGGATGGAACGCTGGCTTCAGCCGGTTGGTCCGCTGGCTTCAGCCGGTCTCAAACAACCGATTCCCTCGTTCCTGTGAAAGCAGAAACCTCGCTGGATATCATATATCAAGCTCTTAGCCCGGCACGCATTCTGATCCACCTTGCTGAAATAAAATGGCTGATCGGCCTTTGGGACTCCTCCGACCTCGATCTGCAACAAGCCCTTTGTTATGCAGAGCAAAACCGGGACACCGAAGAACTCTTTGATTGCCACCGCCTGAAAGGCATCTCTGCCTTCCAAAGAGGTAACTTTGAACAAGCTAAAACCGAATGGGAAACCTGCCTGGAACTGGCAAACTCCCAAGCTCACGACTTCTCGACCTCTCGACCCCATGACTCCATGACTCCCCGATCCCTCGACCCCATGACTCCTCGACACCCCGACTCCATGACTCCCCGACTCCCTGACTCCCAGACCTCCCGACTTCTCGCCATCATCCACGGCAATCTGGGCATCTGGTACCAACACCACAAGCTTTACGACGAAGCCCTGGCTCACCACAATCAAAGCCTGGAATATGCAGATACTATCCACGACGACCTGCGCAAAGCCCGCACTCTGTCCAATCTTGGCTTAATGTTCTTGAACCAAAAGTACTACCCAAAAGCCGAAAGTCATTTCCTTGCCTGCCTGGAGATCGCCGAAGCAAATCAGTATTTAAAGGAACAATCCATAGCTCTGGGCAACTTGGGCTACCTTGCCTACAAACAAGGTGAACCGGATAAAGCCATGCACTTCTACGAAAAGAAATGGCTGCTCGTAGATAAAATGGATGACAAAGCCGAACTGATCAAGGTTCTGGGCAATATTGCAAACATCCATCGCGATAAAGGACAACACAGAGAAGCGCTGGAGTATTACGAGAAAGTATTAGAACTTAAACTGCCCCAAGGCAATGAAAAAGAAATAAAAATAACGAAAGATCAAATTGAGGCTATGAGAAACAAACTTGTTAGTAATACATAAGGAAGTTGATACTAACCCTCGATGATACGCAGGTGTGATTTGGATACCGTGGTTAAAGAAACTGAAGTCAGTAAGGAAATATAGAATGAAGTGTGAACACATAACAATCAGAAATCGATTGATTTTGTTGTTGTAATGCAGCAATGATGTATTCGTTTTATAGAAATGTTTCAAGCAATTCCATTTTATTCTGCCAAACGGAATAAAACGTGCATTGTTTATTTGCACACATCAGTTATGGAGGTAAACGAAATGAAGACTAAACTCTTCCTGATAATGGCTCTAATCGGCATACTGACGCCCTGGCTGATGGCTCAGCAACCTGGATGGAACTGGGCTACGCAAACCTCAGGTGCTCCCAATGCCTACACTTTTGGCAACCACAGCTTTAAAACCGGAACAGACTATCAGGGAGATCTGATTGCCTCCGGCTACAGTGATAGCAGGATTTTTTTGGATGACACCATGCTTTTCCCCTCTGGCACAGAATATCCCAATACGTATTATTCCTATCTTTGGAAACAGGATGAATCCTCTAACACGGTGTTTATCAAAAAGTTCGATGGCATAGTGTTATCCCCTGTCTCCGTATCCTGTGATATTAATAACAACATCTACCTGTGGGCAGATATCTGGGTTCCAACTGTTTTCGAAGATGTTTTATACAATTCCGCTGATGGAGATTTGTTGATAAAGTTCGATCCTCAGGGCAATGTTATCTGGGTGAAGCAACACATTTGGGGTAATGTTACCGTTACTGCAAACGGCATCTGTTTCATCTCCGGCTATTTTACCGGGACAAAAACCATTGGTGGTCAAACGCTTACCAGCTATGGTAGCGAGGATATGTTTATCGCCAAGCTCGATCAGAATGGAGACTGGCAATGGGC
>CAZGWB010000147.1:0-4471 GCA_964529335.1 uncultured Candidatus Cloacimonas sp.
GTATTACTGCTTAATACAGTTATCAATATCCGATTTTTTGGGGGAATGCCTGAAAATCAGGGTTTGGCGGCAATTTCCTGTTGACAAAAGTGAACCGCGGCAATTCCGGACAGCATCGAATTCTCAGGTTAGGGTTTTACTATGCCGAGACTTTGTCTGAAAGACATCTCATGCATCATGGGCATGCAGTTGACATTGATGTATGTTTCGATTAGCTTGTGCATAAGAGGTAAATATGTCCTGCGTTTTCTGTGCTCTCGATTGCTCGGTCTATCTTGCCCAAAACGAGCATTTTTTCGCCATTCCGGATAAATACCCGGTTGGCAAGGGACACTGTTTGATTATTTCCAAGCGCCACACGCCCGATTATTTTTCGCTATCCCCCGAAGAAAGCAAGTCTTTGCACGAGATTTGCAACAACCTGAAAGAAATCCTGGACAAACGCTATGCCCCAGCCGGATACAATCTGGCCATGAATTGCGGAGCTGCCGCCGGGCAAAGCATTCCCCATTTTCACCTGCATATGATTCCCCGCTTTACCAAAGACCGGGTAAAGGCCTTTCAGCGTTTGCGGGAAAGCCTGTTTTGAGGAGATAAGGTATGAAACAACTGTTAGTGATCAGTTTTCTTTTTCTCAGTCTTGCCCTCTGGGCTGCTGAAGCTAAAAATTCTGAAGGAGTTGCAGTTTTTAAGCTGAAACCTGAATACCGCAGTATGCTGCAAAAAAGTCAGGCTCGCACCGGCATCGCAAGTCTGGATGCCAGGCTAAACAGCTTGCAGGTTAGCCAGATAATGCCGTATTTCAGCACCTCGCCTACCAAAAGCGCAACACATGATATTTCCCTGATCTTTACCCTTGTATCAGCCTCATCCCCTCAAGCATTAGTAAACTTGCTGGCTGCAGACCCCCATGTCCAATACGCAGAAGTGGTTTACCCTGACGAACTGCTGGCGGTTCCAGATGATCCGAATTATGCAGCATCGGCCTATTTTGCAGCCCTGGAAGCTGAAGCAGCCTGGGATATCCATAAAGGTGAAGATGGCGTTAGTCCCGTTGTTCTGGCGCTAACTGATACTGGCTGTCGCTGGAGTCATCCCGATCTGGCCCAGAATATCTGGAACAACCTTGGAGAAGACTTTAACGGCAATGGCTACACCATTTACTTCAACGGCAGTGCCTGGGTTTACGACAGTGGAGATCTGAACGGGCTGGATGATGACAGCAATGGCTTTGCAGACGATCTGATCGGCTGGGACTTCATGCTGAACGCCAGTGGCGATCAACACTACGATCCCTATGAAGCCGGAGCACATGGAACAGTGGTAAGCGGAATTATGGCTGCCGTTACCAATAATGCCCTGGGAGTCAGCAGTCTTGGCTGGAACCTCAGTTTGATGCCCCTTTCCTGCAGCTATCCTGGCAGTTCGAGCGTGTTCAGAGGCTATAATGCCATTATTTACGCTGCGGAAAATGGTGCGGATATCATTAATTGCTCCTGGGGCGGAACTGGATTTTCCCAAGCCAACCAGGATGCCATCAACTATGCCCATAGTCTGGGCAGCATAATCGTGGCAGCCGCTGGAAACAGCAACAACAGCATCCCGATCTATCCTGCTGGCTATCAAAATGTAGTGGCAACAGCAGCCTTGCAAAACACGGGGGTGAAGTCCTCGGTTTCAAACTATGGTGCTTATGTGGATGTGGGAGCTCCCAATACCACGGTCTGGACTACCAGCGGTGCATCCTATACTGCAGTAAGCGGTGCCACCAGTTATGCCAGTCCGATCGCCACGGCACTGGCCGGACTGATCAAGTCCTACCTGCCTGCCATCTCGCAGGCTGACCTGGTAAAACGCCTGAAAGGAAGTTGTGACGACGTTGATGCTCTGAATGCCGGCAAGGAGAACCTTTTGGGCGAGGGAAAACTGAATGCCAGAAGAGCGCTGGAAGAAGCCGATCCCCAACCGGATAGCGAAGTCCGTCTCTATCTTATCGAAAACCGCGGGGCAACCGATGCCAACTTGAACAATGCCGTTGAGCCGGGGGAAACGTTTTCGGTTAATCTGCTGCTACGCAGTTATGGAGATTTTCCCGCCAATGGAACCTTTGTGCTTTCCACCTCCAATCCCAATGTGGTTATCAATTCCAATACACATCTGCAAAGCATTCCCAGCGACGGATATCTGGAGTTGAACAGCGTTTTCAGCATTACTGCGCTTGCCACAGCCAGCTCTCAATATGTTAGCTTCACGCTTACCACCACGGCCGATCTTACGGTTGTCGCGGGTGGAACGCTAACCTTTAGCATTCTGATCCACAATGGCGGAGTATTCGTTTGGGAAGGTGTGGCCGGAGGCAGAGACATGAGCGGAGCCTTTATCCGCGATACTCTGCAGGGTTTGGGCTATGGAGTGGTTTATGGAACCACCTTTCCCGCGTCCTTTTATAGTTTTGATGCGGTTTTCCTCAGTTTTGGCGCAGTGGGCAGCAACATCGTCCGTTTCGACAAAAGCTATATGTTCGATGCTTTGAAGGAATACCTTGTCTCGGGTGGAAGGGTATATATCGAGGGTGTGGATGTGGTTGGTTTTGACCTTAGCTATTACCTGCCAGATGTGGAAGGTGCCTTGGATGCTTATGAGGTGCTTTGGCCGCTTTTGGGGATAGCTGACGCTGAGGATGGAAGCACCAACGCCATCGACGGCTTGAACGGCCAAAGCTACACGCCTGCTTCAGGCTTGGCGTTTACAGCCACGGCACAAACCAAAGTGGATTACATCGATACCTTCACTCCAAACCTCTCCTATGCCCGCAGCGCATTTGAGGAAAGCAGCTATGGATGTGTTGGGGTAGCCGCGGCGGGAGCCTTTGAGCAGCGCAGCTTTGTTTTCAGCTATGCGCTGAGGGAATTGACGGATGGCGCATTTCCCAATACCAGGGCTAATCTGCTGGGCAGGATAATGGATTTCTTTGAATCGGAAGAAGTTACTTTGCCTGTGGAGCTAACTTCCTTTACCGCATCTTTTGGAGGTCAGGCCACCCTATTTTGGAGCAGCGCTTCTGAAACAGACCTATTGGGTTTCAATCTATTGCGGGCTGAAACCGCCAGTCTGGCTGAAGCGATCAAGATCAACAGCCAATTGATTCCGTCCAGCGGATCTTCGCAAGGGGCAAATTACAGCTTTACCGATCTGGAACTGCCAGAAGCAGATTTGCTTTTCTACTGGCTGGAAGCGGTTTCTTACAACGGATTCGACCAGCTCTACGGACCCCTAAGCCTGGTTGTGCCAGACCAAGGAGAGCCGGAAACTCCTCCTCCGCCTGAAACTGGTTTTCTGGGCATAACTGCCTATCCCAATCCCTTTGACCGAGAGCTGTCTATCGAATTGCAACTGAAAAGCCCTTCGACTGTGGAACTACAGATCTATAATCTGAAAGGGCAATTGTTAAAAAACTACCAACTGGTGAAGGCAGAAAGCGGAACCCAATTCCTACATTGGGACGGGTTGGACTCTGCAGGTCTTCCAACCGCAGCGGGAGTTTACCTTTTGGTGGCAAAAACCCCCTCTTACACCGTCAGGCATAAACTGGTGAAGCTATAGACCGGGAACCGAAACAGGCTGATTAACTATTCGGCTGAGCGCACCAAGACCGGTTCGGCCTTTAATTCTTGGTAAAAAATCGCCAAGGAAGTTTGGATATAGCTGCCAATCCAGAGGAATCCGATTCCCATGGAGATTATCCCCAAAAGGATCCAGCCCAGGAAAGACAGGGTAAGCAGAAAGAGCTCCATTTTGTGGCCATACATCATTTCTTTGCTCTGTTTGATGGCGTCGATTGCAGAGATTTTGGGGTTTTCTGCCAGAATGAAGTAAACCATCGAGTAAGACAAACCTGCGATGAAGCCAGGAATGATCAGCAACAGACACCACAAGAGGATATAAAGAGTGGTAAGCAGAACCGTCACAAAACTGCGGGTGAAATCGTAGAAGCCTTCAAAGATCATTTCAACCTTTACCTCTTCACCCCGGGTTATCCGCAAAAAGATCAAAGCCAAGCTTAGCGAAATGGGGCCTGCAATCAGCATCGAGGCTATGAATCCCACCCCCGGAATATACCCGGCTCCAATGGATAGCACATAATAAACCAATAAAATAATGGCACAGGCATTCCATTTACCCGTTAGGTATTCACGGGCCCGGGCTCGAATCTCAGGATTTGTTAACATTGGACACCTCAATTTCGTTTTTTGCAACTGAATAATTGTTCAAGATAAGGTCAAGAATTTTTTCCAGAACTCACCTCTAAACTGCCAATTTGCCAATGATACGGCAAGAGATCGCTGATTTTATCATCAATACTGCCCCTCTGCTACGATCGGCATTGTGGCAACGCTACCTTCGTTGAGATTGCCATCATACCGGAGTCATACCGCATGATCATCCGGTATGACTCCGGTATGATATAGTG
>CAZGWB010000148.1:0-4114 GCA_964529335.1 uncultured Candidatus Cloacimonas sp.
TAAGCCCTCTGTGACACGTGATATCGATTTGAAGGTTTGGGTGAGAACTTATAGTAGTATAAGCCTTTCTTTTCCAGAAGGTCAAAATGCGAACCTTCCTCCACGATCTCACCCTTGTGCAAAACAACTATCCGGTCGGCATGCTGGATTGTGGACAAGCGATGGGCGATGATAATGGAGGTGCGGTGTTCGATCAGCTTTTCCAATGCGTCCTGAATAAGGATTTCGGTTTCTGTGTCGATATTTGAAGTTGCCTCATCGAGGATGAAGATGGAGGGATTGTAGGCCAGCACCCTGGCAAAGGCGATCAATTGACGTTGACCAGTGGACAGGGTAGCGCCGCGTTCCATAACGGGTTCATCGTAACCGGCTGGAAGCTGACTGATGAATTTATCGGCGTTGACATATTTGGCAACCTGCACAATCTCTTCTTCACTTAGCTGGGTGTTGTTCAGTGATATGTTTTCCCTGATATTGCCGGAAAAGATAAAAACATCCTGTTGTACTATCCCAACGTTGGAACGGAGATCAGGTAGTGAATACTGGTGCAACTCCTTGCCATCGATCAGGATGCGGCCCTTCTGATAGGGATACATGCCAAGAATCAGATTCACGATTGAGGTTTTACCGCTTCCAGTATGCCCCACCAGAGCGATCTTCTCTCCGGGTTTTATCTTCAGAGAAATCCCCTTAAGAACCCATTCACCGGGATTGTAAGCCAGCCACACGTCGTCAAACTCTATCTCGCCTTCAAACTTACTCTTCTTACTCAGGTTTTCGCGATAATCATCAGGCTGCATATCCATCAGGTCAAAGATGCGTTCAGCGCCGGCTAAAGCTCCCTGGAGAACGTTGAATTTCTCTGCAAAGTCGTTAATCGGCTCAAAAAGCTTGTGGATATACTGGGTAAAGGCCATCAAGAGACCTATGGTAATGGCATTGCGCAGGATTTGGCCTCCTCCATACCAGATCATGATAGCCACGGCAACCTGAGACGAGACGTGGATGATCGGCCTGAAAAAGGCAAAGAGCTTAAGTTGCCTTATGGATGAGTTGAAATACTCGTGATTGATGTCAGAGAATTCCTGTCGCTTATGAAAATATTGATTAAAAAGCTGGATAATCTTCTGGCCTGCGATGTGTTCCGCCAGGGTAGCGTTCAAAGCGGCAAGCTGCTTACGGACTTCGCGGTAGATCACCCTGGTTTTGCTTCGGTAAACCGAGATAACCCAGATCACAATAGGCAGAATAATGAAACTAACCAGAGCAAGTTCCCAATTTAATACCAGCATCAGCACTACGATAGTGACGATAAGGATGAAATCCTGGATAATGGTTATCACACCTGAGGCAAGCATTTCATCGATGGCGCGGACATCATTTGTGATACGGGTAACCAAACGACCTACGGGATTCTGGTCGAAGTACTGGGTTGGCATCTTTTGCAGATGGGCAAAAACGTCGTGCCGCAGGTCTGCCATGGCCATCTGGGAGAAATAGGTTGTGGTAACGGTTTGAAAGTAGCTGGAAATCAAACGCAGGGTAATGATTCCCAGAAAGATCAAAGCCAGGATCAACAAGTTATGCGAAGCCTCCTGTCGCACAGCCAGACGTTCCTGACGAGGAAGCTTGTTTAGCTCGGTTTTGGGAACGGCAAGTTTACCATCTCCGATTCGAAACCAGCCCTCGATCTTTGCGCTCCCCGCTGCAGGATCCACCAGTTGGGGTATGTAGCGATTCAAAACAGCTATGTTTGCTGGTTGGTCCTTAATCAAAAACACTGTTGCCTTACCCAGTATCCCTTTGTCTTCCAGATTCTTCAGATCGTTGCGATCCATTTTGTTGCGGTCTTTGGTGCCTATGATGACGTAGTGCTGGTTCCCACTGGCATATTCTGGAAAATTCAGCTTCCTGTAGCGATTATAGAAGCTCCTGTATTCCGTTTCGTTGTCGAAGATGGCAATGGACTTGTCCGAAACTATATAATTGTCGATGGCAGTCCTTTGGATAAGGGGAAGCACTACTTCCGCCCCTGAGATGATCATTAATACTACAAAAGAGATTACAACCCATTTCAAATAGGGTTTCAGATAATGTAACATCCGGCTGTATAATCTACGATCGTAGATCTTGCCTTTCATGTCGTCAGCAGCAAAACCGCCGCGACCTCCGCCTCCACCTCCATGCATCATGCTTCCACCTCCTCATCTTCCAGTCTGGCTCTGATCCGTTGTTTTTCGTATAAATCGTAATAGAGCCCGCCTTTATCGAGCAATTGCCGGTGGTTTCCTCTTTCAGCGATAAGGCCATCACCCAGCACGATTATCTTATCGGCATGCTGAATGGAAGATATGCGATGGGCAATAATAATGGTGGTTTTTCCTTTGCGAACTTCGATCAAACGTTCCAGGATAAAGCGTTCTGTTTTCGTATCCACTGCAGAAAGAGCATCGTCCAGGATCAGGATTCGGGGATCGGTAAGCAAGGCTCTGGCAATGGCTACCCTCTGTTTTTGCCCGCCAGATAGTGTTATCCCACGTTCACCTACCATAGTCTCAAACTGCTGATCAAATTCCATTATTTCGTTATATACTTGCGCGATCTTAGCTGCCTCGTAAACAGCTTCCAGAGAGGTCTCAGGGTTCCCCAAACGGATGTTGTTAGCAATGGTATCGGAGAACAGGAAGATATCCTGAGGAACCAAAACCATATCTCTTCTTAGCACCTGCAAAGGGATAGTGTGCAATTCGTAGCCATCCAGAAAGATGCTTCCCTGGGGTGGATCATAGATGCGAACCAGAAGTTCTATCAGAGTGGTTTTCCCGCAACCTGTGGGACCTACTATCGCTAGAGTTTTACCTGCGTCAATTGCTGCGGTGATCTCCTTGAAGATAAGAGGCATCTCAGTTTGGGGGTTGTCTTCTGACCCATTATGGGGATAACGGAAACGCAGGTTTCTAAGTTCGATATTCCCGCTTAGAGACTTAATCTCCGGATTCGCATCAGCGTCGCTGATCTCGGGAACTTGTTCGAAGATCTCATTCAAGCGTTTCAGAGAGGCAGTTCCCCTCTGATACATATCAACGATCATTCCAATCGCGATCATCGGCCACACCAGCATGCCAAGATACTGGAAGAAGGCAATGAAGCCACCAATACTGATCTCACCACGGATCGCAGCGCGCCCCCCAAAATAGAGAGTGATGATCATACTAATGCTTATTATGTAGCCCATCAAGGGATGAAATCTACCGGAAATCTTGGCCAGACCCATATTCTGGTCAACATAGTCTTTGGCTACAGCATCCATTTTGGCTAACTCCGCTTTTTCTTGGCCAAAGGCTTTTACGATACGAATACCAGAGATGCTTTCCTGAACGCTGCCGCTCATCGAGGCAAAACTTTCCTGCACCTTGGCGAAACGTTTGTGCATCATCCGGCCAAAATGTCTAATCGTGAGTGTGAGAAATGGCATCGGAATAATGGCCAGAAGGGTAAGCCGCCAGTTTATGGTAATCATGAATGAAAATGACGCAACAGTCATTAAGATTATGTCCATGGCTGCGATCAATCCCATTCCAAAAAGCATTCTAACCGCATTCAAGTCGTTTGTGGCATATGCCATCAGGTCACCAGTCTTGCTACGGTTAAAGAAATTTTGCGAAAGCTGCAGAAGGTGATTGTAAAAATCTTGCCGCAGACCTTTTTCGATCTTGTGTGAGTTCCCGATAATCAGGATCCGCCAGAAATAGCGCAGCACCATTACAGCGATGGCTAATCCAAAGATGATCAGACCGACCCAAACCAGTCCTCTTTGGTTAATAGTTCTGTTCTGGATATGGTCTATAGCATACTGCATCACCTTGGGCATGGCTAGCTGAACCACATCTACCAGGATCAACATTACTATTCCGCCCGCTATCTGAGCGTAACTCTTTTTCAGATAGGGAATTATTGCATCGAAAGTCCGCATTTTACTCCATTATTTTGAGGGGTTTTCCACTGATGTATTGAGGACAGACTTGAAACAAGGGAGTTTTTGTCAATCGCTTTATCTGGTTTGGCATTCCCCCATTTTTTAATCCAGCCTTATCTTCAATTGCCAAAGATCTCG
>CAZGWB010000149.1:0-4113 GCA_964529335.1 uncultured Candidatus Cloacimonas sp.
ACGTGATCGATGGCAGACCAAAATACGGCTGGATTAAAAATGGGGGAATGCAAACCAAACCTTTCTCTTGACACTAATCCAAGCTCGGAAATTGTGGCATTCTGTATAAAAAACTGCACAAGGAGTATCAATGAAGACCCTTACCCCTAGTCCAAGTGATATCCAGCAAGGCTGGTATGTCATTGATGCTACGGGCCTTCCCCTTGGCCGTTTATCCACTAAAGTAGCCACGATTCTGCGTGGCAAGCACAAACCTTATTATGTGCCGAATATCGACACTGGTGATTTTGTGATCGTGATCAATGCGGAAAAAGTCCGCATCACCGGTCTGAAAGCACTGCAAAAGGTTTACAAAAGCTTTAGCGGATATCCCAGCGGCTTGAAGGAGATCCCGTATGCAAAGGTGTTGGAAGAGCATCCCGAAAGGATTATTGAGCACGCCGTAAAAGGCATGATGCCCAAGAATACCCTGGGACGCGCTATGTTCAAAAAACTGAAAGTCTATACCGGAAGCGAGCATCCTCATGCTGCTCAGAAGCCGGTGGAACTAAGCCTTTAGGAGGAATTGGCATGCAATATTTTGATGCCGTTGGAAGAAGAAAGAATGCCGTAGCCCGCGTTCGGCTCACCCCCGGAACCGGCAAACGTATCATCAACAAAGTTCAGATGAAGAAATACCTGCAGCGCGAAACCCTGGAAATGGTAGTGGAACAGCCTTTGCAATCCGCTGGCCTTTCCGATAGTTTCGATCTCTACGTAAACGTATGCGGTGGTGGACTGTCCGGTCAAGCCGGAGCAATCCGTCATGGTATCTCCAGAGCTTTGGTTGAATACGACGAAAAGCTGCGCCCCGTTCTCAAAACCCGTGGATTTCTTACCCGTGATCCCCGTATGGTGGAACGGAAAAAATCCGGACGCCCGAAAGCCAGAAAGAGATTCCAGTTCTCCAAGCGTTAAACCAATGGGTTTTGGGGGAGCACCGATCACTCCCCCAGGCTGGAAAATGATGAATTCTGGTATCAACAGGCTGTATAGCCAAAAATAAGCTTCCGGAACGCTTGCAAGGCGGTGAGGAAATCAAACCTCTGAATTGCTTACACCGTCCGGAAGAAAACCAAACCGTAGAATAGGAGAAAACAATGTCCGTAGTTTCGATGAAACAACTACTCGAAGCCGGTGTTCATTTTGGACATCAGACCTTCAAGTGGAATCCCAAAATGAAGAAATATATCTTCATCAAACGCAATGGGATCCATATTATCGACCTGAAGCAAACTGTAGATGCCATCAACGAAGCCTACCAGTTTGTAAAAGAAGTTGCCTCCAGAGGTGAATACATCCTCTTCGTGGGCACCAAAAAGCAGGCTCAGGTCGCCATCCGTGAAGCTTCCGAAAAAGCCGGTGTGTTCTATGTAAATCAACGCTGGTATGGAGGTATGCTTACCAATATGGCCACCATCCGCCAAAGTATTGAAAAAATGAAATACTTCGAAGAAATCGTGGCAGATGGAACCGTGATGAACTATACCAAGCTCGAACAGCAAAAGATGAAACGCATGCATGACAAGATAGAATTCTCGCTTGGCGGCATTCGCGATATGGATGCCGTTCCCGGTTGCGTGTTTGTGGTGGATACCGAATATGAAGATATCGCCGTGCACGAAGCCCGAATCCTAAACATCCCGATCGTGGCTATGGTAGATACCAATTGCGATCCCGATCTGGTGGATTATGTGATTCCGAGTAACGACGATGCCACCCGCGCCATTCATCTGATCGCCGACATCATGGCCAATGCCGTTATCGAAGGACGCGGCATAGCTTCCGAAGGCCGTAGTGTTGACATTAGTCCTGCTGAAGAAAGCGAAACTGGAGAACCCGAACTCGCCGCTGCGGCAGAAGAAAAAGTAGAATTCGACGTTCCCGAACTGAACGGGGAATAAGCAAATATAAACCCGGTAGGGAAGCTCTTGCGGGCTTCCCACCTAAACCCAAGCTTGATAAAATAAGGAGATAAAAATGGCAGAGATTACCGCAACCATGGTAAAAGAGCTGCGCGAGAGAACCGGTGCCGGCATGATGGAATGCCGCAAAGCGCTGGTTGAGAAAAACGGAAATGTGGATGAGGCCATAAAGCATCTGCGCGAGCGCGGAATAAGCAAAGCCGAAGGCAAAGCAAGCCGCGAAACCAAAGAAGGCATCATTCATTCATATATACACTTTAACGGCAAGATCGGCGTTATGCTTGAGCTGAATTGCGAATCCGACTTTGTGGCCAGAACCGATGAGTTCAAAGCCCTGGCCGATGAGATCGCCCTGCAGATTGCTGCCACCAACCCCCTGGCTATCAGCGCAGAGCAGATCGACCCAGCCATCATTGCCCGTGAGAAAGAAATAGCTCACAACAAGGCCGTGCTGGATGGCAAGAAGCCCGAAATCATCGAGAAGATCGTGGAAGGCAACATCAAAAAGTTCTGCAGCGAGCATAGCCTGATGGAACAGGAAATGATCAGCGACAGCACCCGCACGATTAAAGATATGCTCACCAACGCCATAGCCACCACCGGCGAAAACATTCAGATCGCCCGTTTCGTGCGCTATCAATTGGGTGGCGAGTAAGCCGACTTCACATTAAACGTAAAACCATAAATATCGCAACCGGGAGCCAAGTGTTATGAGCAGTGGATACAAAAGCGAGAATGTTAAACGCGTGCTACTGAAGCTCTCTGGCGAAGTTTTAGCCGGTGACAGGGGTTTCGGTTACCACGATGTGGTAATCGACACCCTCACCGACGAACTGGTCGCAGTTCAGAAGCTGGGCTATAGCCTGGCCATCGTTTTGGGGGGAGGCAATATCTTTCGGGGTGGCAGCTGGAAAAACCAGGAACTGGACAGAGTGGTACTGGATAGCATTGGCATGCTGGCCACAGTTCAAAATGCCCTCTATGTAAGCGAAATCTTGGCCTCCAAAGGCTTTGCGACCGAGGTTCTTTCTTCCCTGGCAGTGGACAAAGTGGTTTCCCGCTATAACCCCCAAGCCGCAATCCGGGCTTTGGAAGAAGGGAAGATTTGTTTCCTGAGCGGTGGAACCGGAAATCCCTATTTTACCACAGACACTGCCGCAGTGCTACGTGCCCTCGAGATAAAAGCGGATCTGGTGCTAAAAGCCACCAAAGTGGATGGCCTCTATACCGCTGACCCGGTGAAAGACCCAGAAGCAAAGTATATCCCCGACGCCAGCTATCAGGATTGCCTGGAACAACGCCTTGGCGTGATGGACTTAACTGCCTTTTCATTAGCCGCAGATTATCATCTGCCGCTCAAGATTTTTAACATCGCTACTCCGGATTCGCTGGTAAAAGCAATTACTGAAGCGGATTTCGGAACCTATATACACCCCTGATTCCGGGCATATAAACCCAAGAGGAAAAGATGGACACCTTGAAAACCAATACCAAAGAAAAGATGCAAAAGAGCTTTGATTCTTTGCTGCATCAATATTCCAAGATTCGCACCGGCCGAGCCAGCGCTTCCATATTGGACGACGTGCGTATAAACTATTACGGTCAGCCCACACCGGTAAAACAACTTTGTAATATCTCCATCCCCGAAGCCAGAACCATCATCGTGCAACCCTGGGACAAAACTACTCTGGGCGATATCGAGAAAGCGATCCTGGCGGCCAACATTGGCATTACTCCCGAAAATGACGGCAACGTGATCCGCTTGCCTTTCCAACCCTTAACCGAAGACAAGCGCAAAGAAATCGTAAAAAGCATAAAGAAGTTGTCTGAAGAAGCCAGAGTGGCCATCCGCAATATCCGCCGCGATGCCAATGAACTGGGGAAAAAGATGAAGAAAGACAGCCAGATCAGCGAAGACGAAGAAAAGAAACTGCTAAAAGAACTGCAGGATATTACCGACGACTGGATTAAAAAGATCGACGAAAGCGAAAAGGCCAAAGAAAAAGAGATAATGGAAGTGTGATCTATCGTAAGGGTTCTGTAGCGTTCTCCCAAATTTGCGCATCAGCAGATGGCCGGAACAGCTTTCTGCCGCGAACTGAATCAGATTTTGTTTCCTATTCCTTCAATCCCCCACTCTTTGATAATT
>CAZGWB010000150.1:0-4094 GCA_964529335.1 uncultured Candidatus Cloacimonas sp.
ATCCTTGTAGATTTTTACGCCCAAAGGCACCTGCGCCAGCATCACCACGATTGCTGCGACCAGCAGAACCGTTGCCTCCACAGAACGGGCCCGGAAGGCTTTGTACGCCGCCGAGGCCATATAGAACGCCAGGAGTGAAAACATGGTGGAGCTCATCGGCATCTGCACATTTTCAAATATCCACATCATCAGTCCGCCCTTTTGGGAACCGCCAATGAAACCGGCAAGGGAGGTGATAATAAATCCGGCATAAAAGAAATAGCTGTATTGCCATTTTGGAGCGCGCCGTTTGATCTTGGCATTATGCATCATGCAAAGACTGATTACCCCCAATAGAGCCGCAAAGGGTCCGGAGGCATACACCCAGGGAATGTAGAACTTGTTGTAAAAATCATCCTGGAGTATCTTATGGGGACTGAAGGCATACATCACAAAGATGATACCGCCCAGGATCACGATCATTAATGGTATGGTCTTTTTCATTTAAAACCTCGGTCTATTTAAGGGGTAAGATATCGTTTAAAGTGGTTATCTGGAAGCTCGAAAGCAGGCTGCCAATCAGGACGATCACCACGATCACCAGCTTGAAATAATCCTGGGCTTTCAGGGTTCCCAATTGCATCGGCTGGCGGCTCAGATAGGCTGATGCAGCGTAGAATTCTTCACCGATCAATGTGTAGTCGCAAGTAGTGATAAAGAAAGGTATCTGGGTGCTGGAGTCCGTTCCAGCTATCTGGACTGAACCTATGGCATTTCCGGTTTCGGTCATCAGCAGAGCTTCAGCGGCGAAAGTTCCCAGGTAGAAACAGGTGGCGGCACGTTCACGAATCATGATTCCATTCACACCGGCCACATAGGCAAACTGTTGGTCGGTAAGGTAGAATACGCTATTCTTATCGAAGCTGTCCGGACGGCCAACGGCATAATGCGATTCACGCACAATTTCCTGCACAACGGGCATGGTTATGTAGTTGTAAACCGGAACGATCAGCCGGGTGTCATATTCAGCGGCTTTGCGGGCAACCAAGCCCAAAATGCCCATGGAAGCGATGGTGGCCACGTCACTCAAATAGGCTGAACCCATCATATACATAATCGGGCGTCCCATTTCCGTAGCGCGTCCCACGGCATTGTCGATTTCCGAAAGGCCGGCGATCGGACGGATATAAAGGTCTTTTCCGCGCCTTGCCATTCCCACCAGAATTACCACCGATAGACAGAACAGGATCATGGCGATCAGGGTGATAACCTTGGTTTTGTAGAACCAGTTTGAGATGGGCTTCTGATAGTCGATCTCATCGCCGGATTTCAGTAATTCCGCTTCGCTAAACAGTCCCTTGCCGTCGGTTCGCACCACCTGATAGCTGTTGTAGCGGGAATAGTCTTCCCTTAGTTTGGCTATCTGACGCATTCTGCTGCCGCGGCCAGTAATGGAATTGATCCGTTTCAGATCTGGATTGTCCTTATAGGCGGAAAGCTGTTTTTGAATTCTTTCTATGTTTTTGTCCAGTCCGGCCAGCATGGCAGGATCGGGAACTGAAGCTTTTTGAGCCTTCAATTCGTCCAATTGCTTTTGCAATTCTTCCACTTTTTCTTTGGCTTGCTTTACGCCAAGTTTGGGGAAGATGCTGGTTTCGATGCGGGTTTCATTTTTCTTGTCGAAAGTAAGGTCGATATCTGAGGGCATCAAGGCTACGGCGGTTGTAATGTCACCGGCTTTCACCTTGCGGGCACTGCGTTCTCCATTCAGGAAGGTGATCAGAGAATCGCCTTTCACGAAGCGGAAGCCCAGCACGGGTTTTTGCACCATGGTGGCATAGGGAACCGATACATCGAGATTGTTGTCGTATGAGGTATTGCGCTTTACCAAAGTAAGGTTTGGCGAGGCCAGAGCTTTGCGGTAAACCACATTGCTGATCGACGATACGTCTATGCCATTGCGGTAAAGAGCCTTGGCGGGCATGATGGCCAGCATCTTGGGATCAAACTTCAGTTCCTGTTCGATCACGTAGTCTTCCGGAATCTTGGGAGTGCCTTCCAGGGTAATCCTTACCCGGAAGCCTTTTTTGGAGTCATATCCCTGGGGAACCTTCAGGATAACCGAATTATCCTGATAAAATTCTTTCAGCTTGGTAAAGCTCTTGGTTTCTCCAGCCTTGAAGAACTCAAAATAGATATTCTTCACCTGCTGGGTTTCGGTTTTATTTAGCTGATAGTTTACTCTCAGTTTGGTGGATTTGGCGTTCAGGGAGGTGGTTTTTACCACGAAGCAGATGGGATTGTCCCAAACCACAGTGAGGCGGTCACCCTTGTCGTCCGGCTTGTCTTCAGTGCGGAATACTGCCTTGGGAGGCAAAGAAGCGGTGGTTTTCAGCTTGGGAGCTGAAAGAGCAGAAAAGCTGCTCATGCCGTCGGCATCGATCAGTTCCAGGCTATAACGGGCTTCTGCGAAGGCGGCCAGGGGTGCGGCTTCGGGAAGTGTCCAACTGGTGTAGTTCTTTAGCTGCCCATAGCCTACTCCACCCTGGGTAACCAGTTCGGTGGCACCTTGAAGACCGGCCGGATTGGAACGAAGTGCGTTCCATACGGTGTCTGGCATGGCCGGAAGCTTATGGATGCGGTATTGAGCGAGGTCGTCTTTGTAAAGAGGCAGGTCCCATTCAAACTGGAGGGTCCGGCTATCCTCCAAAAGGACGCTGTATAGGGCTTGAGCCGGATCGGGAGGATTGGGAACCGGGGTCCCTTCGGTGACGGGAGCGTGTTTTTGGAATTTATTCCGCTCATTCACCGCTACCACGCTATAGTAATACTTTTCTCCCGGTTTCAAAAAACAGATCACGGTTTGCTTGTTGTCTGCCAGCCCTGCATAGGTATCTCCTTCCTCGGGAATCTTTCCATCCGGGCCGGGAGTAGTGGGCTTATCCAGAGTAATCTGTTTGGTGCTTTTGTAAAAGCGGGCTTTGTCCATCATCGAAAGCAGCGAGAACTTGCCAGACATTTCGGCAAGAATCGGAATATTGCGGGGCATTTTCCGATACAACGGACTTTTCTCGTCCTGCTGTTTTTCCTTTTTCAGCTTGCGGGGTGAGCCGATGTCGATGAATTCACTGCCGGAATTGTCATAGTAAAACATCCTTTCTGCGGCTACGCCGGTTTTTACATTTACGGGCAGGGCATCCAGGAAGAAGAGCTTATCGGGTGAAACACCCCGGTAAACCCGGTATTCTATGATCCGTTTATCGCGTTCCAGGGGTTTCCAGGATAGCAGCAAGCCGCTACCATCGTCGGCAGGGACGTCCTCTACCCGGAAATCTTTTACTACATATTGGTCGGTGTCTTCCTGCCTGTTCGCAATGATCAATGTGGATACCACCACAAAGACAAAGAGCAGGAGAAAGACCAGGCGACGTTTGTCCAACCTCATACGCTTGTTTCTCCTCTATTCATGTAATAATCTTGGATTTATCCATATCTATCCATGCCCTTAAAATGTGCCATTTGTGTCAATCTCTTTTTTTTGCCGATCGTGCGCCTTTGTCCAGGAAAGTAATCAGACAGTCGAAAGTGAGCTCGATAGCCATGCACAGACAACTGCCATTATCCTTTCTACCCGGACTATCGGAAAGGCTTTCCTTCCGGATAAGCACCATACCACTATGACCTTTGCTTGCCTTCTTCATCCTTTTAAGCCACGCCTGTCTCACCCGTATGCCACCCGAATGCCACCCGGATCACGTTACGGAGGCTTACGGGAGGGATTGGGCTGGAAGATGAGTGGGAAGCTGGTTTCGAGAGAGGGCGAATGATGGGGTGGAGACGAATTGCCTTGGAAACAAGCAGAGATTAACGTAGTATAGGATGCCGATCCTGCTTCAATGCGAAGGTTTTGCTGAATAAAATGGAGGAAACGCAGAGATTTCTTTTTTTTGAACCACAGAGAAAAGCAGAGAAAAGCAGAGGTTTTTTTGTAGTATAGGATGCCAATCCTGCCTCAATGCGAAGATTTTGCTGAATAAAATGGAGGAAACGCAGAGATTTCTTTTTTTATGAACCACAGAGAAAAGCAGAGAAAAGCAGAGATACATTTGAAACAC
>CAZGWB010000151.1:0-980 GCA_964529335.1 uncultured Candidatus Cloacimonas sp.
CCCCAAACGAGGGGTTCCACAAGGCTTAAAAGCCTTGTTTCACCACCATCGCTATGATCTGACGCCCTGCGGGCTTTGTCATCTTCTTTTAGCCTGGGGCGGAGCGTAGAAGCGTCATCCTGACGCTTGCCTGGTTCTCCTAGCTTTTCACGAGGTTGAATCCCTAAGTCCTGAACCCCGCAGGGGTGGAATTTTTTAGCCTGGGGTAGAGCGAAGCGGAACCCCAGGTATGGGTCACATATTGAAAAATAAACCCCGTCAGGGGTGACACAAAACCCAATATCCAACATTGTTGTGTCACCCTTCCAGGGTTTTAATGGGGGGGGGGATGCCTACCTGGGGTTCCGCTAAAGCTCCACCCCAGGCTATAGGATGGTCGCTCTTCCAGAGCTTTGGCGAATCCCATGTATAAAGATCACATTATAGGATAATTCTGGATGATGCTGGCTCATTAAATGGCCTAACCGCTAAGAGATGAAGTTCCCCAGCCGGGTGCTGTGAAGCTGACAATTTACAACCTGAAAGGCCAGCAAGTAAAGGAAATTCTGAATGGCGACCTACCCAAAGGCCACCATAAGGCAATTTGGGATGGCAAGGACACCCACAATCGCAGCGTAAGCTCCGGAATTTACTTCATCCGTCTGGAATCAGGAGTAAAGGTTAATACCCGCAAAGCAATGCTGATGAAGTGATTGCTATTTAGGCAAGCATATTTATTTGAAAGGAAAGAGCAGGTTCTCTGGATAACTCAACCCTGTCATACCGGAGTCATACCGGATGCTCATCCGGTATGACTCCGGTATGATAGGGTGATCAAGGGTAGCTCCGTCGTCTCGACGGAGAAGAGTCAGTTGTCAGGGTCAAGGGTTCAAGGGTTCAAGGGTTCAAAGGTGGGTGAAAAAGTGAAAAAGTGAAACAATGACTGATAACTGAGTAAGGGATGAAGATGGTTCAAAGGTTCAAGTGTTTAAATGTTACCA
>CAZGWB010000151.1:1080-3833 GCA_964529335.1 uncultured Candidatus Cloacimonas sp.
AAATCCGTGTTGATCCGTTCAATCCGTGCAAATCCGTGTTACTATTTTTGGTTCAAGTGTTCAAAAGTTTCAAAAATCCGTGTTGATCCGTTCAATCCGTGCAAATCCGTGTTACTATTTTTGGTTCATGTGTCTAAAAGTTCCCAAAATCCGTGTTGATCCGTTCAATCCGTGAAAATCCGTGTTACTATTTATTGGTTCAAGTGTCTAAAAGTTCCAGAAATCCGTGTTGATCCGTTCAATCCGTGAAAATCCGTGTTACTATTCCGATCTATACCCCATCCGCATTCCTACTCCCCTTTTTGTTTCAATGCTGCCAAGGCTTTGGTGGCAAGTTCGATGAATTGCTGGCTGCCAGCCTGGGTGAAGCGTTGCAGGGCAATGGTCATGTTTTCGATGGCATTGGGCAGATCACCCATAACTTCATACATGATACTCATGTTAAAGTAGCCCCTGCCATTGCCATCCATATCTCCGGCTTCGGCTGTCATATCGATATTCTTCTGATAATACTCAGTTGCCAGGGGGAAGTTGCCTTCTTCTTTGGCTACATTGCCCAGGTTGCCATAGGTATGTGCGATGCCTTCGTTGTCTCCTATCTTTTGCTGATGGAGCAGGTTTTTATGATAGAGTGCCTTAGCTTTGTCCAGTTTATTCGTATGGAATAGTATATCTCCGATGGCATCCTGAGCGAAGGATACTCCTAGCAGATCACCAATCTGCAAAGCCATCTTCAGTTCTTTGCGAAAATACTTGATGGCCAGGTCATACTTAGCTTCCCATAGATACAGGTCACCAATGTCATGCGCTATGATTCCTTGAAATTCTTTATTATCCAGGGCTTCGAACACCTTCAGGCTGCGTTGGAAGTTTTGCAGGGCTTTTCGGTGGTCTCCCATTCTGCGGTGCAGGGTTCCTAAATCCATCAACACCTTGGCAAAACCAAAGCGATCGCTGATCCGGTCGGCGATTCCGATGGCTTCCACATAGGCTTTATAGGCCTTGTCCAGTTTGCCCATGCGGGTATGGATGATCCCCAAAGCTCCACTGACGATGCGTAGGCTGAAGTCGTCTTTCAAAGCAGTGGCCAGTTCGTATTGGAATTCGGCGTTCTTTAATGCTTCGCGGTATTTTCCGGTATTGATCAGACTGTTCAGGTTAATGGCTTCCAGCTTCAGTAGCAGATAAAGGGACAGCTTTTTATCTTCGGTCTGCTTTTCATCGGGAAGTTGTTTATACGCAACCAAGAGCTTGGCTATAGTAATATCTTTGCCTTTTATGTTCAGGGCTTCAGTTGCCATCAGCAGATAGTGGTTCTTCACCTCTGCATAGAGTGCCTCAAATTCATCGCTGCGGAACAGCTTTTGCAGGGTATCCAATTGATATATCCTAATCTGAGCCCCATATTTTCCTTCGAAATCAGTCACCTGCGTCAGATATTCTGCCAAGGCTTCATATTGCGAGCCAAGATAGAGCGCACGAGTTTTCAGGAAGTGGTATTTGGACAGGCTAAGCCGGTCTGTGATGCTTGAAGGATCAATTTCTTCCAAGGTTGCCGTAGCGGTATCGCGGTCGCCAAGATAAAATTGAGAATCCACTATGCACAGCGTAAGTTCTGTTTTATCGGCAGGATTCATGCAGTTCTGCAGGGCTATCTGATAGAAATAGACTGCTTCACCGTGGTTGTTCATAACTTGATTGCGCTCGGCGGCCAGTTTGCTATAGCAGAATGCTTTTTCTTTGTTTTCGCCCAAATGATAGTGATAAGCCAGCAGTTCGCTGTTTTGTATCAAACGCTGGGCGTATCTTGTTTCGTAGAACTGGGCGATGCGGTTATGCAGCTCTTTCTTTTCGCCGCGGAGAATGGTGGAATATACGGCCTGGCGCATCAGAACGTTATTGAACAGGTATTGCACTTCCGGCGCCAGATCGGTGATCTCGATGATCTCTTTTTCCTTTAATTCGTTGATTACCGAGCTGATATCCTCGTTCTGCCGATTATTTTGCGTTTCCACAATTTCCTTCAGGGTAAAGCCCTTACCGATGATGGAGGCTTTCTTCAGCACTTCTTTAGCGCTTTCGCTAAGGCCTTCGTATTTCATCATAAAGAGATTTTCCACACTGTAGGGCAGCAAGCCTTTGTTTTGGATTTCCTGGATGTTTTGCGCGGTGATCAGCAGATCGGGATCGGGGAAAAGCTTGTTGATCTGAGCGCAAAGCTCCACGATAAAGCGGGGATTGCCATCTGCCAGTTCTCTGATCATGGTGCTGCCCTGCTGGGTTATATTCGGAATCCGTGAACGGATCAGGCTGTTGGCGCGCTGCTTCTCCAAATCTCCCATCAGAACCAGGTAGCTGCGTTTGTTGGATACTTCCACCTGCTGGGGAAAATGCTCGTCGCCAGTAAGAATCAGAAGTTCAGACAGGCGCGATTTATCTTTCAGCCGCCGTCCCAAGACCTGCAGCGAGAGGTCGTCCAGCCATTGGGCATTGTCCAATAATATCGCTTCATAACCGCTGATCAGCTTTTGAAAGCTTTTATACAGGCTACTTACCAACAGCTCCAGCTTTTTGTTGCCATCGTCCGGCAAGCCAGATTCCATTTCGCGCAGACCAAGGGCTTTTTGCAGCATTTGTATTTCCAGTTCGTCCAGGTTTTCCTGTAAAAAGCCATTCAGGGCTTCGGGATCGGCCAGGGGATCATCGCACAGCATAGCCTTGCCCAAGAGCTTTCTCATCAGCACCAGGCTGTC
>CAZGWB010000152.1:0-477 GCA_964529335.1 uncultured Candidatus Cloacimonas sp.
GTGTAGATTTCCTCTCGCGTAAGAGTCTGCAAATCAATGGTATTATCCTGCTTTGCCATTTCCCGCATCAGTTTCAGATACAGGTTCACCCAGGAGCGCACATAACAGTTCTCATTCTCCCGCAGCTTGTTATACCTGTCCAGATAGCTTCGCATATCGTTTTTGTAGCCCTCAGAGGGCTTAATGCTATGCAGATTTGCGGTGGTGGAGCCGATTTTATGATTATGCTCCGTTATTTTGGGATAGGTGAATTTGCGTACAAATATCAAGCCTTCGCGCTTGTAATGGCAAAACACCACTCCTTGCATTTTTCCCGTGTAGGAGCTTAAGCCCCATCCTAATGTAGCTTTCATTTCCTTCCTCCTATCTATGTTGTTTTTCTTTGGTTTAGCCTGGCTGACTGCGATCTTTTACTTTTACATGAAAAGACCCAGTTTCCTCATTCCTGCTTCCCTTTATCCTCATTCCTGCTTCCCT
>CAZGWB010000152.1:487-3812 GCA_964529335.1 uncultured Candidatus Cloacimonas sp.
AGGAGCTTAAGCCCCATCCTAATGTAGCTTTCATTTCCTTCCTTTTTCCTTTACCTTCATTCCTGCGCAAGCAGGAATCTCCTGCGATTAAAGATGTCCCTAACCGAATGTCTGTGGAAGCGACATCCTGTCGCTTGCTTTCCTCCGTCAAGATGACGGAGCTACCTCATTCCTGCACATTTTCATCCTCATTTCTACGAAAGCTGGAATCTCCCGCAATTTAAGGATATCCCTAACCGAGGGTCTGTGGAAGCAACATCCTGTCGCTTGCTTTCCTCCGTCAAGATGACGGAGCTACCTCATTCCTTGCATTTTTCTCGTCAACGCGAAAACGCAGTTTTCAATGTCGTTTCTCTGTCCTTGCCTGTATACCTATAAGGGTGACCAATAAGCGTGACCGGAAGAAACAGCTCTCCAGCCATAGCATGAGCTTTGCATCAGCCTTTGATCTGCCTGGCATCTACCTTGCATACAAGATAATCCACTTTATCCTCACGCCAAGAACTATTTTACAAACCATTAATAAAACCTTGGTGATTCTTTAATCCCATTAAAGAATCATTAAGGCATAACTAAGGAAACACTAAATCCTTACTAAATACTTCTGGAAGGGAAAATAGGATGGGAAAATAGGATGGGTGCAACGTGACAACGAAATCTGCAAATTGTGCAGCGAAAACTGCAAACTGTCGCATCGTTGCTCATCCTTACTCATCCTTTCCAAGACCCTTTTAAGTAGTTTCTGACAGGATAACTGCAAATCCGATCACCGATAATTGCAAATTGTGACAGGAAAATTGCATGGGGACTAGGTTAGGCAATTTTACACCGGGATTCTATCAGATGTTTGCACATGTTGCCTCATCTGATATATTCGTATAGATTAGGATGGCAATTGAACGAGTTGTTTTCGTATTCAAACCTAGGTTAGCTATTTACAAATTCGATAACATCGCAGCTGATCACACCCATTTCTTTCAAATCTACATCAAGAACTTCTTTCGTGTCTATGATGCCTTGAAGCTCAGACAAATCAGATTTTCTTTGAATCACTTTCGGTATTCTTTTAACTAGGTGGAGATGGTCTTCCCAAATCGAGTTTCCCTGTTGATTCCTCTTCAATCTGATTCTAATATGCTTATCTTTTGAGTGATTGTCGTTGTATGATTTCAATGCGAAGAGGCCGATTAAGTTGAGGATCAAACGATCGTTATTTATGCAGAATTTCATCAGATTTTCGAAATCACTCTTAAGCTCCATACTGAAACTGCTATTCACTACAGAGTAGTCGAAACTAGGATATTTACTTTGATATGAAAGAAAATATAGAATTCTGAAGATTGCGTAAGATGTTACCTCCTTGGACAGCATAAGATTCAGAGCTTTCCTAAGGTATTCTTTCCTCTTTGATTTTGATATCATAGGTGAAGTGACTATCCCTGAGATCAACCAACAAGCGAATTTCTCATTATCAGGATCATCACGAATAAAGCGGATAAGTCTGTTTACTGCAATGTGGTTTATCTTACCTGGGTCGATTCTCAAAGCTTGATTGATTGACTGAAGATACTCTTTTCTTAAGTCAGAACGACTCATCACCTGAACTCTTTTCCAAGAAGCGAGATCTTTGTAATCAGTATTGAAAGGTAAGTTCACATCATTAACTTTGCTCTCATGATATCTCTGCATATCCGACACTATCTCAGATTCTCGTTTTGGAGAAGGAGCCTTGAAATTTCCAATGTCTTCCTCGTCTAAATAAGTAAAGAACTTCTCTGATAACAGCTTATTAAGGAGTTTTGTGTTGCCAGCATATTGTGTTTTTGCCCCATTTAGATTTAGTCCAATCTCATAGAGCTTCATCTGCAGGGTGTTTAACGCAGTTTTAATCTTTTGTTTTGAGCTGGCAAAAATGCGAATATCATCAACATATCTACCGTATTCTATGCCGGCTATGGAAAGCATGATATGATCAATCTCATTAAGTAACAGGTTTGCAAAAACATGGTTTCCCAAGGGACCAATGGTTATACCATGAATTACTACTTTCGGATCGCTATGACCGGAGTATACATGTTTAACCTTTAACATTTGCTTCAGGAGAATTACCAGAGGATCGTTACTGTGGATTCCAAACTCTTTTCTAATGGCGTTAATCAAATGTTCGTGGCAGACGCTATCGAAAAACGATGATAAATCTGTTTTCAGTAGTAGATTGTAGTTCTTCACAGCTGCAGCTTGCCATTCACAGAATTTCGGCCATCCGTGTTTAGCATAATCCTCCGTCAGGCTGTTATTCAGTTTTGCCTGTTCACCCCTTCTGTTGCTAAAGCAATTATCTATCAACCTGGCTTCCAGTTCGTTTGCTATGGGTAAAACTACAGCCATCCTAGCGATATTGTCCTCGATATCAGGAGTAACAAAATTGCGCAATGCAAAAGCATTCTTCCTCTTCAATGCTCGGACAGCAACTTTTGTCTCGAAGTTCTGATAATCTAAAAGTCTGCTTCTAACCATCTTGATATATTTAACCTGGTTAGCTCTGAAATGCTCAATCTGTATGGGATTGCAGAACATCTCCTTACTTACGTCATTCAATGTAAGTTTTACCGCGAGGCGGACATTATCTTCGGAAGTGATTTGATCAAAAAGACTTTGCATTATTAAACCTCATTATATATATGACATGGTAAAGCGTAACACTGGGTGAACTGTGAGTATCACTGGTATATTGCTACTGATATGCGATATTTAAACGCAAGCATATCATGCTTACAATATTGAAGGGATAAACAATGTTGGAGCCATATTATTGTGTGGCAATAACTCCGCTGACCTGCATCCAGTACACTGGTTCCGAATCATCGTCTTTCTGAAATAGCCTCGTTAAACTCAATCTTATCGGAACATCTATGTAGTTTCCAGGTTTTTTGATCCATTCATCTCTTCCTACAATCGGTAAGTGACGATACTCATAACCGGATTGGTCAACAAAATCGCATCTTGACTTACCCATGTGATCACAATAAACAGTACACTTCCGACCCATAATAGCACCTAATGATCTGGTTCCTGATCCTTCTGGCAGTATCGGTTGCCCGTTAATTAACTCTATTTCATATCCAAAGATGGATTCAACAGATTCATCTGTTATAGACTCAATAAAGCTACGAAACTGAACTCTGGACAATGAATCCAAGACTTTCACAGTTGAAGTATCAAAGGGATTATCCTCTATGTGCGGTGGCGAAGCTAGTGTTTCAGTACAAGATGTTGAGTCCCAAATGTTGGTGTAAATTCCCAACTCATTGTTTCTCAGGTTGTT
>CAZGWB010000153.1:0-3743 GCA_964529335.1 uncultured Candidatus Cloacimonas sp.
CCGGAGTCATACCGCATGCTCATCCGGTATGACTCCGGTATGATAGGGTGATGAGGGGTAGCTCCGTTGTCTCGAGGGAGAGGTGTCATATTTCAGGTTTTCGGTGATGGGGTGTGGTCCTGCAGTCCAGCCGGAGTTCTTAACTGCCAGCGGGACGCCGGCGGACATATCCCGCGAGACGCGGGATCTCCTCGCTTTTCGAACTCCGTCGAGACGACAGAGCCACCTGACGGAACTGCATAGCAAAAACCAATTCCTATTGCGGCAACATACAACTTCATATTTACGACAGATCCACTTGACGGAGCTGCAAAGCAAAAACCCCGCCACATTGCTGCAGCGGGGTTTATATTCTATAAACTAACAGGATATTAGCTTGGGCTTAGGATTCGTTGGGAATCACGCTCACAAACTTCTTACCTTCTTTTTTTGTGGTAAATTGAACTTTCCCGTCGATCAGGCTGAAGATGGTAAAGTCTCTACCAATGCCCACGTTTTCTCCGGGATGAATTTTGGTGCCCTTTTGGCGGACGATTATATTACCGGCGATGACGCTTTCGCTGCCGTGTTTTTTTACACCGCGGTATTTGGGATTGCTGTCGCGGCCGTTGCGGCTGGATCCAACACCTTTTTTATGTGCCATTATATCACCTCTTTCCTATCCCGCTATCTCGGTTACCCGGATATTGGTATATTGCTCACGAAAACCTTTTTTCACGCGATAGCCTTTGCGGCGATGGGTGTGAAAGATCACGTGTTTCTTGCCTTTGGCATGTTCGATAACTTCTGCGGTAATGCTGGCGCCTTCTACAACGGGGGTTCCTACCTTGATCTCTTCGTCGCCACGGACGAGGAGAACTTTGTCAAACTTTAGGGTTTGACCCGGTTCCGCCGTTCTCAGCAAGGGAACGCGAAGCACTGCGTTTTTTTCAGCCCTGAACTGAAATCCACTAATTTCAACGATGGCGTACATCATTTCTCCTTTGGAATATTGTTTAGTAGAGCATGCTTTTTTGAGGGCGGCTTTCTGTCAAGCGGGAAATGGCTTACCACTTCTTAAATATGAAGAATACCGCAAGAATAATGAGCGCAAAGCCAACCAGATAGTTCCAGCGAAGCTCTTCTTTCAGATAGAAAACCGAGAATCCGCTGAAGACAATCAGGGTGATTACTTCCTGGATGGTCTTCAGTTGATAGGCATTGAAGATGCCATGGCCAATGCGGTTGGCGGGAACCTGGAAACAATACTCGAAAAAGGCAATGCCCCAACTGATCATGATTACCATAAACAGCGGAGCGTTCTTGTGTTTCAGATGCCCATACCAGGCAAAAGTCATAAAGATATTGGAGATGCTTAACAGGAGTATCGTTTTCATTGTTTACCACTTCTCTGGAGATTTACCTGGAACCATTTTATAGGGTCTTGCGCCAAGGCTGCGGCCAGAGCTATACCGCTACGACGGTCTTTTACCAAAGCCATGCTTTGCCCAAAAGCAGCTTTTAAAAATCTGATGCTTCCTTCTATTGCTTCAGTAGTACTGAAGCCATTCAGCAATCCTGCCAAAAACATCGAAGCAAAGCAATCTCCCGCTCCGGGAAAATCGATTGGTTCATATTGACAGCCAAACCTCTTGAAACTATCTTCGCTCCCATTGTAATACAATACTGCACTATTGCTTCCATCTTCACCTGGAGCACTGGTAACGATAACCTTGGCCGGACCCAATGCAGACAAGCATCGGCATGCGTTCTGCAAATCACTGATCGGCAAATCCGAGCCCAGCAGAAAAGCCAGCTCACTGAGGTTTGGAGTAACAATGCTGCTGATCTGAACCAGGCTGCGCATGGCCTGAATCATACTTTCAGAATAGCAATTATAAAGCTTTCCATTATCTCCCAAAACAGGGTCAACCAGGATGGGAGCATCCGGACTTGTCAACTTTGGGATAAACTCCTTCAGCAATTCCACCTGCGCTTCCGAGCCCAAAAAACCGCTGTAGATAGCATCGAAACTCAGCTCGAGCCGTTGCCAGTGTTCCAGCGACTTTCGCATGAAAGTATCCGTATTTAAACTGCCATAGCCAGGATGATCTGTATTGGCCGACAATAACAAAGTCGGCAAAACCGCCACTTCTATTCCCATCCGGTAAAAAATCGGCACTGCAGCCAAGAGCGATGTATGCCCGAAACCGGAAAGATCATGGATTGCCAGTATGCGTTTCATAGTCAAGGCTTAGCTCCTATCTGCAAAACAAAACTATCCAGCACTTCTCCGTCCAGCGCAAAAGCGGTAAAAAGCAGCTTGTCGCCTTTCACACGGGCAATCAGATAGTGATTTGCCTTTTTAAAAACCAGGCTGTGGTGATTGGGATTGGATCCTTCCCGCAGAGGAGCCCCTCCGCCACCTGTTACTATATATTCAATTCCCTTGTAGTGAGACCGTTCGTAGATGTGATCATGCGCGCAAAAAACTGCCAGCACGTTTTTGTCTTCCAAGCTGCGCGGCAAAAACATCTGCAAGCCAAGCTCGTCGCCATGTTCCCCAGAACTGAAAACCGGATGATGCATAATGAGCAGGGTTGGTTTGGATTGTTTTAGCTGCTCTTGGAGCCATTTGAATTGTTCCGAATCGGGCAATAGCGAGATCACGCTATCCAGCACGATGAAGCGAATTCCATAGCGCTCCACGCTGTAATAGCTGCGGCCCGGCAACAAAGGGAAATTGGCCAGGAAAAGCTGCAAGTCCTTTTCGTGATTGCCCCTGGCAGGATAAAACTCTGCACTTTCTGAGAGCGGACCGGTAATCTGGAGAAATGAGTCATACTCGCTTTGCTGCATGCCTTTGCTGTTCAGATCACCGGTATGAAATACGAGATCGGGTTTGTGGGTCGAGATCGCTTTCACGATTTGTTTATGCGTTTCGGGATTGCTGCGGGTGTCGCCATAGATCGCAATGGTTGTGGAGGCGCAGCCAAAGCTGAACAAGAGTATGCAGGTGAGCAGAATCGTGGATACGATATAGAATTTATGGCTGGTCAATCAAAGCTCCTCCGTCAAGGCGACGGAGCTAATCCTTCCTCATACGCTTTCTGAAAGGCCTGCAGGTCTATCCAGGCATCCTTTTTCCAGTTCGGATTGCGCAGCAACGCAGCAGGATGGTAGGTTACATAGGTGGGTATGCCCCGGAAAAGATGGGTTTGCGTCCTGTGCCAGCCCAGAGTGTTGCTGTTGCCAAGCAGGGTTTGAGCGGCCACCAAGCCCATCAGGAGCAAGAACTTTGGCTGAATTATCTCTATTTGCTCCATGAGATAGGGCAGGCAGGCAAGGCGTTCGGAAGATTCCGGATTGCGGTTTCCCGGAGGGCGGCACTTCACTATATTGGCTATATACACCTCTTCCCGCTGGATTTTAATAGCGATCAGCATTTTATCCAGCAGATTGCCAGCAGCACCCACAAAGGGACGTCCGCTCAGGTCTTCCTGTTCCCCCGGCCCTTCCCCGATCACCATCACTCTGGCGTTCGGATTACCTTCGCCGTACACCACGTGGTGCCGTCCGTTATGAAGCGGGCAAAGGGTACAGGATGAATATTTGCGGCTGAGACTTGCCAGGATTTCAGCTTTTTCGCTTTGGGGACGGTAGAGCTGCTGGATACCGCTGTTCCTCAGCAATTCCAGATACTGGCGCAGGGCTTGCGCAGACATGGTTTAGAGATCGTCGTCGTCGGTGTCGTCTTCAGTTTC
>CAZGWB010000154.1:0-3611 GCA_964529335.1 uncultured Candidatus Cloacimonas sp.
AAGGCAACCAGAGCCCGGCCATGCTTCAGGATTCCACCTATGAACCAGATGGCTTCCTTGCTCAGGTCTGCATATCCACCCTTTTTGTAGAATACGTTTTTGCCTTTCTTGTGAAGCATTATATGGAAGTGCATTCCGTTTCCCGCATGATTGTAAACCGGCTTTGGCATGAAAGTGGCGCTGAGGCCATATTCCAGAGCGGTGCGACGGATTATATCCTTCATGATCATCACGTCGTCGCAGATGCGAGGAAATTCCAGCAGTTCGGTCTCGATTTCCTGCTGCGAAGAAACGCCTACTTCATGGTGATGATAGCGAACCTTGATCTCCTGTTCCTCGATGAGATCCACGATCTTTTGGCGAATCTCGTAGAATTGATCAAAGGGGGTGTCCATGTGATACCCTTTCACGCCTTGCAGGCTGAGGCCATCGAGGTCTTCATTCTCGTCTGGAAGGCTGTCCTTGCACTCGCTGGAAGTGATATTGTATCCTGCGCTGAAGGGATCGGAATTGAACTGCACCGTGTCGAAAAGGTGAAATTCCAGTTCCGGAATCCAGGTGGAACTATCGGCTATCCCGGTGGACAGCAGGTATTCATGCGCTCTCAGAGCTACGCTGCGAGGGTCTTTCTTCACTCCGATCCGGGTTTCCGCATCGCAGATACTGCAGATCATTCTGAGGGTGGGGGTCTCGAAGAACTGGTCCAAATGCGCAGTTTCCAGATCAGGCATCAAAACCATGTCGCCGCTTTCAACGCTACGCATGCCGGGTATTGAGGAACCGTCAAAGGGTATGCCGCGCTGCAAAACGTTCTCTATACGGCGGGCGGGAAAGGTGATGTGATACCATTTACCATCCAAACCGCAGTATTTCAGGTCGATGGCCTTCACCTCGTTTTCTTCGATCATCTGATTTAATTTCTTCAGATCCATGTTAGTCTCCTGTATCTTACTTTTTTTTAATAATTCTTAGCCAAGCCCCAGAAGCTGCATTACCAGCCTTACGGGAGGCAGCACAAGCTTGCCTATCAGGTTCAAACCCAATAGATTGGAAATGATGATGATCCCAAAGAGATAGATCATGCCTTTACGCTCTTGCATTGTCCATTTGTAATAGGCAGTATCGGTTAAAAACATTCCGATTACCTTGGAGCCATCCAGGGGGGGAACCGGAATCAGATTGAAAAAAGCCAGCAGTAAATTAAGAAAAATCACATAACTGCAAATATACTGAACCAGCACCAAACCGCTCAGCAGATGATACACGACAGCAAATCCGATCGCAATCAGAAAGTTGGAAGCCGGACCGGCCAGAGCCGTAAGACCTGAATCCCGCTTGAAATTCCGGAAATTGTAGGGATTAAAAGGCACCGGCTTGGCATATCCATAGATGAAGCCAGCCGTAAAATATAGGAAAAGTGGCAATAGCACAGTGCCAAACCAATCTATGTGTTTCAGCGGATTCAGGGTAAGCCGGCCGGCACGCTTGGCCGAATCGTCGCCCAAAAAGTAGGCAGCCAAGCTGTGGCTGAATTCGTGGATGATGATGCTATAGAATACAATCCCGATTATTGCACCATTCAGGATCAGCTTCAGAATCGGTTCTCCGGTCATATCTTCTTTATCTTTATAAACTTGCGCTTTCCAGCCCGCAGCACTGCTCCGTCAACCAGCTCCACTTCAGCGTCAAAGGCTGTGACCTTTTCCCCATTCAAGCTAACCCCTCCACCGCTGATCAAACGCTTGGCTTCACCGCTGCCAGAGCAGAGTCCGCTTTCGGTTAGCAGTTTTACCAGCTTCATATTCGCTTCCCTGGTGGCATATTCGGGAATATCTTCGGGGATTTCCTTTTGACTGAAGAGCTTTTCAAAAGCTTCCTGAGCTTCGAGAGCTGCGGCAGAACCATGATAGAGGCCTACCACTTCCCTTGCCAAACGCTTTTTTATGAGCATGGGATTTGTTCCGGAGGCCAGTTCGGCTTTCACGCTATCCAGTTCATCGGGGCTAACTGTGGTGGCATAGCAGAAATAGTTCAAAATCAGGCTGTCCGGAATACTCATCACCTTGCCGAATTTTTCGTTGGGGGGATCGAAAACCGCGATATAATTATTCAACGATTTACCCATTTTGTTTACGCCGTCGGTTCCAAGCAGAATCGGCGAGAGCACTGCGATTTGCTGTTCCTGGCCAAAATAACGCTGCATATCACGCCCACAGAGGATATTGAATTTCTGTTCCGTGGCCCCCAGCTCCACATCGCTATTGATCGCCACAGAGTCGTAGCCTTGCAGGATGGGATACATGATCTCGTGCATACCCAGGGAAAGGCCTTGCTCATAACGGTTGCGGAAGGTGTCATGCGCCATGAATTGCGCCAGGGTGAATTTGCCCATCATCTTCAGCACCTCGCTCATGCCCATCTTGCCAAACCATTCGCTTTGATAGCGGACTTCGGTCTGATCAGGCTTTAGCACGGTATAAAGCTGTTCCATATATTTTTCACTATTGGTTTTGATCTGCTCAAAAGTGAGAGGTGGACGAGATTCGTCCCTTCCCGTAGGGTCACCTATCTGAGCGGTAAAATCGCCAATGATGATCACGCCGGTATGGCCGAGATCCTGAAAATCGCGCATTTTACGGATAGGCACCAAATGTCCGATATGCACATCGCAACCCGTGGGGTCGATGCCATATTTTATGCGGAGCGGTCTGCCAATCTTGGCTGCCCTGGCCAGTTTGTCCTTCATTTCGCTAAGCGGAATAATCTCTTCAGCCCCACGGCTGATGATCTTCAGTTCATTTTCAAAAGCCATCTATCTTTCCTGTATGGTAGTTATTTTTGGGTTCGGACACATGGCCGGGTATGCGGATATTTGTCAAGCACAGGTTTTTCCTGGAATCCGTCCCTGAGATAATATAAGCGCTTTCCTGCTGTAAATGCCATAGAATTGCGAATCATATACGGATGGGATTCGCATTTCATTCGTATTGCAAAGGCCGTACGAGCAGGGAAGAGGTGAGATGTTTGTTTGAAAGTTTCCAGCTTCTGCTTCAATTAGCAGCATGAACCGGATATTATTGGCTAACCATATAGAAAATCAATTTGATATACTGCCCTCCAGGCAAACTGCTATCAGGATTGCAGGCAAGGTTTTCATGGGTGATCTCCTTTTCTTACTTTGTTATTACTATTTTCTTGGATGTGTGTCTGCCCCTGCTATCAGAGAGACGCACAAGGTAAACACCATTTGGTATATCAGGTATATTTAGCTCTATAGTTCCTTTTTGCCAGTCGGTATCCCTTAGTTTACTCTTCATTATTATCTGTCCCTTAAGGTTGTATAGGCTCACTTGATCGGGGTTTGTAGCTGTATCCCCTACTTTGGATAATGATATGCTCAAAGAGCCACCCCGAAAAGGATTGGGGTAGGCGTTCAACTCCCAAATGTTTTCCGGTACGGGTGCTAATTCATCCTCAGCATCCACCGTAGTGTCTATCAACTGTGCATTACCGGCATAGATATAGATGTAACCTGGGATTGTGGTAGCTCCTCCATAGAAATATGGAGTTGACACTGCAAGGTCGCAGAAGCCATCAGCATTGAAGTCTCC
>CAZGWB010000155.1:0-3528 GCA_964529335.1 uncultured Candidatus Cloacimonas sp.
GGCATATCGCCAAGAGCGTGGTTGCCAGTGGTTTGGCCGCTGAGTGTCTGATCCAATTCAGCTTTGTGATCGGAGACGCCACTCCGGTTTCCGTAATGGTCGATACCTTTGGCAGCGGCAAGGAAAGCGATTCCGAAATCCAGAGAATTATCGGGAAAAACTTTGACTTGACAGTTGCCGGCATCATCGATTACCTTGATTTGCGCAAGCCTGTTTACCTTCCCACTGCTGCCTACGGACATTTTGGCCGCGACGAATTCAGCTGGGAAAAGGTGAAAAAACTGGTCTGATAGAAAAGGAAACATGGATTCATTATACGAGATTCTGAAGAAAAGCCCAGGCTTCTTTCTGATTGCCGGACCCTGCGTTGTGGAAGAAAACAGCATAATGGAAACTGTAGCGGAAACCCTTAAAGAGCTCTGCCAGAAGTTCGGTATTCCTTTGGTTTTCAAGGCTTCCTACACAAAGGCCAACCGCAGCAGCATAGATTCCTATGCGGGGCTTGGTCTGGACGAAGGGCTAAAGGTTCTGCAGAGCATCGGAAAGCAGTTCGAGCTTCCCTTGCTGACCGATGTTCATGAATCTTGCGAAGTCGCAGCGGCGGCTGAGGTTTGCGATATTCTCCAGATTCCGGCTTTTTTGTCACGACAAACCGGATTGATCAAGGCTGCTGCCCAAACGGGCAGGATAGTGAACATAAAAAAAGGCCAGTTCATGGCTCCTGAAGATATGGAATCAGCAGCCCGCAAAGCAAGTAACACCGGAAACGATAAACTACTGCTAACCGAAAGAGGTAGTTGCTTCGGGTATCACAATCTGGTAGTGGATTTCCGTGGCTTTGCCATTATGGAAAGCCTGGGTTGGCCGGTAGTTTACGATGTAACTCATTCTCTACAAAAGCCTTCCCAGGGCAAAACTTCCGGCGGCGAGCCGCAACATGCAATCATGATGGCCAAAGCAGCCCTGGCTACCGGAAAAGTGAAAGGGCTTTTTCTGGAAACTCATCCGGAGCCAGCCAAAGCCAAAAGCGATGCTGCCAGCATGCTTCCCCTAAATCAACTGGAAGCCCTGCTGGAAGCGTGTTTGCGCATAATGCAAGCCATTGATTAGATAAAAAATATACTGTGCTGAGGATTTGTAATGGAGAAAAACTGTATGCTACGACCTAATAAGCGGGTCGTTCACTGGAACGAGATCAAACTGCTGTTGTTTGATTGTGATGGAGTAATTACTGACGGGCGCATTATTTATGGCAATGAAGGACAGGAACTGAAGCACTTTCACGGCCACGACGGCATGGGCTTCAACCTGCTAAAGCATACCGAACTGGAGTGTGGCTTCATCACTGGCCGCAGTTCCGAAGCATTGGAAAGGCGTTGCCGCGATCTGAAGATCAGCCTGCTATTTCAGGGCATAAACAAGAAGCTGGAGTGCTTGGACAATATCCTGAAAGACAAGGGTCTCAGCTACAACAACGTTGTATATATGGGCGATGATTGGAACGACATTCCCGTAATGCGCAAAGTTGCTTTTTCCGCTGCTCCCTCAGACGCTCAACCAGATGTGGCCAAAATCGCAGACTGGGTATCTGCCTTTCGGGGCGGGCATGGAGCGGTTCGCGATTTGATAAACTATGTGCTAATCCACAAAGGAATATATGAAAAGACCGTGCTGGCCTATCTGGATAGCATCTGTTAGCCTTTGGCTAACCCTTTTCGGCTGCCAAAAAGTAAACCTGCAAACTCCCACAGGAGTTCTGGAACGGGGGCTCCCCGATGAAACAAGTTACAATGTAAGCGTAACCAACTATCTGGATAACAAATACGAGTATCAACTGGAAGCCGCAAAAATCGAGCGCTTTTCCGACCGGCGACTGCTGATAGGATACAAAGTGACGCTCACAACCTACGACAAAGATAGTAAGCTGAACTCCGTAATCAAAGCTGATACTACAATCGTGGACGAGGCACGGAACCTCGTTCTGGCCAATGGACATGCCAAAATGACCACTCCCAATGGCAGTCTTTCCACTCCAAACATAGCCTGGGACAGAGCAGTGGACGAGATCACAGCTCCGAAACAGGTTCTGCTTACCCGTCAGGGAAACGTGATGCGCGGCCAAAACCTGCGAACCAACAGCAAACTGAGCTTTGTGGAGATGGAACAGGTTTCGGCAGAGGGTCGTCTGACGCAGCAGGAAATTGATTGGTGAAATATTACTTCAGGATAGCTGGTTTTCTACAGCCTTCGTTTCTCCTCCTAGCTGTCTTATGGCTGGTGGCAGGATATGCCTTGGCCGCACCACAGAAACCTTCCGACAAGTTTCGTCTGGTTCACGCCGACAAGTTGTTCATGAGTAAAACCTACGAGGAACAAGCCCTGGAGCTTAGCGGCAAGGTTCATTTCTTCTATGGTGATACCGAATTCAAGAGCGACCGGGCTTTGATCTTGGATATCAAAAAGATAGCCAGGCTTTACGGGAACGTGGTTGTAAGCAACGACAGCCTTCTTCTGGTGGCCGACACCCTGGCTTATTACCGGATTCCTGAACTGATGAACGCCGGTGGCAGGGTAACCGCTACACATAGCAACAAGCAAGGCGCCTTTCGCTGGATGAAAAGCGATTATGCCAGCTACGACAAAGCCAGGGACATCCTTACTTGCTGGAGCAGAGTGGTTTCCTACGATAAACAGGAAAACGCAACCGCCACTTGTGGTTACGCTCAGTGGGACCGCAAACAGGGCTATGCCTTGATGCTGGAAAGCCCGTTTCTCAGCACCGGCCAGGCTGATACTTTGAAGGTTAATGCCGAGAAAATGGAGTTTTTTGACGCAGAAAAGAAGCTGATCGCCACTTTCGGAGTGCAGGTGAAAAGCACAGACTATCTGGCGAATAGCGATTTTCTGATCTACTTTTTGGAAGACGACAAGGCGGTCTTTACCGGCGAACCGCGCTTCAATTCGGACTATGCCACGGCCACGGCCAATGAATTTCACCTCTTTCTGAAGCAGCGTAAACTGGTGCGCGCCGAGCTGATCGATTCCTGCCGGGTGGATTTTGCAGCGGAAAAGGGCGAAGAACAAAAAAACCGGGTGTGGGCAAACCTGATCAGCATGGACTTTGCGGACGATCAACTGCGAAAATTCGAAGCCGAGGGGCTGGTTAGCTATCTTTACCAACAGGATGCCAGCGAGAAGCAGGACTTCTTTGTGAATAGCGCTACCGGGGCCTACCTGCAGGCCGATTTCGACGAGAACAGCAAACTGCAAACCATGCAAATGCAAAACAGCATAAAGGGCAAATACCTCTTCCGCCAGTAATTCTCTTTCTTCCAAATATTTGTAGATTGGCATCAGCTACGCCTGCCAGCGGTGAAGTGGTGAAATGGTGAAGCGGAAAAGTATGTCAGGTCTTGATTATTGTGGGCATGAGTGTAGAAATAATTATCTCAAGACTATACAGGGATTTTTACCCTTATCATACCGGAGTCATACCGCATGCTCATCCGGTATGACTCCGGTATGACT
>CAZGWB010000156.1:0-3353 GCA_964529335.1 uncultured Candidatus Cloacimonas sp.
CTCGTTGGCGGCTACGTGCTCCATCGAAAGCACAGAAATCTTGTTCGGAAAGTTATGCTTCACGTAGGTGGGAAACTGGTTCAGCCTTTGGGCTTCCAGCTTGGAAAGCAGGCAAAAAAGGTAGTTCATGTCCACCTTTTCCAAGAAGCTTTCGATCTTTTCGTTTATCATGTTTTTCTCCTAGGTTAAAAAGCCTTCCACCGGATTTTGATAGCGGGCTACCCGGTTTTCTTCGGCTCTGATGATGGCCAGCACATCCTCCACGGCTTTATCGAGATCGTCATTGATCACCAAATAATCGTAATGCGGAATGTAGCTAAGCTCTTCACGGGCAATCCGTAAACGTTTGGCAATTTCCTCTTCGCTATCGGTAGCCCGGCGCACCAAGCGATCCCGCAAAACCTCCATAGACGGAGGAATGATAAATATCTTTACGAAGGGGATATCGGTGGCGCTGATCAATGTAGCGCCTTGCACGTCGATATCCATAATCACGTGATGGCTGGCTTGCAAACGCGACTTGATATAGCTGATGGATGTGCCATACCAGTTACCAAAAACCCTGGCATGCTCCAAAAAATCACCTGCATCAATGCGCCTCAAGAACTCCGCTTCATCTACAAAATGGTAATGAATCCCATCTTGTTCCACGCCCCGGGGTTTGCGGGTGGTAAACGAAACAGAATAGTCGATATCATCTGTGATCTTCAGAATTTCATTCAAAATCGTGCTCTTTCCCCCTCCTGAAGGAGCGGAAAGAATGATCAGAAAACTAGCGCTCTTGGCGATCACGAAAACCGGCTGATGTCTGAAATGAGTTATTCTGGAATGATCTTCTGGTATTCCACGGCAGAAAGCAGGTTCTCCAGTTCGTCCCGATTGGCTAAACGAACCTTTAGCAGCCAGCCTTCCTCGTAGGGAGATTTATTGATCAGATCAGGTGTGTCTTCCAGATCGGTGTTTTTTTCTTCCACTTTGCCACTGATCGGACAGATGAGGTCTTCCACAGCCTTAACGGCTTCGATGGACCCACAGGGCTCACCAGCGGAAACTTTGCTGCCAACTTCCGGAAGCTCCACAAACACGATGTCGCCCAATTCATGCTGAGCAAAATCACTGATCCCGATGGTAACCAAATCACCATCCACCCGAACCCACTCGTGGCTCTCGGTATAGAGTAAATCGTCTTGAATAATCACATTTTCCTCCCCTGGAATATTCTGGGTTTTTTCTTGTTTCCAAGTCTTTAAAGGGCGGATTTGTGTCAAGAACTATGTCGAGACAAACCCTAAGCTCACGCTCATCAGGGGATCATACTATATACATATCCAATACTCACCCAATATTTATTAGGTATGATATACGTGAGTATTGGCTTGAAGCACTGCAGACTGCGAAGCTAAGACTAATAAGCACGAAAAAAATCCAGATCCGTTCCAGAGACTGGTAAGCTCCAAGCCCGCTTGCAATATAAGAGGCTCGGGCACCCTTATGGCTGATTTTATAGACACAAGACCTTTTATAACCGAGCCTGTTTAGCCTTTTTCTTCTTGGGTGTTGGCACTTCCGGAGTGCTTACCCTGATCAGTTCACATAGCCATACCGCATCGTCCCAGTTTTCTTCCGGGATCAAAAACCAATCCTTCGCCCCTGGATAGGGTGCCGCCAGCTCCACTTCCCCCATAAAGCTTCTTCCGGCCTCGGTGGGCTTTAGGAAAAGCTGATCATCACAAACCAGAGCAACCATCTTTTCCTGGCAATATATGCCATATTCGCCAAACATCTTCAGATGCCGAACCTGATCAAGGTCTTTTAACTGCTCCAACAGGTAATCCATGGTTTCTTTTTTGGTAGCCATTTTATCTCCTTGCTAGCTATGAAATCTTTTTCGCCATTGCCTTGAAGCGCGACTTTTTGTCCATCCATTTTTGTGTGATAAGGAAATCCTTTCCTCTATCATACCTAACGGTTTTTTTTATTCCTTCCTTGTTGATGGAATTCCACATTTTGGCTTGGCTATAACATAACATAACTCATTATATGAATATATAATGCAGAGATTTCTTTTGTTTACACCGGACACCTTAAACTTTTCTAAGCTCTCATAGGCCGATAATCCCGCTTGACATGCAGACGATTATCAAGATCATATAGGCAGGGTCACATAAGACAAACTTGTGTGTTCAATGATATAAATATTTACAGCTGCAGGAGCTAGAAAATGAAAACAAGACTTTTTTTACTGGCAATCAGCCTGATTGTGTTGGGCACTCTTGTTGCCCAAAATAATTCCGTTAGTTTCGACGGAACCGATGATCACATCCAGGTAGCCACTTCGCTTGGTATCTCCAATGCTTTCACCGTGGAAGGCTGGTTCTATCCCACCAGCTTAACCGGCCCTACCGATATCGACCAGTTTGGCAGAACGCTGTTCTCGGCATCCAACATCTCAGGATCCTACCCTTTGTGGCTAACGCTTCTGAATGGCAACCTATTACTGCGAACTTGGACTACTGCCACCGTGGACCAGACCGTCAATGCCGGAATAAGCACCAACCAGTGGTATCATGTGGCAGTCACCTCCACGAAAGGCGGAACCACCAGGCTGTATCTGAACGGCAATCTGATTCACAGCTATAACAATGCCAATGCCACCACCTGGCCATCAACCTTCACCATAGGTGCCATCAGACCCACCCGTCCCACATCCAATCTTCCCTTCCAGGGCAGGATAGACGAAGTGCGGGTTTGGAATAGCGTTCTTTCGCAGAGCGATATCCAAAACAACATGTTTATCAACATCGCTTCTCCTCCCTCCAGCTTGGTAGGGTATTACAAACTGAATTCCTCCTCCGGAACCATCGCCTACGACAGTGCCGGAACCGCCCAAAACGGAACTTTGGGAAATGGGGCTGCATATAACACAAACGGTTTCATCCCAGGCTTGTATTACCGCTCCCGTGCTACCGGAAATTGGAACGCCCCAGCCACTTGGGAAGTATCGGCCGACGGTTCCAGCTGGAGTAATGCCGTGTTTTATCCCCTTGTCCCCACCCTGGTTTTCCTGCCAAGTGGCTACACGGTTAGCCTGAATGCCAATTCCGCCTGCGAAGACCTTACCATGAACGGAGGTACCCTCAGTATGGGATCTTACAGCCTGACTGTGGATGGAGTATATACCCAGAACTCAGGAACCATCAGCGGAGGCACTCCCAGCACCGATGGATACGATTATGCCTATCTGGAGATTGCCGAGGATGGAACTGCCATCACCGGTTTTTCCGCTTCCACTTCGCTGGGCAGCAATATGCCGGCCAAGATAAACCGGCAATGGGCTATCACGGGTAGTTTTG
>CAZGWB010000157.1:0-3320 GCA_964529335.1 uncultured Candidatus Cloacimonas sp.
CTGCTAACAGTGGCGGAGACCGCTTTCGCTTTTCACGAAATTCCCTATTACCTTGTTTAAAGCACCATCAAGTCACGAACTCAGTTTTTCACAGGGGGGAGAATGGTCAAGGAAATTGTGGGGAAGAGGCGGGTGGTAAAGTGGTGAATTGGCCCAATGGTTATGTGGAAAAGTGGAAAAGTGGAAAAGTGAAAAAGTGGAAAAAGTGGAAAAGTGAAACAAGGTTTGATTCTGGAGGGCAGAGAATGAGATAATACTCAAACCTGACTCCATCAACTATTAAACTACTTCCTCCTTAGCCCCAAGACTCCATGACCCCAAGACTCCAAGACCCCACGACTCCAAGACCCCACGACTCCAAGACCCCAAGACTCCAAGACCCCAAGACTCCATGACCCCAAGACCCCAAGACTCCATGACCCCCAATCACTGATCACTCTCGATACATCCTTCCTGATAGCAAAGAACCTGATTTTTACCGGATTTCTTGCCTTTGTATAGCGCCAGATCAGCCTCATTAAGCATATCTTTGGCTTTTTCGTCGCCCATATGGAAACTGAGACCAATGGTGATCGTTACTTGCAGCCGTTTCTCACCACACCAGATTTCAGCGTTTTCCACCGAAGCTCGAATTCTCTCTATCACGGTCATTGCTCCGTGGCAGGTTGTTTCAGTTAGGACAAAGAGAAATTCCTCGCCACCCCAACGTCCCACCGTATCAGTAATGCGTATCCCGGATATGAAGAGGGCAGCCAGTTTCTTCAGCACAATGTCGCCGCAGTCGTGACCATAGGTGTCATTGATGCTCTTAAAGTTATCGATATCTGCTATGGCAATTCCAAAGCCCCTTTGGGTTCTGATCGAACGGCTGCTTTCTTTCATCATCAGGTCTTCCATCACTCGTCGATTATATAGTCCGGTAAGGGCATCGTGGCGGGCCAAACGGTTCAGATCGGTATTGGCCTTGCTAAGTTCGGCGTTCAATTCTTCCAGGTTCTGGTATAGATCCCGTTGAATTTGCTCGGCGATCACCTGTTTATCGATATCCACAAAGACGCCCAGGATCCCCATGGGATTGCCATGATCATCGAAGATCGAGGATGCATAGAGGTCGGCCCAAAAGATAGAGCCGTCGCGGCGTTGATAACGGCGCTGTTTTCGCATCTGTCGGCCTTTTTCGGCGATCAGATAATCGAAACTGACGATGCTGGTATCCCAATCTTCGCGAGGGGTTACATCCCTGATGTGCAGTTTTACTGCTTCTTCTGCGCTATAGCCCAGAAGCTGGCACCAGGTGGGATTCACGATCACGTATCTTCCCTCATGATCGGTTACCCCGATGGCAACAATAGCACTGGCAAAGATCTTGGAATATAAGCTCTGACTATCAATAAAGTCCATATTCACATCCTTTAGCCTTTGGAACAGAATGTCCGTAATGAAAACCGGTGAGAACCAGGTAGATTCTCACCGGCGCAATTTATATTTTATTCTTCTGTGGCGGGTGGAGTATAAACTCTGGTGCCCAGTTCATTATCGATCATGAACAGGCCATGACTGTGATCGCCAACCATTTTTAGCTTCTGGACTATCTTGTCCACAGAGGCCTCTTCTTCCACTTGTTCGTCCACATACCATTGCAAAAAGCTGCGGCTGGCATGGTCTTTTTCCTTGATGGCGAGGTCCATCAGTTCATTAATGCTTTTAGTGATGAATTGCTCATGCTTAAAGGCCTCGGTGAAGGCTTTCAGGGGAGTTCCAAAATCGGTGGCAGGCTTGTCGATGGCTTTCAGAACCACTTTGCCGCCACGTTCGATGAGATAATTGAAGAATTTCATGGCATGAAAGCGTTCTTCCTTGCCCTGAGCATCCATCCAGGTGGCCATTCCGTCCAGATTCTGGTTTGCAAACCAGGCCTGCATGCTTATATACAGGTATTCTGAGAATAGCTCCCGGTTGATCTGTTCGTTTATGGCATCTTGCATTTTCTTGCTGATCATTTTTCCTCCAGTTTTGTCTTTAGTTCTTGTGTCAGTTTTTGTTTTATTTCTTCCAAATCTTCTGTGCTGGGAATATATTGCACTTTAATCGGTTCCAGCATGTCGAAGCCGCATTCCTTGGGATCGCCCAAAAGCTGTTGTAAGATCGGAATGCTTTGTCCTCCCCATCCATAGCTGCCGAAGGCAAGGCCAATCCTGTCTTTTGGGGAAAGCCCCTTCAGATAATAAATGAAAGCGGCAACAGTGGGCAGGATAGAGCTGTTTAACGTGGGTGAACCAACCGCTATGAATTTGGCTTCGATGATATCGGTCATAATGTCTGAAATATGATTGGTTTGCAGGTTCAGCAGTTTGGAACGGATTCCCAGCTTTTCAAAGGTTTCGTGGATCGCCATGGCGATCATCTGGGTGGATTTCCACATGGTGTCATAGATCACCAGTCCATAATGCTGATTGGATACGTTGTAAGCCCAGCTCTTGTAGGCTTCCAGGATCAGGGGGATGTTCTCTTCCGTCCAGATCACTCCGTGGCTGGGACAGATCATTTTAATGCTTAAGGGTGCGGCAGCGTCCAATACCTTTTGCACCTGTTTGGAATAAGGCAGCACGATATTGGCGTAGTATTTCTTGGCTTCTTCCAGCACGATTCCGATGGGTAGTTCATTGGCATAACGCTCGGAAGAGGCAATGTGCTGGCCAAAGGCATCATTGGAAAAAAGTATCTCTTCTTCGGGGCAATAGCTAACCATGTTATCAGGCCAGTGCACCATCGGAGTGGTTAAAAATGTGAGGCTGCGCTTTCCCAGCTTCAATGTATCGCCGCTTTTGATTTCGGCAAAATTCCAGTCCTTTTTATAATGCAGCTTCAGGCCTTTAATTCCTGCTGCATTGGTGTATAGAGTGGCGTTTGGCAACAGCTTAAAGGTTTTGGGGAGGCCTCCGCTGTGATCCATCTCCACATGATTTTGGATAAGAATATCGATCTTGGCGGGATCAATTATGTCGCTGATTCTGGCGATCATCTCTTCAAAGAGATAGCTTTTCACATTATCTATCAACGTAATCTTTTCGTCAATAATCAGATAGGCATTGTAGGTGGAGCCCCGCTGGGTCAGATAACCGTGAAAGTTTCTCAGGTCCCAATCAATGCCCCCTACCCAATAGATGCCTTCGCGAAGCTTGCGTGCTTTCATGATGCTGTTTATCTCCTTGTTACTAAATATCAGATCAGGTTTCAGACTGCTTTCCTGGATACATTGTCCTGTTGATATTATATCCGGTTTTACCAAGGCGGTCAAATGCAAAAATGCAGAATTCAGG
>CAZGWB010000158.1:0-3314 GCA_964529335.1 uncultured Candidatus Cloacimonas sp.
GATCGTGGAGGAAGGTTCGCATTTTGACCTTCTGGAAAAGAAAGGCTTATACTACGATCTATATCGTTTACAATATACGTAAGCGGTTTGGCACAAAAATTGATTGACAGAATAATGGCTTTGGAAAAAGCTTAGAATATGGGTAAAGTAAATACTGATTTACACCGGATCTGCAGTATCGGCTTTTCCCCAAAGTATTATTTATAAGAAGAAGAACATCCCTTGATCGATAAGGAGGATCAATGAAAAAGTATTGGCTGATGATCTTAGCCCTTACGTTCATAACTGCCATCTTTGCAGGTGGCCGCTATGAAGTGGTAGCCTATAGCGAGGATTTCGAATCCGGCGCTACAGGTTGGACGCACTACGACGGTGCTCAATCTCCGAACAACTGGCATATTTACAACAATGGCGGCACCCAGGGTGACTGCTGGTGGATGGGAGACCCTGCTCTCGCTTCCGGAACCGGTATCGGTGGTTATTACAGCCATCAGTATCTGGTGTTGGATACCCCGGCCCGCTCAATTACCGCTGCCAATGCCACTCTTACTTTTAAGCTTCGCTACAATGTGGAAAACCCCTCTGGCGCAACAGCTCCCTACACTGGTTGGGATGCCTGCAACGTCCGCGTTTCCGTAGATAATGGCGCTACCTGGACCCCGATCACCGGAACCCCTGCCTACAATATGACCTCATCTTACGCCTTTGGTTTTGAACATGGCGAAGGTGCCAATATCCCCGGCTGGGGCGGTGAGCTGGTTAACTGGACTAATGCTACCTTCAACCTTAGCAGCTATGTAGGCCAGAGCGTGAAAATCCGCTTTGCCTTTGCTTCTGATCCGGCTTATGACACTTCCGACGCTCCTGCCATGTTTGGTATGATGGTGGACGATATTTCCTTCGGCGGATACAGCAACAATGGCGTTAACGACGGTCAAATGACCTGGGCCAGCCTGGTTCCGCTGGGTGGAGACATCTGGCACATTGGAACCGATGCCACTGCTCCGTCTCCAAGCAATGCCATGATCTGCCAAAACACCAGCGGCGGATACAATGTAAACATGATGAACTATCTGGTAAGCCCTCCCATTCAGCTTCCCGCTTCCGGCGATCTGCGTGCGGACTTCATGATCATGGGTAGCTTCACCGACCCAAACGAATTCCCTGAAGTGGATTACTTCGGCTGGGAAATCTCAATCAACAACGGCGTTACCTGGTTTGCCATGAGCAATCCTTATAACGATCCCAACGGCAATAACTACGTTTACAGCGATGCTCCTCCGGCTTGGGCTTCCATGATTGAAAGCTACACTCTGGATGGACTGATCACCGAATACAACGGCGAAACCGCTCAATTCCGCTGGTATTTCAAGTCCGATGCCGATACTCCCAATGGAACCTGTATCCGCATTGACGATTTCAAGATATATAACGATGTGTTTATCGCTGCTCCTGAAAACTTGGAAGCAACCGTGGCCGGAACCTCCGTTACTTTGAACTGGGATGCACCAGGCAGTGGTGGCGGCGGTGGAGAAGAAGGCTGGCTAACCTATAGTGGCGAACCGGCTGGCAATTCCATAGGCACCAACGCCGCAGCGGACTTTGACGTAGCGGCCAAATGGGATGCCATGGGCGATGTGAACAGCATCTATCCCTATGTTGGAATGAACATCACCAAGATCAAATTCGTCCCAGCCGAGCCAACTTCCATGTGCAGCTATGCTGTGCGTATCTGGACTGGCGCAGCCGGAACCCTTGTTTATGATCAGGCTGTAACCAATCCCACTATCGATGCCTGGAATGAAATCGTGCTTACCACTCCCTATACCATTCCGGCTGGAACCTCTTTGATGGCTGGTTTCCGTTGCAACACCACCGGTGGGTATCCAGCGGGTTGCGATGATGGTCCGCAAATTGAAGGCTACGGGAATATGATCCGCTTCAACAATGCCTGGACTACCCTTACCGCACTTTCCGCCACTCTTACCTACAACTGGAATATCCAGGTTTACGTGGCTGATGCAGCAGGAAATGAATATGTGATCGGCCAATTGCCCGAAAACAATATTCAGCCTTTCTCCGGTGCTTTGGCTCAAGCCATGACTCCCCTTCGCGATCGCGACGTAACTGCTTATAAGGTTTATCGTGATGGCACCTTCCTGGGTCAAGTGGCTGCCAATGTGCTTACCTACACCGATAACAACGTGGACGGTGGAATTCATACCTATCATATCACAGCCATGTATGGTGCCAATGAATCCACTCCCTCAAACGTGGTCAGCGTGTTTGTGCTGCCTCTTCTGCATCATGAAGTAAGCCACGACGACGGAACTGCCGAGCAGGGCTTCAGCGTTGGCTCCACAAAGCAAATGGCCGTAAAATATAACTTCGGTGAATCACTCTCTGTGAAATACCTCAAAGTATTCGTCCACACTCCCGGAACTGCTGGTATTATCGTTCGTATCTTCGATAACGATGGCACCGACGGCATGCCCGGAACCCAGATGGCTCAGTTCCAGTATCCTGCAGCTTCCGTGGTCGCTGGTTGGAACTATGTAACCCTGCCTCAGGCCGTTCTCGTGCCGGATGGCTCTTTCTATGCCGCCATTCTGGAAACCACAAACGCTGCCTTGATCGGACTTGACACCAGCTCAAACGGTTATAGCTACAAGAAAATTGCCACCAATTGGGAACCCGTTACAACAGGCGAAATAATGCTGCGTGCCATTATTCAGCCCAGCAGCGCCGGCGATGACCCAATTGAAATTCCTGTTGTTCTGGATGCCAAGAACTTCCCCAATCCCTTCAATCCCGAAACTACCATTGCCTTCAGTCTGCCTGAAAGTGGCTTCACCACCCTCAGTGTTTACAACCTGAAAGGCCAGTTGGTTAAAACCCTGGTAAATGGCGACATCGCCGCCGGAAACCACAGAGTGGTTTGGAACGGCACCGACGCCAACAGCCAGAAAGTATCCAGCGGAATGTATTTCTACCGTTTGAACAACGCCGGAAAGACCATCACCCGCAAGATGCTGATGATGAAATAAGTGAACAGGTTAACCGGTTAACTGGTTAACAAGTTATAATGATAGCCCCGGACTTTGGTTCGGGGCTATATCTTTTAATCAGGTTTATATGAGCAGAGGCTGTTGCACATAGTGTGATTCATCGCGTCTAATCTCTTGACCGAACTCCTGTAACCTTATCTACCCCCAAACCACGGTCCACACCACACCCGTAATCCTGACACCCAAATCAGTATCATACCGGAGTCATACCGGATGATCATGCGGTATGACTCCGGTATGATAGGG
>CAZGWB010000159.1:0-3221 GCA_964529335.1 uncultured Candidatus Cloacimonas sp.
TTGATCATACCGGAGTCATACCGCATGCTCATCCGGTATGACTCCGGTATGACTCGAGTAAAACTGCCCGGGGAACAGAGATATGATACTGACAGAAAAAAGGATTTAAATGGAGTATGGCAGCTTAGTCTGTATGAACTTCAAAAAAACTCTCCAGACGAAGCATGGTGCGAGCGTCGAGTGCTTCCGGCTGGTCTCCTTCCAAGGTAAGAAACGGCAGGTTAATATGCTTTTTGAGGAGAATATTGTCGATTTGCAGATGGCAAAAGCTCTGTGTGTAGCTGATAACGCCCTCGATCTTTCTAGTTTCAAGCTGGGGCAGAATATCCCTCAACCGGTCATGAACGCTGTAAGGATATGTGTAAACCAGGTATTGGCTAACCAGGTCGCTTTCCAGATATGGCATGGCAAACTGGCGCTGAACTTCATTTAACAGAACGTCTCCCCCCAGTTCAATGATCGCTTGATAGATGTTATTGTAGATTGGAGGAACTCCCAAAAAAGCAAGACGAAACCGAGTCGGCAGAGGAGTGCGTTTCTCCGCTTCCGATAGGAATTTATTCAGATTATTCTCGTATTCATCTGGATCTCCCATAAAATCTGAGGAGTTCACTTGCCACCAATGATTCTCCAGACCACTTACCAAACGTTGATTCCAGGTTAGCTCATCCAGGTAAACCAATTTCTTCCTGATCCTATCGAGCCGCAGCTTTACTTTATTAGTCTGGCTTCGGTTTACTCCAAAGTGCTTTTCCAGCAGGCTGATCTCTCGATCCAACCCAGTTCGGTCATGGTCGAAGGGAAATGAAAAACGATAAACCGGGAGCCCCTCCTCATCAAGCATCTCCAGCAGAGAATTGCCGTTTGAGCAATCCCCCTGCACGATTCCAATCACTTCATCCAGCTTAGCCTGTAGGGCTGCGCTGAAATTACCTTTGATCCAACTGCAAATTGTGCGCGGAAATCCCTTGAGTTCGGCTTGGCGAATGTTTGAAGCAGCGTTTTGGGTAAGGAAGATGTTGTTCAGGTCAATAGGCTTGTGGCCTGCTGCATAAACAACCTCAACCGGGAAGGAAGTGGTAAAGCCGATTCTCTTACTCATCGTAGCTTAACTCCAGATAGTCGGTTTCCCAGCCAGAAATCCGCTCCCAGCTTATATCTATGGCAGCCAGTAATTCCGATATCTCATTTTGCAGGGCTTTGGCTTTTGCAGCATTCGAATATGTGGATGAATCTGCCAGTTTGGCATTGAGCTCTACCAGTAAGGACTGCATGTTCTCGATGTGTTTGTGCTCGCTCTCGATCTTATTCTGTAGCTGTTCCAGATGCCAGGGATTCACTTTTTTCTTCTTTTCTCTTACTACGGGTGGGGCTTTAGGCAGTTCAGGCTGGCTGAAAGTAAGCTCCAAGGCCCCTTCCAGATCAGAATCCGGCATAGATACGGTTGTGGCAAACCTGCCATTATCGATCACTTTGTGAAACACCCAAAACCTGGTAGCCAGTTTGCTAATAAAATAGCGGTCATGCGAAACAAATACAACGGTTCCAGTGTAGTTTTTCAACGCCTGCAGCAAGGAGTCGCTCATGGCGATATCCAGATGATTGGTCGGTTCGTCCATTATCAACAGATTGGGATTCTTGTGGATCAGCACACACAGATACAGGCGGGATTTCTCTCCCCCACTCAGCACAGATACTTGTTTTTCCACATCATCTCCCCTAAATCCAAAGCGTGCCAGCCAGGATAGAACTTCCCCTTTGGGAGCCTGTGGAACCAATTGCCAGATGGTGTCCATCACCGAGATGGTTTCATCCAGATTTAACTGATGCTGATCATAGTAGCCCAGTTCCAGGCTTGCTCCGATTTTCAAACGGCCTTTCAGGATGTCTTTTTCACCCAAAAGAATCTTGAGCAGAGTGGTTTTACCGCATCCATTCGGACCAAGGATGCAGATCCTGTCCTGGTAGTCTGCTCTTACGCATACATTCTGGGCCAGAATCTTTTGGCCGTCTATCCCGAAATCAACATTGTCCAATACGAATACATCGTTTCCACTTCTGCCGCGGCTTTTAACCGAAAGCTGAATTTGCTTTTCAGATTGAGGTTTATCCACTATCTCCATTCGTGATAGCTGCTTTAGCCGCGATTTTGCCATATTGGTTTTCTGCCCTGCGATATTGCGTCGGATGAAATCAGTGGTTTCGGCAATGTATTTCTGCTGCCTTTCGTATTGACGCTCCTGGGCCAGTCTGGCGATTTGATATGCTTCGCTGAAAGAGCTGTAGTTACCCTTGGTTACGCTTAGGCAGCCATTTTCCAGATGAAAGACCGTCGAAACGGTGTTATCCAGAAAGGTGCGGTCGTGCGAGACCACCAGAAACGGCTTGCTGAGCTTGCCCAAATATCGTTCCAGCCAGGCAATCATCGCAATATCGAGATGGTTGGTGGGTTCATCCAGAATCAATAGGTCATAGGGCATCAAAAGGATGGCTGCCAGACAGAGCCTGGTTTGTTCTCCGCCGCTGAAGCTTGCCAGGCTTTTCTGATAATCTGCATTACTGAAACCAAGCGACTCGCAGACATACTTTTCTTCGTTCTCGTGTTCATCGCCGCCCAAAGCCTGAAATTGCTCCAATGCAGAATGCAATTCGTTTTCCACGGATGAGTCATGAGATTTGTGCAGACTATAGGAAAGCTCCTCAATCTTCCTTCGGAGAGAATATATATCTTCTCTGGCACTTTGAATGTAGTCCTTCATTGTCCGCTGGGGATCCAAACTCAAGTTTTGCGCCAGGTAAGCAATCTTTAGCCTTTTGGCTAAAACCACCTTTCCGCTGGTGGGCGTAATGAGGCCCAGCATCAGCTTGATAAGCGTGCTTTTACCGCTGCCATTACTGCCGATCAAACCGATCCGACTATTATGTTCCAAACTGCAATTGATGTCTTTCAGTATCTGGTTTCCGGCAAATTCCATGCCGGTTTCTATCATTTGGATGAGGCTCATTCCGATTTCCGTTTAGTATTTTCATTGGCCTGAAATGTATATCTGAAACCAACTTGGGGCTATTTTCCGGACAGGCTCTGACTGTCAACCTCATTTTTTGCTTGTCAAAAAAAGGCCTATATTTTTTAAGGGTCTCTAACCGGTTCGGGATGTAGCGCAGTCCGGCTAGCGTACTTGAATGGGGTTCAAGTGGTCGCAGGTTCAAATCCTGTCATC
>CAZGWB010000160.1:0-3174 GCA_964529335.1 uncultured Candidatus Cloacimonas sp.
TCCCAACGGCTGATCCGAAAGATTGGAGCATAAAGATTTATCCCAATCCTTTCCGAGGTGGAGCGCTACACATCGAAATAGACAAAGCTGAGAACATATCACCGAATCCAGATCACATCAGCCTCTACAACTTGAAAGGGCAATTGCTGGTGAAACGCAACATAGATAAATCGGACTGGGAAGATAAACTTCTGGAGCTAGCCTTACCGGATATACCCAGCGGGGTGTATATCCTGAAGCTGTCCGACAGGAAGGGGCATAGCACAAGCACCAAGATAGTAGTTTCCCACTGAGATCGGATTAATACCGCAAGAGTGTAGGCCGTAGTCCAAGCCCGTAGGGCGCAGGCTGTTGACAAATGATTATTCATCACAAATTTCATTGGATTTACCACGGCAAAGGAAACTAAGCCCGCAGGGCGACAAAAGCCTGAACCCCGAGAGGGGTTTCTCACCATAGGCGGTGGTTTCAACCACCGTTTAGCGATGCAGATAACCTCATGATACCCCTTCAGGGGTATTCACCATCTCCGGCTGCTTTAGCGGCCGGATAAACCAATCCGGTGGATAAATCCACCGGAGATGTTGAAAATCCTACGCGGATATTCTTTGCCACCTACCTCTGAAACGGTGGTTTCAACCACCGCCTATGGTGAAAAATCCTCTGAAGAGGATTTTATTCTACCATGCAATACTTCTTTGTCTACAGGCTGAGCCTTCTTCCATTTTACCGGACTTGCTCAGTTTGGAGTTTGAATAGCAGGGATTTTAATTGACAGAAACAGCCCTGTTTAATTGCTTGCATTAGCCAGGCGCAGTGCAATGGCCGAGAGTGAATCATGTCAGATCAGGAATGAAGCAGCATTAAGCTTTACCGGTTATGTGTCGCTGTTAGCCTGGCTTTGTTTATCTTCCATGCTGCTCAGCCGTCTGCCACGCCCAATTCACCCGGTATCCTCCCGAATCTCATTGGAGTGGCTTCCGGGTGGCATCCGCGTGGATTCCGGGAGGAATGCCCGGAGTAAGCAAGGGATTTGTATTGACCAAAAACGGGGGCTGGCAAATTATTGGCATAAAAAGTGCTTTAACAAGGTTAAAAGATTCTAGATAACAAGATGGGACGTTTTGCATGAAGAAGTATTTTCTACTGATGGCGCTATTGGGCCTGACCGCCGGCCTTTTGGCCTGGCCGGTTAGAATCCAAAGCTGGAACTTGGATTATGACTTGAAAACCCTGCACGAAAACAGGTTTAACATAGATTACGTAAACCGGGCCGCGGGCATAATTCACGTTTACGTGAGGGACGAATTTGAAGAAGACAGGCTGCAAGCTCTTGGTTTGAAAGCAGATAGGATGCCCGATCTGGCCAAGGAATATGCCAAGCAACTCTGGGAAGAAAGCAAAGACAGCAAAGACCCCATGCGGGCATATTATACCCTGGACGAATATCATACTTTTTTGCAGCAAACCGCCGCAAATTTCCCCAATCTCTGCCAATTGGTGCAGTTTGGCAGCTCGGTGCAGGGAAGGCCGCTGTATTTTTTGAAGATTACCGATAATCCCAACCTGGAAGAAAATGAGCCGGAATTGAAATACGTAGGCAGTATCCACGGCGACGAAGTGGTTGGCTACGACATGCTGATCCGCCTGATCCAGCTTCTCACCACCGGGTATGGCACAGATACCCGCATCACGAATATCGTAAACAACACCGAGATCTGGATAAACCCTATGATGAATCCCGACGGAAATGCCATGGTTCAGCGTTATAACGCCAATGGGATCGACCTGAACCGAAATTTCCCCACTCCCAATGGGATAGAGCATCCAGACGGCAACGCAACCCAGGTGGAAAATATCGCCATGATGGACTTTAGCAATGCACATGATTTTGACCTGAGTATAAACTTCCATGGTGGTGCGCTGGTGATCAATTATCCTTGGGATTACACTTATATTCTGGCTCCCGATGATGCCCTGCTGCGCGAAATGGCTCTCACCTATTCCCGCCAGAATAGTCCCATGTATAACAGCACGGAATTTCCGCAAGGAGTGACCAATGGAGCAGCCTGGTATGTAATAGATGGCGGAATGCAAGACTGGAATTATCATTACACCGACTGCTTTGAACTAACAGGTGAGATAAGTAATGTTAAATGGCCTCCCGCAAGTCAATTAGATACTTTTTGGTCGCAAAACCAGGAATCCATGCTACAATATCTGGAGTTTGCCCAAAGGGGTGTGCATGGGCTGGTAACCAGCAGCAATGGCACTGCTTTACAGGCAAACATCAGTGTGGCTGGAAACGCCAAGGTGGTTAAAAGCGATTTACCCATGGGTGATTATCACCGCTTGCTGCTGCCTGGAACCTACCAGATATCAGCCTCGGCAAACGGATATCTTCCTCAAACGCAGAGTGTTACGGTTCCTGCAACAGGTGGGATTAATCAGGATTTTATTTTAGAAGCCGCCGAGCTGACCGAATTCTTTGGTCAGGTGCGTAATCTGCAGGGTCAGCCCGTAGCCAATGCCTCGGTAACCATTCAAACAGACCCTCTGATTAGTATTCAGACCGATGATCAGGGCTTGTTTCAGATCGCTAATGTGTTTGAAGGCAGCTATCCCCTGCTGATCAGCGCATCAGGCTATGCCAACTACCTGGGAACGCTTAAGATAGAGGCAGACTATCAGCAGCGGAGTATCATCGTTCTGCAGGCTCCCTTTTTCAGCGACGATTTTGAAAACGGGATGGGAAACTGGACAGTAAACGGCTCTTGGGGAATCGTGGCAAACAGCGGCACTAACGCCCTAACCGACTCCCCTACCGGGAATTATGGCAACAATCAAAACCGCAGTTGCCGTCTGACTAATCCGCTTAATCTGAATGGGATCAGCAATGCCAATTTGTCTTTCCGCTGTAAATACTCACTGGAGAGCGGCTATGATTTTGTTTATGTGGAAGCATCAACCAACAACAGCAACTGGACCCAACTGGGTTCATTTACTGGGACTCAGAACGCCTGGACAGCTCAGAACTTCAGCCTGGCCAGCTATTCGAACACCAATCTCTACCTGCGGTTCAGGCTTTCCACCGATATGAGCCAGACCGCCGATGGTATATATATTGACGACCTTCAGATTTCCGGCTTGAATAATAACGTTCCACTCTATGGC
>CAZGWB010000161.1:0-3010 GCA_964529335.1 uncultured Candidatus Cloacimonas sp.
TGTTTATATAGGCTTTATAGAATCGTATATTCAATATTCTGGGGGAATGCCTGTTTTGTTAACCTTTTTAGCCTGCTTAACACTATGGAAAATAATCAACATACTCTGTGGATTTGAATATACTTGCGTAACTGACAGGAAAGCAACGTTTAAGCCGCCTATCCCGAGAAGTTTGCACCGGGCTCGTCAAATCTGCAAATACTGCATCCATAAAAGGTTTATGGGGCATACACCGGTTTTTGAGCTAATTATCTTTGTGGCGATATTTCAACAGCTTTTTTTATAGCCAGAGGGCAACTGAAAAAAATCTGGAGAACCGATGGCAACTCAGTATCGCGTAGAAATTTATCAACAAGATTCTGGGGCACAAAAAAAGCCTTTACAGATTTTGACAAGCCATAGATGTTGTATTCTCAGACCAAAATCAGTTAGAGAATAATGATAAAGCAATATAAGGAAAAACTATGAAGAAGTTTTGGATCCTGTTTATTGCGCTGTTCTTTCTCTCGGCAATAGCAGCCAAAGTAGATTTGAACACCGCAAGCCTGGCAGAGCTGAAACAGCTGCCAATAACCGAACAACAAGCCCGAGATATCTTCGATTACAGGCAGTATGTGAAGATTTTCTCCAGCATTTTCGACCTGCGCGAGATACCCTCCATCGATCAGCCTACCCTTGATAAGCTGAGACCGTTGGTGGTGGTATCTTTGTTTGTGGAAACCGACGATGTCGCTTTGCGCAGAGAGGAGATCAGAGATTTGCTGGAGCGCTTGGACAGCAACGAAGGTGCATCTGAGGGCATGGCCGATGTTTGGGAAGATTATCTGATGACTCCCCAGAACGTTAACCGTATGCAGTTGGACGATTTTATGAGTCTGCCAAATGTATCTGGCGTTGATGCTGTGGCAATCTTGAAACGCACCGCTCAGGGCGATACAATTGCTGATACCCGCGATTTGCGCAACTCTCCCGGTCTGTCGCATTATGGCTACACCAATCTCCGCAGCTATGTTTATTACAAAGAGCCTCCTGTAAAGAACCGTCTGTTGTGGGACGCCAATCTGCAGTATTATACCCGCTATTTCGAGGAAGGCCAATACGAAATGCTGCACGAAAGTTTTCTGCGCAATGACTATCAGGCCACCGGAGTTGTGGTTCCCCATCTGAAAAACCTTTCCTACTGGGGCTATTTCGGATTGGATGAATTGAACCCGGATGTCCTTTTGAAACTACGCTTGCGCTATGGCAACAATTATAAGCTGGGTATCATGAATTACAGTGGCAAGGGGGAACCAAGCCTGCTGAGTTCCAATACCAAGGACCTGCTACAGAATTCCAAATGGTACGCAGGCTACGAAAACAGCGAACTGCCAATCGATTCTCGCTTGAAGGTTTACCTGGGCAATTACCGGGCTACTTTTGGCGAAGGGCTGGTGATGGAAAACACTGATTATTACAGCGCCAGAAAAACAGGTTTTGGCTTCAGCAAACGAATCCTGGGAATTACACCAGATCTCTCCAGAACCCAGGAATTTGCCCTTAGGGGTGCCGCCGTAGAGATCACAAACCCCTATTTCGGAGCCACAGCCTTTGTCTCTCAGGACGATAAAGACGCTATCGCCTATGTTAATCAGAACGGAGATACAATCAAAAGGGACGATCTTGGCAATGACGTATTCACCGATGCGGATGGCCGGCAATACTATCTGAATGCAGGTAACCAACCGGTATACTTCTATGAGGATGGAAGTCCCGTTTCTGCAAACAAGGACAAGCTTTTCGGCTACGTGGTATCCACCTTGAACTACGACAACGACACTCTGAGAGATGCAGAAAGCTGGTTTAACCACGAACTCTCTCAAACCAGCAATCCCTATGCCACGAACTACATAAATCTGGCTACCCGCAAGGATATACTGCGTGAAAAGCTCTGGGGCACCCATTTGCAGGTAAACCCCATCATGGGAACCAAACTTGGCTTCACCACCTACACTGCCCTTTATGACGATGCTCATTTTATCGTGCCAAGCTATAACGATCTTTTGCCGGTAGTTCTAAGAGACTCTTACTATTACACCAAGCTTACCAAGATCATGAATGCTGAGATCAGCAATCTATATAGCACACAGACCGACAACTACAACCGCGATTACCGGAGAGTGATCGGTTTTGACGGCCAGACTGTGATCGGTAATACTTCCGTGCAGGGTGAATATGCAGAGTTATCTTTGGACGGCGACGACCTGAAGCTGGGCGATGATCCCAAGGCTTATCTGGTTTCAGCATATACGCAGTTTGAAAACCTCTATTTCCTTACCCTGCTGCGCAATATGGATCGCAATTTTGACAATCCCTACAGCAATAGCTTCTCCGAACACGAGCGTTTGGAAGACACTATCTTGGAAAAGAACATCTATGCGCTCACCAATCCAACTCTGGCGGATTTGTATTTGAATTCGAACCAGTCCCAACCAGAGCGGGGAGTTTACTTTGAAACCAGGTATAAATTCAATAACTACTTCACGGTAGGCCGCAGCTATCTGGACCTTTGGGAAAGGCTTACCGACGGACGCAGAACAGCCAGATTCCAAAGCGAACTGGAATTCCGCCCCCTGTATCAGGTAGCCCTCCGGCTTCGTTACAAAAACCAGGTGAACCGCTACGACGATGATGCCGAACGGGGTGTATCCAAAACCAACGAATATACAATGGCGGTGCGAACTTTCCTTTCCAACCGCGATTTCCTGGAGCTGGAATACCGCTATAACACTGTTTGGAATCCTCCTTATACCTCGCTCACCAATCCTGCCAGCGAAGGGGAAAACTCCATGGCTGCAGCGATGACCCTGATGACCGGGGATTACATTGGGGTAAACTACACCCACAACTTCAGCAAATCCCTGAAAGTGCAGGGAGCCTTCCTTTACTGGTTTGGTCATGGCATTTCGCATTGGGATTGGGAAGACATGGAGATAGATTTCATGGGCGAAAAAGGTTCCAAAGCCTGGAT
>CAZGWB010000162.1:0-2916 GCA_964529335.1 uncultured Candidatus Cloacimonas sp.
GAGACCAATGGCAAATCAAGATTAGGTTCGATTAAAAAATGGGGGAATGCCAAAAGCTAAAAAGGCTTGACACTGTAGGCTGATTCAAATATCATGCACAATTATCATACTATCAAAGGAGTCGAATTGAGAAACCTTAAGTTTAGCCGGATTCATTCGGCACAAACTGCCCTGTATGGGCTTTTCGCCATGCGAAACCCCTTCGATAGCGACGATAAGGAGATTCTTGCTGAGCTTTTCGCTTTCAGCGCCACATTGACACCTCTTGTCTAGCAGGCCTTCCAGTATAAACTGACGCGTTTCTGCCCAGAAGTTACGACTCCCTTTTGTTGGCAGTTCTCCGGCCTGAATCCAGCCAATTGGCTTTCCGAATCCATCTGGCTGCATCCCTATTAACCAACGAAGTATCATTTGATCCTTCCATGCCCCTGCAAGAGGTATAAAATGCAAGCACTTGGACGCCAAATCCTGGTGGAGTTCTACGATTGTGATCCAGAACTCCTGAAAGACGAAAAATATATCGCCAAAGTAATGGTAGGAGCATGCCAGATCGGTATGGCAAGCGTTGTAACTCATACATTCCACAGCTTTTCACCCTTTGGAGTAAGTGGAGTGGTAGTTATCGCCGAATCGCATGTAGCCATTCATACCTGGCCAGAATATGCTTATGCCGCGGTAGATATCTTTACCTGCGGAGAGACCATAGAACCCTGGAAGCTTTTCCAACACCTGAAACACTCGCTGAAGAGCCAGCATGCCAGCAATATGGAGCTGAAGCGAGGCTTGTTTGACCTTGGAGAGCAGAAGCTGCTCCATAAACCATCGGGAGCCTGATATGAGCTATTGGCACACTGATTATCACAGTCCCAATCGTGGTCTGTGTTTCGAAGTAAGCGAATTGCTATACAAGGAAAGCAGTCCCTACCAAACGATAGAGATATTGCAAACCCCCGAATTCGGAAAGGTAATGCTTTTGGACGGGGTATTGATGTTAACCGAGAAAGACGAATTTGTCTATCATGAAATGCTATGCCATCCAAGTTTGATCACTCATCCAGATCCGCAGTCAGTTCTCATTATCGGCGGAGGTGATTGCGGAACATTGAGACGGGTTCTGCAGCATCCGGAAGTGCGGAAGGTGGTTCAGGTAGAGATCGATGAAATGGTTAGCCGGGTTGCCAGAGACTACTTTCCCCTGCTCTATGAAGCAAGCCAGGATAAGCGCAGCGAACTGCGCTTCGCGGATGGGATTGCCTATCTGAAGGAAAGAGAAGGGGAGTTCGATATTATTCTGGTGGATTCCACCGATCCGGTTGGTCCCGCAGAAGGCCTGTTCCGCAAGAGCTTTCTGGCAGATTGTCATAAAGCTCTGAAAGCCGATGGCATCCTTTGCCTGCAAAGTGAAAGTCCCTGGATAGACACTCTGCAACCGGTGATCAGTCAGGTATATTCTGATCTGAAATCCCTTTTTCCGATTGTGAAACCATACACGGCCGCCATCCAAACCTATCAAGCCGGCCTTTGGCTTTTCCAAATGGCCTCCAAGGTATTTGACCCAAGCGACACAACTTCCGAAACTCTCAATGCCATTCCCAGGCTAAACTGCCGCTATTACAATTCAGAAATTCACAAGGCGGCTTTTTGTTTGCCAGAGTTTATTTTGCAGATCCTGAGAGGTGAAGCGGCGCAATAAAAACTTAGAAGTCATTTACTTCCAACCCTGGAACTCCTTGCCTGCGAAAAGCATTTACTCCAGCTTCCGGTCCCATTCTATGTGGGCCAGATATAAGCAGGATGGGTATCGGACTGATAATGTCCCGAATCGCAGATGTTAATCCCCAGAATCAATACCATGATATCTGCGATATCGCTTAGATATTTTTTGATATCAAGCAGATAGGACTGATTTTATGTGAGAATGGGAACGCTTTGTGCTTATTCAGTAATTTCCAGCTTGACAGAATTCCTGTCTTGGCTTTCTGATGCCTCAGATGAGAAAAAAGGTTTTTTCTCTATTCATAGTGTGCTGTCTGTTTGAGAACCAAACAGCTAAAAGATAGATCCCGTAAGAATTTGGTCTGTTTAACCCTACGGATGTAATCATGTATGGCATTCAGGGACTAAACAATAAGAAGAATAACCCTAAAAAATCAAAATATGGGAAAGGAGACTACTATGAAAAGATTATCATTACTCCTCGTGATGATATTCATGCTCGGCCTGGTCACTTCTCTGCTGAACGCAACAGAAGTGACAATCGGTGCCGGCGATCAAACTGCCCGCGTCCCCGTAGATATGTTTTGGAAGAACAGCCTCTTCGAATGTCTCTACTATCCGGACGAACTGGGCTTTGCATCTGGAACCATCAGTGGCGTAAAGTTTTATAATAACTTTGTCACCGATCTTCCAAACAAACCCGTCAAAATCTGGCTGGGTGAAACCACCCAAACCTCACTTTCAACTTATATTCCTTCCACTCAGTTAACCCTTGTCTTCGACGGCACGGTAAACTTCCCCACCGGTCAGAACACCATCAGCATCACCTTTAACACTCCCTTTACATATAACGGGCAAAACCTGGTGATGATGGTTAACCGTCCGATGGACACCCAGTATTTCTCCAGCAGCGATTACTTCCTGGCTCAGACCATTGGCAGCAATCGCGCCCTGAATAATCAGAGCGACAGCACTACCTATGATCCTGCCGCTCCTCCTGCCACCCCTACCGTTTCCGGCCAGTTCCCCAAGACTACTTTCGTCTATACCGGCCAAGCCATCACCAATGATCTGGGCTGCCTGAGCATCAGCGGAAACACCACTCCCAGCGCTCAAAGCCCCACCACCTATGTGGTCACAATCAAAAACAATGGAACTAACCCCCAAACCAACTATACGGTAAAACTCTATAAAGAAGGC
>CAZGWB010000163.1:0-2674 GCA_964529335.1 uncultured Candidatus Cloacimonas sp.
GGTTATTTTCGATAAGCTGATCACGGAAATCTGTAGTGCGGATATACCAGCTTTCACGGGCGTAGTAGATCAGCAGATTGTCGCAGCGCCAGCAGTGTGGGTAGCTATGTTTTACCTGTTCACGGCGCAGCAGGCTGCCGCTTTCCTTCAAATGCCTGATGATGTCTTTGTCGGCGTGTTTTACAAATTGGCCGGCCCAGGGAGTAACCAGGTCTATAAACTTGCCTTCGTTATCCACAGGCTGCACGAAAGGCAGGTTATATTTGCGACCCAGGCTGTAGTCATCCTGTCCGAAGGCGGGAGCGGTATGCACTATTCCGGTTCCGTCGGTCATGGTTACATAATCGGCCAAACCCACGAACCAAGCGGGTTTATCCACAGGCACGAAAGTGAAAAGCGGCTGATAGGGACGTCTTTCCAGCTCTGAGCCCATTATTTCGGCCAGAACAGGCAGATCTTCACCCAATACGCTTAAGCGGGCTTTGGCCAGAATCAGGTTTTGGCCTTCGTATTCCACTTTCACATAGGTCTCATCGGGATGCACGGCCAGGGCAACGTTTGAGATCAGAGTCCAGGGAGTGGTTGTCCAGGCCAGATACCAGGTATTATCCTCGTCCAGGGCTTTGAACTTCACATAAACCGAGGGGTCTTCCACGTCTTTGTAGCCCTGCGCCACTTCATGGCTGGAAAGCGGAGTTCCGCAGCTGGGGCAATAGGGCACTATCTTGTGTGCTTTGTAGATCAGGCCGCGTTCAAAGAAGTTGTTCAGAATCCACCAAACGGACTCTATGTAGTTATTGTCCAAAGTGATGTAAGGATTGTCCAGATCGATCCAATAGCCCATCAGTTCGGTCATTTCGCGCCACAATTTCTCATAGCTGAATACCGAATCACGGCACTTTTTGCAGAATTCTTCCACGCCATAGGCTTCGATGCCTTTTTTATCTTCCAAGCCAAGCAGTTTTTCCACTTCGATTTCCACGGGCAGGCCGTGGGTATCCCAGCCGGCTTTGCGTTTCACTTGCAGTCCGTTCATGGTTTTGTAGCGGCAGATCACGTCTTTCAGGGTGCGCGCCATCATGTGGTGGATTCCGGGCTTGCCATTGGCGGTGGGTGGGCCTTCGTAGAAAACAAATTGCGGCTGTCCTTCGCGGACATCCACGCTTTTCTGAGCCAGGTTCTGCTTTTTCCAGTAATCTCTGATGCGGGTTTCCAGGTGTTGGGGGCTTTCTTTCAGATCGATGCTTTTATACATTTTCCTTAACCGATTTTCTTTTGATGTCCGGTGCGGCGCAATCCGGGTGTGAAGGTATTGGAATTGGAGGGATGATTCTTGGTGTGTTCGTGGTCTTTCAATTTCGGCTTGGCTTCGTTTTCGGTTTCCACGGCTTTTTCCTCGAAGAGCTCGCTGAAGTGCTCCTTCAGGTCTTCATGCTCGTTCACGTATGCTTTCCAGGCTTCCATGGCGGCATCCATCTCCACGCAACGGGTGCAGAGCACCAACAGGTTTTGCTCGCTTACGCCGATCCAGCCGCGGTCGTAGCAGTTGTCGCAGCTTTTCTTGCGGCGGTGTTCTTTGGCTATCTTCTGTGCCACTTCCAGATGTTTGTCATCTAGTTTAAACATAATTACTCCTTCGCTTTGGGTGGCTTCTATATGAAGCACACCTACGGCATATTTCGGCATTTTGTGCCATTATTTTCAAGCGCGGTATTCTGAAAAGGAAATTCTCCTTTCAGTGGCTTTTGGAGTGTTTTAGCTCTTGGGACTGCGCTTGCCTTTGGGCTTGGGCTCAGCCACAGGTGGGGGAGAAACTTCCTCGATGGGTTCTTCCGCAGGGGGCGTGGCATCGCCAAATTGGATGGGAGAGTTTATCACCGTCTTTTTCAGCTCGATCTTTACCACGGGCTCCAAACGGTGGGTTACTACAAACAGGCTCTTGCTGCGGGAAAGGGCAAGCTTTTCCTCGGCGCTGAGAGCCTCTATTTCGCTAAGATTGACCACCTTCTCGATCTTGCCGGTGGCCATGTCCACGATCTGGACGAAGGATGCTTTCTCGGCCATGAAGTGAACCTCCATTGTATATTTATCTGGGAATTTTTTGCAGATATCCAAAACGAAGGATAGATAGGGTTTGCTATTCAGTTTGTGCCAGGCGGCAAAGCTCTTGCACCTGAAGATACGCGGGCAAACGGCACATATCTGAGGTGCCGGTTCGCGGTAGCGCTTCAATTCGCAGGTGAAAAGCCTTGTCTTTTTCATATCTTTTCCTTATTGTAAACATCTGATTTGCTGTCAAGCAAAGAGTTTGGCTCGCTGCCAAGGTTGCTCCGCTGTCCTGCAGAGCCGCCTTGCTCACTAGGGAATAGGGAGGGAGTTGCAGGAGCTTATTCTGGCTGCGGGACGCCGAAGACCCTGCCTGCCTATTGGAGATCCCGCGTCTCGCGGGAAAGGTTAAGCCGATGTCTCGTCGGTTGTTATTTGAATCCTATGGGACGCCATAAGTCCCTGCCTGCATATTGGAGATCCCGCGTCTCGCGGGAAAGGCTAATCCGACGTCTCGTCGGTTATATTTATCCGGCGGGACGCCGGAAGTCCATGCCTGCGAGACGCAGGCACTCGTGCGCCTGTGCGTGTTGCATATCAGATCGGTGCAAGTCCGATTCAGAGTAAC
>CAZGWB010000164.1:0-245 GCA_964529335.1 uncultured Candidatus Cloacimonas sp.
AACGTTTCAGCCTTTTGGCCAAAACTGCGAGCCGCCACATCGTTCATAAATACAAAACGCCCATCGCGATCCACCAGGGCGACAACGCTGTCCATGCTTTCGATCAGGCCGCGGTACTGCTCTTCGCTGGCTTGCAAGGCCAGGTCAATCTGATGACGCGCAACGGCTGTGGTGAACTCCGCGGCGATCATGTTTACACGCCGCAGATCATCCGGTCCGAAGGGTATTGAGCGATCCAGAACTAT
>CAZGWB010000164.1:255-2636 GCA_964529335.1 uncultured Candidatus Cloacimonas sp.
AGAACTATAAAACCGACCAGTTTTTCCGCTGATCTCAGCGGCTGCATGATCGAGGAATGGATATCCAACAGGCGATGAACTGCCGGCACCATCTTTCGCAAGGCGGTCTTATCCGTAAACTCGCGCATGATCGCCCGGATGTGTTGATCTTCCGAAACGATTGCTCCCTGATCGCCGCGCGCCAGGGTTGCAAAGTAACCCTCTCCGGTGAGCGGGATCCTGATCGACAAGCGCGAGATCTTATCGCTCACCAGCCCTTCGATATTCCTGGCCAGTTTCCGTGGAATATCCAGGTTGGTCAATTGCAGATAGCTTCCCGATTCATCCGGCAAACAAACCAGAACGGCAATGCAGTTGAAAATTCGCCGCAACTCAACCGATACAATATCCATAATCGATTTGAGGCTTTCCCCCTTATTCCTGGCCTGATTAATTTTATTGAGCAAGTTTAGGTCTTCCGCACGCCGGCTAAGTTGTTCATCCTGCATCTTGCGTTCGGTGATTTCCATGGCAATTCCGGTTGTACGAATCAATTTCCCATCTTTATCAAAAACCGGGAAAGATCGATCGTTAAGCCAGCGGATGGATCCATCCTGCCGAATAATGCGGTATTCCATTTCCGTTGGAATCCCACTCGCTTGTTTTTTCATTACGGCATTAAAGGCTGGCCGATCGTCAGGATGAATAAGCAACAAGAAATCTTTAATGTCCTGATCCAATTGATTGATCGATATTCCTAGAATATCTTCAAAAACCGGGCTCACGTAACTAAAGCGGTTTTTTTGCGCCCGGTCAACCATCCAAAAAACTTCACGGATATTCTCGGCTATTTGCCGGAAGCGTACTTCAGACTCACGAATTTGTTTCTCCGCTTTTTTTCGTTCGCTGATGTCGCGGGAAATACCGATCACTTGCAGTTTGCCTTGTTCGTTCATCACCAGGTTGGTCACGGCCTCGGTCAAGACAGCGGATCCGTCCTTACAAATCTGGATGATCTCGGTTTTCCCGCTCTCCACACTCTTTCCCTGCTGGAAATCCGCGATTGCTCCTGCCAGCAACGACTGGACCACAGGGATGGATTCGGCTGCCAGCACTTCTTCGATTGGCTGCCGCAGCACCTCTTCCGGGGTAAAACCACGCAACTTATATACGGAAGGGCTGACGTACACGAATTTCATGGATTCGACATCCAATACCCAGATCACGTCATCGCTGTGCTCGGAGATCAACCGGTAACGGGCATTACTCTCATTTAAATCCTTCTGGACTTTTTTTCGCTCCGTGATATCCATCGAATGGATCAGCACACCTACCGGGTTGGGTTCGATGCTTAATTCAAACCAGCGCACCTCCCCATCGGGATATGCAAACTCGTTCTCCATTTTGGAAGGTTTGCGATAAACCAGGCAATCATTGATCTTTCTGTAAAGCTCGCTTTCCTCGATTCCGGGATATTTTTCCAGCATCGTATGGCCGATCAACTCGCTTCTGGACCTGCGGGCATGTTTTTCCGCTTCCGCGTTCATGAAAACATAATGGCAATCAAAATCCAGAATCTGAATGCCCTCCAGCAAGTTCTCCAAAGTGTCGTGATAATTCTGTTCGGAGCTGCGTAGCGCGTCCAGAGAACGTTTGCTCTCCAGCCACTGTCCCAACATCCGGGCCAGGTTATCGATCAGGTTCTGCTCCTCAGGGATTATGAAAGGTTTCTCCTCTATGTAACAGACCGCCAACCTGCCGCGCTCTTCGCCATTTAGGAGAATCCCAGCGTGCAGATCACCACCATTGCCGGTTTTTTTAGACTTACCGCTGTGATAAGTCTGCCCATCGAATTCCAGGCGGGCAGCCGCAATCTGCGGAAATTGCATAGCGGGCGGGAGCAGGTCTGTCACCTGCCGCAGGATTTCTTCCTCGGAAAGCTGTAAACTTTGCATCAGGCTGCTTGCTTTGAACAGGCAGGTCAGTTCCTTGACGCGTTCCTGGAGATTGAATTGCAACATTTTTATTTCTGTCAGGTCTTGATCGATGCCAAATAGCTCGATCACCTTGCCCTTTTCGTCGACAACCGCGTTGGCGATCTCCCGCAAACGCTTTTCCTCGCCGGCACGGGTGATAATGCGGTATTCAATATCAAAAGGTCGGCCGTCATCCTTGATACGAGCATTTACTTCCCTGACCCATTTGCGATCTTCAGGATGGATGCGGCTGTAAAATTCCTTCAGGTCGACCTCGTTCTTTTTATCGATGTCGTAAACACGGTAGAGTTCGTCCGACCAGGTGACCTTCTTTGAATCCACCTCAAAGCTCCAATAACCAAGGCCAGCCAGGCGCTGCGCGTGCTCGAGGTAATTCTGGTTACGCAATAACTCTTCTTCTATTTT
>CAZGWB010000165.1:0-2621 GCA_964529335.1 uncultured Candidatus Cloacimonas sp.
ACAGACCTGTTAATCTATCTCTAAGTTCCTCAGTGCTGCAGATGCGGGATCAGAATCCAATACTACAGACATGGAAAGGGCGACCCGCCGGTCGCCCCTACTCCATTAATCATTAACCACTAACCAGTTAACCCGTTACATTATTTTAGGTGAACCACCTTGTGTGAAGCAAGCTTGCGGGCATTTGCGTCGCGCAGGCACAAGAGATAAATTCCTGCGGGGAGATCTGCCAGATCCAGGCTGGAAATCCGTTCCAAGCCTGAAACATCATTAGAAACTGGTATCGCCCTGATCAACTGACCCTTCAGGTTGTACAAGCTCAGTGCTTCGTTTCCCCGCAGCTTCCCCGCAATTTTAAGAGACGCATAACTGAAAGCCGGATTGGGATAGACCGACAGGTTTGGGCGTAGTAATTCCGGAATCAGGGCATCCTCATTATCGGTTAGAAAGTCTGTTATGATAAAGCAACCCTGTCCATTGACCACATAGAAAGATGGAGTATCTACCCAGGGAAATAGATCCAGCTGTTTGACAGGGCTGTCCAGGCTTACATGATTGCAAAAACAGATCTGCTCGCCTGGATGATAGAGCGCTACATACTGAGCAGGCACATCAGATTCGCTGCGGCCGATGGTTAAACAACCGTTGAAATCCGGTCCCAGCTCACACACGCAGGAACAATAATGGCATGCAAACCAACTCTGGCCAAAATCAGCGGAGCACCAGATCCCGTCGCTATCGCTGCCCACATGCATTACACTGAAAAGGTAGGTATCAGCCGTGTAGTGGAAATCACTAAGGTTATTTCCATTTGCCTGCGACCAGGATACTCCGCTGTCCGCAGAATAGAATACCTGCGAACCACAATTGACAACCAGGTAGTTCTCATAGAAATCCAGGCTGTTGCTCTGGCCACTTCCTATAGAATTGATATGCTGCCAGGCAGATACATTATCAGATTGATATAATCCGGTGTTATCTCCCAAATAGTAAAGGCTGTTTACAGGGTTGAACTTCACGAAATTTGGATCTGAAAACCACTGAATTAGATTCCATTGATGGCTGTCCAGATCAAAACTGTATAAACCATCGCTGTCAGTGCCATCTCCCAGAGCAACCAGGAGATTGTTGCTGCTCTGCACATAGATGGATTTTACCGGAAGATTCTGAGTATCAAATCGCTGCCATTCTCCGTCAACTTCCACGAAAATACAGGGTTGACCGTTATAGACAGCTCCGAAGGACAAGGGCATTTGTTGCAGATTGGCACAGGTAAACGAATCTGCGGATGGTCCGAACGGATTAACCTGTAAGGCGGTGCATAAAGAGGCAAGCACCAGCGCCGAGCACAGGGTTACGAACTTCATTATAACCTCCTCATCCGCGCTAGCTTCTGCGGATAGTTATTTATGAAGCAAGTTTCAATCCGTTATGTATATTATTTTATTTGCAGTGTCCTATCAGTTTTGCTTCCCTGGCTGCAGCAGCGGCAAAATCAGTGCCACTTGAGGCAAAGATGATTCCTCTGGAGCTATTTACCAGTATGTTTGGTTGCTCTGGATTGTCTGTGGCGTCCCTAAGCACTGCTTCCAGATCGCCCCCTTGAGCACCGACTCCCGGAACCAGGAAAATCCTGCCGGGTAGAAGTGAACGCATGGTTTTCAGTTCGCTGCTCTGCGTTGCGCCGATTACGGCACCCAGGTTTTCTGTGGGATATTGCAGAATCCAGTCGGCGATTTTGGGTGCCAGACCCTGCTGTAAGAAATCCGCAGCGGAAGGATTGGAGGTTAAGCAAAGGGCAAAGGCAAAACCGCCTTTATCCATAAGCGGCTTAACCACATCGGCTCCCATCAGCGGATTGAGGGTGATGGCATCGATCTGCAAGCTATCAAAGAAAGCCTTCACATAGCCACTCATGGTGCTGCCGATATCGCCAACCTTGCAATCCAGAATTACCGGAATCTCATCCGGTATGGCTTCCACGGTTTTGTATAGTGCTTCCAAGCCACGCAATCCATCGGCCAGATAGAAAGCCAGATTTGGTTTGAACGCACAGGCGTAATCAGCCGTGCTGGCGATGATGGCTTTATTGAATTCCCAAATGGGATTTGCGGTTTTTTTTACGCAATCCGGCAGTTTGCTCAGCTCCGGATCGAGGCCAACGCAAAGAACCGAGCCGGTTGCCTTGTAACGCTCCTGATACTTATGCCAGAACGATTTTGACGCTGTCTTCGTCATCGATGTCCTCAAGCGAAACCTTGATGATCTCTTCTTTGGAGGTGGGAACGTTTTTGCCCACGTAGTCGGCCTTGATAGGCAATTCACGATGTCCGCGGTCGATTAAAACCGCCAACTGGATCTGTTTGGGACGTCCGAAATCCATCAAAGCATCAATGGCAGCCCGCACAGTTCTTCCTGTGAACAGAACATCATCCACCAAAACCACAACGGCGTCCTCGATGTCGAAACCCAGGGCCGAGCCTTTGATCACTGGTTGATGAGAAATGGTGGAAAGATCGTCGCGGTAAAGAGTTATGTCCAATATACCCACCGGGATTTCCTGATTTGAGATCAGCTTCAGATAGCTGGAAAGCCGCTCTGCCAAGGGAACTCCCCTGGAT
>CAZGWB010000166.1:0-2502 GCA_964529335.1 uncultured Candidatus Cloacimonas sp.
ACGTACGGTTCGGAGGGAGGGGAGCCCAGTAATGGATCGCTCCCCTACCCCTATCTTTGGGTGAACTTGGCTTTAGATATAGCGGTGAGTTTGGTCATATAAGATCTCTTTTATACTTCAGGTGCCAGATACCTTTGCTGATACCTGACACCTGAAACTTGATTCCTATTTCAGCACCAGCAGCTTTTGCACCTTGGTGGTTTCCGGAGTGCTCAAGCGGTAGAAATATACCCCGCTGGAGACTTTTTTGCCATTATTATCGGTGGCATCCCAGGCAAGGCTCTGCCTGCCTTTCTGTCCCAATCCGCTGAACAGGGTTTTCACCTTCTGCCCTTTCAGGTTATAGATATCAACGCTGAGCGGAGCATCCTTTGCCAGAACCCAGGAGATATTGGTTTGATTCCTGAAGGGATTGGGGTAATTCTGCTTTAGTTCCGTTGCCAAAGGAAGCAGGGAAGAACCTTCACCCCGGTTGAATGATATATAGCCATAGTCACCAAGGTTACCGGCTTTCAGGCTCCCTGCTTCAAAAAGCAAAGTCTCGGGATTGTAAACATAGGCAGCAGGAGCCTTCTTCATGCCTTTGTCACCATAGTAGAACATCACTTCGATCTCTTCTCCGCTTTTGGCATCGTTGCCATAGTAGTTCACTTCGATAAGCGTGCTATCTACCACAGCGGCACCTTTGCACACTCCTGATACGTAAAGCCCCACCTCTTGCGGAAGGTCATTTGGATCAAACTCTATGAAGATAGGAGTGTAATCCAATTCTTCCTTGTAAGTGAAGTTAACGGGTAATTCTCTTGTCCTGGGATCAACAGATATGGGTGGAGTATTCCAGTATAGGCTTTTCGGGGCATTGGGCAGCAACGCTATAGCGACCATGTCACCTTCGGAAAGAGTATACAGGTTTGGATTCACGATCCATCTGCTTCCATACTCTGGGCTGATCCTTTCGGTTGACCAATATTGGGCTTTAATTCTATAGATATGATCGAGGTATGTTTCATTCTGGCTATTTGGCAGTAATCTGGAAAGAGCATCTCCCGTCCATTGTATATCGGAAACGTAATAGCCTATCCAATTGTCAAAGGTTTGATTGGTCCCCGAATCAATTGCCAGTTCTACCGGAGTGGTTTCGTGGTTTACCTTGAACCCATTCACAACAATTGGTGATATAACCCCATCATTAAACTTGAGTTTAAATCCCTGGGGTTGCGTGACCTCATGATTTGGAAGGTTCCATATACCATTACCAATATAATTCATATTACCATAGTCAGTATTATAGCTCCAACTGGCTGATACAATTTGGTTATCTGGCTGAAGCATGTGCTCATGGAACAAATATCCCAGCATATCATAATCATAGGGCAGTTGATCATCATGACTCCGATCATCAATAACCGGGAACGACATCCAAAAGATTTCATTATCAGAGAATTGATATTCCTGATGATGGTGTGGATAGTATTTCGCTCCAATATCAGGAGGAGTGCCGTCTGGATCGCTAAGAATATTAAGCTGAGGAATCTGGCTGCCATTGTTAATTGCCTTGCTTTTATCGTCGTGAGACCAAATCAGATTATACGTGCCATTCTGATAATCTACGTCATATAGCCCTACAGGAATGTTCACCACACCCCAATATTGGGAAATGCACAAACCCAAGATCATTAGGATAAGACAAATAACATAGGTCGTTTTACGCTGCATATTACATTCCATTACCCTAACCCTTACAAACTGAGGAGGGTTGTTAGATCACCTTGATCGCTTTTGTTCATGGTCTTATTCGCCTTTCTTTATATGTGCCCCTTGCGCGTGAAGCTCATTGGGCTTAATCACTGGTATCAAGAAACATTCTGTATGCGATATGGACTAACAGGACTGGGCTCTCAACATGGCATCTTGGCCGTCCCTTCGCTGCATTATGAATATTGGTTTTGCAGGGTGGATGGAATGGACTGGCCTGTGCATGACGGACTGAAGAGCCAATGAAGAAGTCCCAGCCACACGAATCAATAATTGCGACACCATGAGAAGTTGTCAAGCACAACCTTTGTCAGATGATGATCCATACAGGTTGTCCCTGTGATCACTGTAATACCAAGCTCATTCCATCCATGTCACCCGGATGCCACGCGGACTCCACCCGGAAGCCACGCGGATGAGATTCGGGAGGAGTCTGCGGGGAGTTGCCAGGGCATCCGCGAAGCCAGCAAGGAACTTGGGGAATGTTTGGATTTGTTTAAGTAGGGTAAATCTGCATATAAAGAAAACCCCGGAATAAATCCGGGGTTTTCTAATAACCTGTTAACCCGTTAACCTGTTCACCCGTTAACCTGTTAACCCGTTAACCCGTTAACCCGTTAACCTACTTCAGCAGTATGGCTTTACGCAAGTAGCTTTCGGAACCGGCTTGCATACGGATGTAGTAGATTCCTGTGGGGCAGATTTGGCCGTTGGAGTCTGTGCCATCCCATTCCAGTTTCCAGTAGC
>CAZGWB010000167.1:0-2340 GCA_964529335.1 uncultured Candidatus Cloacimonas sp.
CTTTATCTTTGCATTTCTAGCAACTCATCTTATTGTGGTTTTAGGCTTAGGTTTGATATCAGCGATTCGGGAAAAGAAAATCAGTTTGCACCGACTGCCAGGAATACCCATTTTGTTGGCATCTGTAATCTTCTTGAAAATTAGCTATGTCTTACTGAACCAAATCTTGTGAGAGGCTGGGCTATACTTTGGAATTCAACATAAAACGTATCTGCCCAGCTGTCTGTGATTTGCTAAGAAGTTTTAATATTTTAAAATGCCGGGTAGTTCTTTTCGGTCATTTTTGTGCCTTCCTATTTTATTCTTCGGATGATTAACTGTCAGCTTTCGTGAAGTACTTGTTTATTTGTCTTTGTTTTTTGCATCGTTACCTTATTTAAATACTGAAACATTGCACTTGTTGGCAATCAGAGACGCGAGGTCAATGCACGATAAAACCAGGCAAAGGTACGATAAAGTTCATAGCCAACCAGTATGCCAATTGAATTTAGGATCACATCATTAATATCAATCGAATGCCCGTAACCGCTAATGATGCCTAAAAGCCTTATCAATAACTGTAACCCTTCAAGCACCGAGCCAAAAAACAAGGCAAGCCAGAAAATCCGTCTGCCAGGAACGCGGTCAAGAAAGGGCAAACAAAAGCCAACTGGCAGGGTCAGCAATATATTTCCGATCAGTTGTTCAAAAATAACAGAGGCATTCGCAGTAAATAAATAGCCAAAGTTAAATGGGATGAAGTTCACATGGCTGAAGATACCAAGTAGGTTTTGTGGTGTAATATTTCCAGGCCATTCCTGGGGAATTCGGATGGGAAAAAAGATCATGGTCAGGACAACGAGGATATACACCCAAAAGAGCGATAAGAAAAATAGGTAAGGCCACGAATGTTCCTTTCGCCAACTATGGAGCAGCAAAACAAGGAGCAGCAATGTACCAAAAACTGCTGGATATGGAAAGAGCTCAAGCTCAAAACGCATCATAAAAGCTGCTCGCGTTGGTACCCTGGTCGTGCGGGGACTATGTAACATGGCCTCGCGCTTCCTGTACCATCGTCAGGGTGGTACCCTGGCAACAGCGCCCAGGGCATTGCCGCGCTCCTGAAGAAGATCCGTTTTCTGCACCAAAGAATTATCAGAAGAATCAGGGGTATGCCAACTCCAATAAGAAGCGGAAAGGTGAAAAATTCAAGGCGCATAGATTTTGCTTGTTTGGTTGAAAGGAAGCATATTACCTCCCACAGAGGAGAGGTCAAGCAGGCAGCAGCGGAGGCAATTGGCAGAGTTTAGGTGTAGCCGCGTTCTACGGGTATAGAGGTTTCTAGCTTTATCAGCCCAAGTCATCTCCAACCTTGCCTGAGTAAAAAAGCGGAGGCTCGAATTGCAGCCAAATGGGAAGTTAGAGGAGAAAAAACCATCACCGATTGATTCCTTTCCAAGGAATTCCAAAAAAAGAATCGCCCAGCAACTCTTCTATCTGAGTTCTATCGTTATGGGATGGATAATAAATTATCAAGCTTCCCTTTCCAGGACAAGAGTTGTCTATGGTGATCTCAATATTCTCAGGATCGATATTCTTGATCTCCTGAATGACCTGATTATGTTGCTCCATTACACTTTTCACATCGGATAAGTCAGGCAATTCATCACAACTTAGGAAAATTGCTCGATTATCATAGATCGTGCTAGCGATCCACCTCCCAAAGAAATGCTTAGTGGTTTCTGCCAATATGAGTGCAGCAAGGATGAATACAGTCACCACAACGAATAACCATCTTTTCTGTGATTTGGTCATAATGAATTCCTCCTGCCTGGTACAACTACCTGTCCAATTTATACCTATTTATGTAGCCTGGCAAATCAATGGCTTGCTTGAGTAACTACAGGAAATTGACCCCTCTAGCTCATCATAGTGGGTCAAATGCTGGTCAGCTAAATATTATATAGGACGTACGATTCCAGAGTAGCCATGGCAGCAGTTACTCTGTGCCTGAAGTAAATGCAGATAGATCCCAGATTTGTAGGGTGCCGTCACGGGCAACAGAAGCCAGGCGGTTACCGGCAGGAGACCAGGCCAGCTGATCGCTGATATCGGTATGACCGCCCAATTTTGCCAGAGGTTGACTGCTGGTCATATCCCACAAGAATATATCGCTGCCGGTCGAGCCGACAGCCATGAAGCGACCATCCGGCGACCAGGCAACGGTCCACAGCCGGTAATCGTTCATTCCTGTGGTCAACAACTGCTCCTGTTTTCCAGTCTCCGCGTTCCAGATCAGGATCATGCCTTCATCTGCCCCACTGTCCGGATGCATCAGCGCTCCCACCGCAGCCAGTTTTT
>CAZGWB010000168.1:0-1923 GCA_964529335.1 uncultured Candidatus Cloacimonas sp.
CCTGGATCACCAGTTTGCGACCCCTTCGTCTATCGGTCAGGACTCAAGATTTTCATTCTTGCAAGAGGGGTTCGATTCCCCTAGGGGTCGCCAGTTTATTTTGGTAATGTTTATGCCGACTATCTTGCAATTTCTGTCCCGTTCGTCTAGTGGCCTAGGACTCGTGATTCTCAGTCACGCAACAGGGGTTCGATTCCCCTACGGGATGCCATTTTCTCTTCACATTGGCTTGATTCTTGCACCTGGCAGCATAACAATATGATGCATAAGGAATATCGTGGATAACGAATTTGTGCCTGCGGGCAAACTTCAGCTAAGCCTTCAGAATGGTATGGACGGGCAGCGTCGCAACTGGTTGTTGCCGCGCTGGCTTTTCTTCGTGTTAATGGTGGCTGCTTGTTTTGTGCTTATTTCCACGATTCTGTTTTATCTTCAATTGGCTGGATATCTCGATGCTCAATCCAGGCTGCAGAAGCTGGAAAGGGAAAACGCCACGCTACGCGGCAAGCTGGATTTCTATGCCGCAACTGTGGATTCCATATACAGCAGTTTGGACTCGCTGAAACAACCTGGCACTCCTGAGCGCGACTATCCTTCCCTGGATTTTAAACGCAGTCCCAAACAGACTGATCTAGCCTACGATCCTGCTCTCAAAAGGCAGATAAACACTTTGGAAACCAGGCTGGCTCATATCCTTGCCCATTTTGCTCCAGCCGAAGCATTTTACACTCCCACCTTGGATGAACTGGCTGACGGTGAACTGCCCCCTGACTTCATGCCTTCTATCTATCCAACTTTTGGGAGAATTTCTGATGGCTGGGGAATGAGGGTACATCCGATCACTAACGAGATAGAATTCCATTATGGGATCGACATCGCCAATCAACCAGGGACAGCGATATATGCCACAGCCAGTGGAACCGTGATCACCACCGACTACGATACCGGCTATGGCAAGCGGATATTAATCGAGCACGGATCTGGCTATCAAACTCTGTATGCCCATCTATACAGCTATTTGGTGCGTGTGGGCGACACTGTGTCCAAAGGGCAGATTATCGGTCTTATGGGTAGTTCAGGGATTTCCACGGGTCCGCATCTGCATTATGAAGTGCGGAACGCCAGCGGCAAGATCAATCCCACGGCTTACCTGAACCGCATCGACGAACCTACCTACGCCATGCGCTAAACCTATGCGCCGGGCTTACCTCTTCACAAATCACTCCCCCGCAAAGCTTTATTCCGGCTACGAAAACATCCAACTTCAGGATGCCGTTATCGCAGTTGACAATGGCCTGGAAACGATTAACCGGCAAAACAGACGAGCAACTGCCATCATTGGGGATCTGGATTCTCTCGATCCAATGCTCTTGGATCGCTTCCCCGAAGTCCCGCTGATCCGACATCCTTCTGAAAAAAACGAAACCGACACGGAATTGGCCTTGCTTTGGTGTGTTCAGCAGGGATACACGGAACTGATAATTTGCAATGATCTGCTGGGGCGTTTTGATCATGCTTTGGCTTTGATTCAAAATTTGCTGCTGCTAAAAAGGCAGTATCCGGAAGTAAAGGCCGGGATTGAAAGCTCAGGCCAAAGACTGTTTTTTTTGGACAGTGAGACTCAATTGGATGGGCAGCCAGGGCAGTTCATCTCGTTGATATCCTACAGCGAGAGTGCAGTTTTTGCCGGTTCAACAGGCCTGAAGTATCCGCTGGCAAATTTGACTCTTCACTCGCATCTTTCCAGAGGTATCAGCAACGAATTTTGCGCTGAACAGGCAATCATCACCAAACAGAGCGGTGAAGTTTTGGCTGTTCGCAGCCTTTTAGTATAAACTTCAAAGAGTATCTGCAACAAATTAAGCTAAAAATAGGCATTCCCCCAAAAAAGTGGGCATTTATGTGGATAACTACGTGACATAT
>CAZGWB010000169.1:0-1841 GCA_964529335.1 uncultured Candidatus Cloacimonas sp.
AGGAATTCAGTTTTTCCGCAATGCTTGCATCCGATTGCTTTCCACTCAAGTACCAGCCGAATACCAGCTTGACCACCTCACTATCCACTGGATGCAATACCAGGCGCTTGCCATCCGATTTATTTGGGTTTCCAAAATCTGGGCAGTAGCCTTTCCCATTCGGATCTTCGCAGGCTGAACATAATCCTTTGCAATACCCGTAGGGTGGCAGACCGTTCCATAGACCTTCTCTGGCTCTCTGGTGTTTCCCTTTTAGAGTTTCCTGACGGAGGTTATCCAGATAGATTTCCGCGAGGATGCCCAGGACCGTGAGCATCAGCTTCCCCCATGGAGAGGTAAAGTCCAGGCGCTCCTGGACGGAAGCAAAGGAAATATCGATTGACCGGAGCTCGTCCAAAGCCGTGAGCAGGCCTGCCAGGTGGCGATAGAACCGGTCGATCTTATCCACCACGATCACATCAAACTTCTTGGCTTTCGCATCATGCATCAAGCGTTCCAAATCGGGCCGGTGGCTGTCTTTTTTGGCTGAGATGCCGGCATCGGTATAGATCTCGATCAAATCCCAACCTTGAGAAGCGGCATAATCGCGGATATTTTTCTCCTGTGCGTCGAGGCTGTGCCCATCGATTTGCTCTCGCATGGATACGCGGCGATACCCTACTGCTTTTAACTTTGGTTTTTCCATGACTCCTCCGAATGCTATAATAGGATTGGGACACGGTTCTGTTTTGTCTCGATACGAACCGTCAACCTACCTATATTTATACGCCGCGAATGCCCAGGTGAAAAATCATGGATAAACCGATCGCACATGCACAACGAGAAGCGAAAAACAAGCCCTTTGATCTTGGCCCGTTTATCGCCCGGCTTAACGCGTTGATGGAAAAACACAATGAAAGTTACCGTGAAGCGGGGATGAACGCCGGTTTGGATCATCAAGCGATCCGGCGGATATTGTCTGGCCAGCGGCCGGCAATGGTGAACTGCATTTTGTTAGCCGATCATTATGGCGTGAACCCAAATGAATTTTTAGAGTTGGCCGGATGGCCAACTCTAAAGGCGTTCGACGTCCGTGGATTAGAGGCGGACCGCCTTCCCCCGGAAGTTGTTGATGTTGCTCTGGCACTGAGCCGGGTTCCTGATCCTGGCGTCAGAAAGCAGCTGGCGACCGCGGTGATTACGCTGCTGCAAAAGTATTTTGAGTAATAGAAATCATCCGGCAATACCTAAGAGTTTATCAAAGGGAGAATTTACCAGCATCTGCCGTACCACTCCCTGTTCATCGAAATAAACTGCTTCAACCATAACTTTCAGCAAAGTCCGCTGTTCCCTTGAAGTCATCTTTCCCCATATCAACGAGAAGTCTTTGAGGAAGGGTAAAATCTCACGAGCCTCCGGCTTTGCGGAAGGCTGCATTTTGTGCAGCTCGCTGGTGATGGATGTTGCTCGATCTTTGAATTGGGCTTGTGTCAAAAAGCCGCTGGTATACATATCCTGTAATCTCTTCAGTTCCTGGCGCAGGTTGTAGTTCTCGCGCTCAAACTCTTCCATGCCATGGTCACTGAGAAAATAGGCCATGATCATCTCATACCAGGCTGGCGGAATGACCAGGTTGGCGATTGCATCATGGATCTGTGCTTCGAGTTTATCTGCCCGCAATGTGGAGGAATGGCTCTCGATTAGCTTGTTCCATGTGCTGGGTTGACTACTTGTAACCCCTGCTTCGTTGGCAATTCCCAAAGGCGCACTTTGCAATCCACCTTTCTTCCCCTTATCGTGAATCGTCGCACAGCGGTAATACTGCGTTCCAGTATTCCCTGTAGATCCGCGTAAACTGGCTT
>CAZGWB010000170.1:0-1826 GCA_964529335.1 uncultured Candidatus Cloacimonas sp.
GATATTTTACTTATCTCGCCCTTTGCCATATATATCAATAGATTAGCTACTCCAAAAGACCGTTGCACGTGAAAATGGACAAAAAGTATATGTAAATAGTTCTTGACAAATTAGATGTGTGTATTAATATGGCTCCATCATAACACAGGAGCTAATCATGGAAAAGCAAACCATAACCTTCGCCGATCAAGAGATTGCCAATCGTTTGGCAAGCCGCAAACACTTCCTCATGGACATAGAGAAATTGATAGACTGGAAGAGAATTATCAAGATACTCGATAAGGTTGAGATCAGAAGAAATTCGGTAGCGGGCAGAGATGCCTTTTCGGCAGAGGTAATGTTTCGGATCATGCTGCTCCAGACTTGGTACAAGTTATCCGATTACCAGATGGAAGAGCAGCTTGGCTTTAATATCATGTTCCTGTGGTTTTGTCATTTGAGTTTGGAGAATCCGGTACCTGATCATTCCACGATCTGCCGCTGGCGGAGCAGGTTTTCCGCCAAGGGTATCTATGAGAAGCTTCTACAAGAGCTCAATCGTCAACTGAGCAAGCACGACATCAAGATCACCGAGGGTGTTATAGTCGATGCTACCTTAGTGGAATCACATGCCCGTCCGCGCAAGAAAGAGATCATCGAGACCGAGCCTGTGGGTGATGAAGACATACCTGAACAAACCACCTTTCAGGCCACAGAGTTGACTGTGGAAGAATCAAAGGATCCTGATGCCAGGTGGATGAAAAAGGGCAAGAAGAGCATCTATGGCTACAAAGGCCATACGGTAGTTGACAAAGCTTATGGACTGGTGCAAGCAATCGAAGTTACATCGGCTAATGTCTTTGATGGCCACATGCTGATGCCCTTGGTGGAGAAGCTGGAGCTTCCGGAAAATACCGAAGTTCTTGCTGACAAGGGATACTGTAGTCAGGAAAACGAAGATGCTTTGCAAGATAAAAAGTTAGTCTCCAAGATCATGCGGAAGAAAATGAAAAACAAAGAGATGCCCCCGGAAACAAAAGCCTTCAACCATGCCATTTCGACGAAAAGATATCGTGTTGAGCGCAGCTTTGGAGGCCTGAAGAAACACTTTGGCTGGAGCAGGTCGATCTATATGGGGTTACAGAAGACGGCAGACTACCTGTTCATGGGAGCAATCGCCTTTAACTTGAAGCGTAGCCTGAAGATTTTACGAGCGTGAGATAGGAGAGGTCTGTCCAGATTTCAGGATAAACCGGAAAATGGACAAATATCAGGGCTTTTGGAGGGTGTTTCTGGCTAAAATAGACCAAATTATTCACTTTTATCTGATAATTCCCATATCTGAGTGCTTAGCACATCTCGGTATTGCGAGGTTCAGATTGTTCAATAGTCTTCCTATACGAATCCAGAATCTTCTGCAGCCGTTCATGGAATCCCGTATAGAGGGCAGGATCTTTCTCCATGTTTACTTTGATATGCCAGCGGATGGCATGTTCCATCTCAGACGCTTTGGCTTTTCCGGTTTTGTTATGATCACGCATCTGCTTGGGAAATTCATCAGAAAGCAACTTGGCAGGCGCAATCTTGGGATTGATCCCTTCTGAGATCAGGTATTTATCGATCAATCTGCGCACCTTAGCCCCTGCCCACTTCAAATCCATCGTAGGATCGTGATAGCGGTTCCGCATGCGCATCATCAGATAACCAAATCGCTTTGCTGGAACATAGTAATCCCTCGCCATTGCTGCATTGAACAGCAGTTCCAGGCTATCAAAGAAGGCTTTCAGATAAGTATCAAACTGTGCCCGGAACTTCACATCAGCACCCAACTGCAGGCAATCCTCCAC
>CAZGWB010000171.1:0-1534 GCA_964529335.1 uncultured Candidatus Cloacimonas sp.
TAAAACACTCTCATGTTAAACTCCCAAGCGACGCTGGATATTGAAGCCCAGATGCAAATCGCGGTTATCAGTGCCAAGTGATTGGATACGTGGATCCATCCCACTGGCATTGCCTAAACTAAAGATGAAATGATGGCCATAAGTGTCTGCCTTTAGCGCAATGCAGAAGGCATCGTCCTTGCCAATATACTGTTTCAGGACATCCGCTGCTGAATTTCGGTCCCATACTGGGTAGTACTCACCTAAAAGGCTAAGTTTTTCCGTAATCAGAACCTGCAGTCCCGCTCCACTTACCAAACGTTCGTAATAACCATCATATCCTGCATTCAGGGTTACTATTAGCCTTTCAGCAAGCGGATTTGTTTGAGCGGAAACCAGATATAGGAAATTGCCGTGTCTTTTACTATCGGTTGACTGAATAAAAGAGAAATAGCGGTAATCCAACTGAGCTTGAACTGGAAAATCATTTGGGGTAAACCGATATGCTGCACCCAGTTCATATTGTTTACCAGACCTTGTGTATCCAGCCTTGGCTTCCAGTGTTTTCCAAAAGTTATGCCTCAGGCTGAGGCTTACGTTTGCACCAGCATTCATTCCAAAGAAAGTGTCAAGTGGCTTTTCATTGACTGGGCCGTAAAACCTGTGGGCAAGAGTAATCTCGCTTTCACGTGGAGAAAGGGAGGTTGGCGTAATCAGGGATGGAGAAGAATTTTGATAGGCATTCAACCAAGAGCTTATGAATGCTATTGAAAACAGAAGGATAAACCGGTTGTTCATACGGACCTCGTCTTAAGGTTCTAAGTTTAGTGCTCCAGCAGTTGCTTGATCTTTGCTGCGATCCCGCGGGCTGTGAAGGGTTTCTGGATAAAAGGGATTCCCTGACTGAAAACCCCATGATTGGCCAGAACATCATCAGCAAAACCGGACATGAAAAGGAGCTTTTGCTCGGGGATTATTTCTATGATCCGGTCGGACAATTCTTTGCCATTGATGGCCGGCATGATTACATCTGTGATCACGATATCAGGACGGTAGCCTTCGTTAATCAGGTTCAAGGCTTCCAGACCATTGGAGCAGACGGTTACCTTGTAACCCAAGTTGGTGATCAGCTTAGCAAAAAGCTGCAACAGAGATTCCTCATCTTCCACGATCAGAACCGATTCGCCTTTCCCCATTAGTTCATTTCCCAAAGAAGCGGACATTCGAGATAGGGGCTTTTCCTGCGTGGCTGGTAGAAATATTTTAAAACAAGAACCTATATCGGGTGTGCTGTCCACAGTGATAAACCCCCCAGCTTGCTGGACGATGCCATATACCGTGGAAAGCCCCAATCCAAGACCTTTATTCGCCTCTTTGGTTGTGAAAAAAGGTTCGAAGATCCGGGCCTTGGTTTCTTTATCCATACCCTTGCCTGTATCGCAAACGCTTATCACCACATAATCCCCCGGCACAGCATCCTGGTAGCTGACTTTGGAATCGGGGCTCAGCTGAAGGTTGCTGGTTTCAATGGATAGATTTCCACCTTTTGGCATGG